>JBBDIO010000242.1:0-13201 GCA_040880365.1 Litorilinea sp.
TGTGCTGCCCGTTTGATTGTCCGTTTGACTGCCCGTTCGACTGCCCGTTCGACTGGCCGTTGCTCGGCCCGTTATGCTGATTATCTGGCTGTGTCATGATCTATACGTCCGGTTCCCAGTCAAAGAAAAGTTCGGTGGGCGGCTCGTCGCGAATTTCTTCGGTCTCTTTGCGGTGCAGAAGGGTGGTCTTGACGATGAGCTTCAGGCGCGCCCAGTTGTCGATTTTTACCGCGACGGGTTTGGTCACTTCCTGCTTGGCATAGCGAGCCGCGTTGCGCCCGATGTTTTCATAAATTTCCAGGGTCAGGCTGGGCGACTGGGGGAACAGCTCCAGGTTGTTGAGCCGCGCCAGCCCCTTTTTGTGGATGACCGTGGTGCCGCGCGATTGAATGCCGATGGCGATGCCCGAACCGGAAAGTTCGGCCCCCACATGCCCGATGGCGGCACAGTCGGAGCTGTGTTTCACGCGCACAATGCGCGCAATCAGTCCTTCTTTGGCGACACCCGTGAGGATGGCTTCCAGCACGTCTTCATGGTCCAGCCCGTTGATGGTGCGGGTCATGGCTTTGCCAAAGGCCGGGCCGACGGCCACTATCACCTCTTCGCGCGTGCCGGGCTGGGCAGGCCCCATTTCGGCCAGCTTTGCCAGCGGCTCGCCCAGCTGATCGGCGATGAATTCCCGGGGCGATTTGGCCTGGGGAATGTTCTGGATTTCGTCCCAGCGTTCGCCCTGGACGCGATAGCCCGTGCCCGGTCCTACATAGTCGTTCACGTCGTTGACGCCGCTGAGCACCCGGAAGTTCTTGTCGAAAATCGCCGACGGCTGCAAATAATCGCCCGCGACCCGCTGCCGTCCCATCTCCAGGATGTTGCGGGCAGTCTTGCCATAGCCGTGCTTGTCCAGCGCGGCCACCACGGTCAGCATATCCTGTGGGCCTGCCAGAAATTCGTCGGCGGCTTGCAGATCCACAATCAGATCGCGTTCGGGCATGTCGTCGCTGCTGTGGGCGACTACCGCCGCATCTACTTCGCCGTCGGTGATGGGCGGGAAATCCAGTTCGCGGTAGACTGCCTGGATGGCCTGCGCCGCTTCCCGGCGGATGGTCAGGACGTCGGCTTCGGTCACGGGCCGCAGACCGCCGTCTACCTGCATATCGCGCTGGAGTACGTTGTAGTCGTCGAAATCTTCGGCGTCGAAGTTGCCGCCGCCAAAGAGATTATCGCGCTTGGGCACGGCGCTATAGCCCGAAAAGATGAAATCGGTGCCGGGGATGAACTGGAGCATGAGCTTGGCGGTTTTGCGGATGGCCGAATGGGAGGCCAGCGCATCGTTGCCCGATGCCACTTCCAGACCCAGCATGGACGCGATGAGATTTTCGGCCAGCACCGCGCGCACACCACCGGGCAGCGATTCGGGCAGGGCTATGCACGAGATCGAGCCGTTTTGCACGCCCTGGCTGCCCGCGCCTTTGGTCACAAGCAGACAGCGCGCTTCCAGATAGAGCATGGAGCAGCCTTCGGCATTGCCCATGAGCGCTTCGGAGCCGGTGCCCGATGTGAAGCGAATTTTGACGCCGCGCGAGGCATAGGCCGCAGCCAGAAAACTCTTGGACCAGGGCGTGTCGTCGCCATCCACAAAGGTGCGTTCGGTGCCATAGACCGAGAGCGTTTCGGCATACGAAGTCAGCCCTTTCATGGCAATGCGCAGGCCCAGCGCCTCCTCGACCGCGCATTGGGTGAGCACACCGCCGCGCCCGGTCTGGGTGCCGATGAGCACTGCCAACGCGTTGAAGGGCGCGTTGCGTGCCACGCGCACGGTGGTCTCCACTTCGACAAAGCCGCGCAGCCCGGCTTCGGCAGCATCGGCCGCGAGCAGGGCAGGATGTTCGCGCCAGTTGGTCACATGCGCCTGGTTGGCAGGCGTGCGCCGCACGCGCATCTTTGCCAGCCCCATCATCATCTCCAGCACATTCATATGGCGGATGATGTCGCAGAGCTTGGCAGGCGTGCAGCCTGCGACCAGGCGGCGCACCGCGGTTTGGCTGATATTCACATCGGCCAACATGTGTGCGATTTCCAGCGAAGGGCGCGCCATCGCTTCGGCGGCAACGGCCAGATCCAGCCCGTGCTCGGCGATAAAGATATCCAGCGCGTCAAAATCTTCGCGCGTGCGGCCGTCCATTTCCACCACGCGCCCCGCTTCCAGGGTGAGGCTGGGAATAGGGTCGTTGGGGCTGTCGGTGACCATCAGGCCCGCTTCGGGCCAGGGGTCTACAAACGTTTCCTTGTTGATGTCACGGTCGGCCAAAATTGCAAACCGGCGCGATTTTTCTTGATCCATCGGTGTTCCTTCGGCATTAAAGGCCGTAAACGGTTTCGGTCACTGAAGATCGGCGGCAGGGCAAGCTGTTGGTGGTGCAAAAACAGGCTGCCCGCGGCGCAATCGCCAATCACGCGCCAGCTTTTGGTGTGGCGCATCCAATTTTATGTGTCGATTTTGCGTCCTGCGTTAGTACTGTAGGTCACGCCTCCTGGCGTGACATCTTCCGATAGCGCATTTGTCACCGCAGGAGCGGTGACCTACGCGACGCATGCATAACTTTGCTAGCCACCCACTTCAGTCACGCCTCCTGGCGTGACATCTTCCGATAGCGCATTTGTCACCGCAGGAGCGGTGACCTACTACGCGACGCATGCATAACTTTGCTAACCACCCACTTCAGCCTCGTACCCTAGCGTACCAGCACCGTATCGCTGGTTTCGACCAGACCGGCGACTTCTTCCGGGGTGGTGACGATCATATCACCATGCTGACTCAGGGCCAAAGCGGCCAGGACTACGCCTGTGCGCAGACCTAACTGCAAGTCGCCTTCCAGCCAGCCGTGGATGACGCCCGCGGCCAGCCCGTCGCCCGCGCCGGGCCGGTCGATGATCTGCACGGGTTTGGCCGGCTCGTGATAGGTCTGCGTGCCGTCGAAGGCGATGACGCCATTTTCGGCCAGCGACATGACACACAGCTTGGCGTTGGTGATTTCGGCCAGGCGGCGAATGACAGTCTCCGGCTCGCCTTCGACGCCCATAACGCGTTTGGCGTCACTGCGTCCACAGAAGAAAATGTCGATGCCCTGCACCAGGGGGATGATAAAATCGGCCGCGGCTTGCTCGGACCAGAGTTTCTGGCGATAGTTCACATCGAAGCTGATGGGCACGCCCGCGGCTTTGGCTTTGGTCACGGCTTCTTGCACCAGTTCACCACAGCCCGCCGAGAGGGGCGGCGTGATGCCCGTGAGATGCAGCAGGCGCGTGTCGAGCAGCAGCTCCCAGTCCATATCCGCCGGGGTGAGCGCGGCGGATACTGAATTGGCTCGGTCATAAGTGACCTGCGTGGCGCGGGGCGGCGCGGAAAATTCTACATAGTAGGTGCCCAGGCGGCCTTCTTCAGACCAGATGATGCCCGCTAGATCCACACCCGCCACGCGCAGGTGATTGGCGATAAAACGGCCCAGGGGATTTTTGGGCAGCCCGCCCGACCACGCCACATGCCGCCCCATGCGCGCCAGCGCGACGGTCAGGTTGGCTTCGGCCCCACCGGGACGCATGTCCAGATGGTCGGTCACTTCCAGGCGCTCCCCCACGCCCACGCTCAGGCGCACCATCGCTTCGCCGGTGGTCGTCACGTCAAAGCGACTCATGCCTGTGTCTCCCCTTTGGCATCCTGGAAGGCGCTGCGGATGGCGCGCGCGCGGCGGATCAGGTCGTCGGCGCCTTGATCCGGCCCCGTGACCAGCGCGCTGCCCAGCCCCACCCCCACGGCCCCGGCCCGGATATAGTCGCCCACATTTTCGGGCGTGATGCCGCCGGTGGGGATGAAGCCGATATCATCCAGCGGCGCGCGGATGGCTTTGAGATAGCGCGGCCCCATGACATCGGATGGGAAAAGCTTCACATATTTGCAGCCCGCGGCAAAGGCTGTCTGCGCTTCAGTGGGCGTGAAGACGCCCGGCAAGTGCAGCACATCCGCGTTCTGGGCCAGTTCCAGCGTTTCCAGATCCAGATTGGGTGAAACCGAAAACTGTGCGCCCGCCGCAATAGCATCGCGCAGTTGCGCTACGGTGCGCACCGTGCCCGCGCCCACCACCATATTATCGCCATAGCGCTTGCGCAGCAGCTCGATGGCTTCCAGCGCGCCGGTGGTGTTGAGCGTGATTTCCATGACCAGCACCGGCGCGGCCAGCAGCGCGTCGCCGATTTCCAGCAGTTTATCGGTGGGGAAATTGCCGCGCACAATCGCGACCAGGCCATCCTTACAGATAAAATCTGCAATTTTTGTTGCGTTTGGTCCCATAATTATTTAGTCCTTTTGGTTTTGCTCGACGTGGAGAGGCGGGAATTGGACAAATGGCCTGGGGGCAAAACGTTCTGCGCGCCCGTGCCCTGCAAAACACAGCATATCCAACTGTCTATTGCGTACTTGTGCATACTTGTGCGTACTTGCCAACTATCCGCCTCTCCACATAGATACCACTATTATTTGGTTATTATTTCGTTTCGCCGGCTTCGCGCTGCTTGGCAATCTCGAATGAGTCGTCTACGGGCGTATAGCCCAGCTCTTCGCGGGCGGTGGAGATGTCCAGCCGTTTCCAGCGATTGTTGGAGACACCCATGTAGACTTTGAACTTATAGTCTTCGGGCGCTTCAACGCTCTTGCTCACCAACTGGGTCAGGTCTTCGTAGGTAAAGGCGATGTCCAGGAAGGGGTGCTTGTGCGAGATGGCTTCGCTGGCGCGGTCTACCACCCAGCCGAAGCGCAGACAGATGATCGACGTGCCGGTCTGCGTGCCGTAATACGCGCCCAGCGCTTCGCCCCAGCATTTGGTCGCGCCGTAGATGTTGATGGGCCAAACCTGCTGGTCCATGTGCACCTGTACATCGGTCGGATAGCCCAGGACGGCATTGACGCTGCTGGCAAAGATGACGCGCCGGCAGCCGGCCTGTTTGGCCGATTCGAAGACGTTGTAGGTGGAGATGAGGTTGTTGGGCAGCAGGCTTTCCCAGGGCGCTTCCATGCTGGGATCCGCGCCCAGATGGATGACGGTATCCACGTCGTCACACAGAGGGCGTACCTTGTCGAATTCCGACAGATTGAGCTGGTGAAAGGGCAGGCCGTGGTCATTGGCAGGCTCGCGCACATCGGTCAGCACCATGTCATAGGTGTCGAGCCACTGTTTGGTCAAAAAACTGCCGATGCGCCCGGCGGCGCCCGTAATCAGTACTTTGCGTTTCATGGATTCTCCTTCATAGAGGCCAAGGCATAGGCCAACGGTTTGTAGCAGCGATTTATGTCAGCGTCGCGAATCGTTTATTCAAACCAGGTCGTGCCGGGAAACTGGTACTGTTGGGCCACTTCTTCATCCAATTCTACACCGATTCCAGGGCGATCGGTCAGATGGATAAAGCCGTCTTTAATAATATCCTCTTTTTCCTGAATAATGGTCGTCCAGTATTCGCGGTGGAACCAGTGGAATTCCAGCACCAGGAAATTGGGCACGCTTGCGCAGACATGCGCCGAGGCCAGTGTGCCGATGGGCGAGGAGACATTGTGGGGGGCAAACGGGATATAGTAAATCTCGGCCATATTGGCAATCTTGCGACATTCGGAAAGCCCGCCACACTTGGGGATATCGGGCATGATGGCATCGACCGCCTGTTGTTCCAGGAGATCGCGGAAGCCGTGGCGCAGATAGAGATTTTCGCCGCTGCAAATGGGCGTGGTGGTCGATTGCTTCACCTCGCGCATGGCAGCAACATTTTCGGCGGGGACAGGTTCTTCTAGCCATAAAATGTGATAGGGTTCCAGATCGCGGGCCAGGCGGATGGCGCTGGGCACGTCTAGGCGCGTGTGTACGTCGACCGCCACAGCGCAATCATCGCCCGCCGCCTCGCAGACCATGTCCACCAGTTTCACCATTAACTCGTGTTCCTGCTTGCCCGCGGTGAAGTTGAACTTGTCCTTCAGCGGTACTTCGGCCCCGTCCACATCGATTTTCAGCGCGGTGAAGCCCCGCTCCAGCACGCCTTCGACGACTTTTTTGATCTCGCCGAAGTCCATTTCCGGCCCGATCTGGCAATCGGCATACATGCGGATTTTGTCGCGGAATTTGCCGCCCATCAGCTCATAGATGGGCACGCCCAGGGCCTTGCCCTTGAGATCCCACAGCGCGATTTCGATGCCCGTGAGCGCCGTGATGAGCGCGCCCGCGTTGCCGCCGTCGAAAACATGGCGGCGGCGCATATCTTCGAAGATGGCGTCAATTTCAAAGGGGTCGCGGCCTATCAGGCGCGGCTCCAGATATTGGATGATGGCGATTGCCTGTTTGCCGCCATGCACACATTCGCCCATGCCGGTGACGCCCGCATCGGTCGTGACTTTGACCCAGAGATGCATACCGTGCCCGCTGGTCGCGGCGGTTTTTATAGAGGTGATCTTCATTTGGTTCGGTTTCCTTTGTACGTGTTGCGCGCGTTTGGCAAAGATGGATAAAAATTATCCGACAATCGGGAAGCTCTTGCCGCAGAGTCGTGTCGCTGTGGGGAGAGGCTCGCTCTCCCCACAGTCTGTCAAACGGTGCTACCAGTCAATCGCCGCGCCGTCGTCGGGATGATACGACTCAGGGTTGCGCCAGTCGTGCCCGATCTTGTCGGCCATCGCTTCTTCGTCCAGCTCGATGCCCAGCCCCGGCGCAGTGGGGAGGTCCAGATAGCCATCCTTGAAGGTGAAGGGGTTTTTGAGATAGCCTTCGCCAAAGGTGGTGTGTTCCTGGGCCAGGAAGTTGGGGATCGAGGCATCCAGATGCAGACCCGCGGCCAGCGAGATGGGTCCCAGCGGGCAATGGGGCGCGATGGCGGCATAGTAGGCTTCGGCCATCCCGGCAATCAGCCGGCCTTCGAAAATGCCGCCCGCGTGGGAGAGATCGGGCTGCAGAATGGACGCGGCGCGTTTTTCCAGAATTTCGCGGAAGCCCCACTTGGTGTAGATGCGTTCGCCCGTGGCAATGGGGATGTGGGTCTTGCGGGTGATATCCGCCAGCACATCCACATTCTGACACTGGACCGGCTCCTCGATAAAGAGGGGCTGGAACGGTTCCAGCGCCTTGACCAGCAGCATGGCTGTCTGGGGGCTGACCGCGCCGTGGAAGTCGATGGCAATGTCGATTTCGTTGCCCACGGCGTCGCGCAGCGCGCCAAACCGTTCGACCACGCGCCCGACAAAGCCGGGTGTCTCGATGATGCGTGCCGGGCGTCCGCCATAGGGGCCGGTTTTGAGCGCGAGGAAACCCTGCGCAACGGCATCTTTGGCCCGCGCGCACATTTCTTCGATGGTGCCATGCCCGCCAATGCCCTTGTAGACCTTGATGCGGTCGCGCAGCGGCCCGCCCAGCAGCTTGTAGACGGGCACGCCCGCGGCCTTGCCGGCCAGGTCCCACAGCGCATGGTCAATGCCCGACAGCGCGCTGGTGAGAATCGGCCCGCCGCGATAGAAGGCATGTTTATACATGGCTTGCCAGTGGTGCACCACGCGGGTGGGGTCTTTGCCGATGAGATAGGGTTCCAACTCGGAAATTGCGGTCGTCATGGTGTGGGCGCGCCCTTCGAGAATGGGTTCACCCAGGCCGACCAGTCCTTCATCGGTATGAATTTTGAGGAACAGCCAGCGCGGCTTGACCAGGAAGGTTTCCAGCTTGGTAATTTTCACCAGAGTTTCTGCTTTCTATGCTGTGGGGAGTTTGGCGTTTTTGTTTAATTGTCGGCGCCTGTGCGCGTGTTTGTTTACTCTGATAGTGTACTGCGGGTTGCAGGATTTTCAAACCTGCCGGGAGGATTGGACGCTAGGCCCCTGCGTGCGCCGCAGCTTATGCGCGCAGGGGGCCGGATCACGCGGGGATAACCCAGGAAGTAGATTTCTACTGCGTTGGGGGGTGGGTTAGAATAAACGGCAGTGTGTACACTGGTTTGGTGTGCGAATGTCAATTCAATCTGGCGATTGGGGAGAATGTATATGCAATTGGATGAAATTCAGGCCGGGCTGGCAACGGTGACTGCCATTCCCGTGACGCCGTTCGATGCGGATGGGGACGTTGATTTTGACCGGTATGCGACGCTGGTGGAACGCATGGTGGATGGCGGGATTCGCGTGGTGACGCCGAATGGCAACACAAGCGAGTTTTATTCGCTGACCGCGTCCGAGCAGCAGGCCGCCGTCGATGCCACCGTCGCCGGGGTGCAGGGACAAGCCTTGATTCTGGCGGGGGTGGGCTATGATGCGCGCACCGCGGCGGATATGGCGGAATATGCCGCGGCCAAAGGCGCACAGGCCGTGATGGTGCATCAACCCGTACATCCGTTTAAGTCGGATGCGGGCTGGATTGCCTATCATGCCACGGTTGCCGAGGCCGTGCCCGACCTGGCGATTGTGCCCTATCTGCGTGACCCTTCGATTGGCGCGGCGACACTGACCCAATTGGCCGAACAATGTCCCAATTTTGTGGGGATTAAGTTTGCCGTGCCAGACCCGGTGAAGTTTGCGGCGACGGTTGCCACTGTGGGGCGCGACCGGCTGGCGTGGATTTGTGGCGTCGCCGAATCGTGGGCACCCTTCTTTGCCACGGGCGGCGCGTGCGGTTTCACATCGGGCCTGGTCAATGTGACCACCGGGCTTTCGCTGGAGTTGCAGGCCGCCCTGGAATCGGGCAATCAGACGCGGGCGATGGAGCTTTGGCACACGGTGCGCCCCTTCGAAGAAATTCGTGCCCGCCACAACAACGGCAATAATGTGTCGGCGGTGAAGGAAGCCATGGCCCAGCTGGGGCTGTGTGGCGCGACTGTGCGCCCGCCCATTTCGGAACTGCCCGATAGCGAAAAGGCCGAAGTGACCCAGATTCTGACGGGGTTGGGGGTTGCCGTCCCCGCCTAGACCAGAACCAGTCAGAATCAGGCCAGAATCAGTCTAAACCAGTCAAAAACAGGTAGGCAGGGATAGCCGGATGCAATGACCCGACTATCCCTGCCTACCTGTGCTTACCCTATCTGACTATTCGCCAGCCACGCATGACCCGCCAACTTCCCCGCTACAAGCGTACTGCCGGTTATTCCCTGTCCTGCGAATAGATCAGCACGCTATAGGGGCCGATATTCAGCGTGGCGGTAATGCTGCTATCGGCCTGTTGCTCGGCGTTCACATCGTGGCTATATTTGCCTTCGAATATCTCGCTATAGTGGCGCGAATCGCTGTTGAAGCGCAGTTTCCACGCGCCCGGTGCCGGGAAGTGGATGGCAATTCCTTCAAACGGCGTGCTGCGGAAATTGGCAACCACGACCACATCGTCGCCGGGGCCGCCCACATCCCAGCGGTGGAAGGCCAGTAGTTTGCTCTCTTCATCCTGTAGAAAAATTTCGATATTCTGCCCACACAGGCCGCGGGTATATTGATCGCGGTTGACGCGCAGGCGAATGAGATCGTGATAGAGATGTACGATGCTGCGATATTCTTCCTGGTGTTCCCATTCCAGCGGCGCGTCGTCGCGGAACCATTCGCCCTGCAAAAACTCCTGGCCCTGGAAGATCATGGGGATGCCCGGCGTGGTGAAGACCAGCGCCGCGGCCAGGGTGGAACGTTTTTGCGCAAACCAGCCTTCGGCATCTGCGGCGAAGATTTCGTGGGGCACGCGCGCTTTGCCGTTGGCGACTTCATCGTGGCTCTCGCTGTAGATGACGCGTTCAAACGCATCGACGTTGTATTTGAAGCGCAAGGACTCGGCAACCAGGGCAATATTGCGCGCGTCGTCGTCGGGCGTAATTACCGCCTCGCGGATGGGATGCACAAAGGTTGCGCTCCACTGCGCGCCAAAGCCGGCGCCGCCCGCTCCCACTTCATCGGTGATGGTCGAATCGCTTTGCAGATCTTCTGCAATGGTGATCTTGTTGGGGTGCTGCTCGGCAATATCTTTGTTGATCCACTGTAACAGCTTCCAGCCTTCTTCCAGACTTTCGTCGCCGGGGCCTTTTACGGTGCGGATATAGACGGTGGCATCGAAGCGCAGACCATCCATGCGGTAGTCATTGAGCCACATCATGGTGTTGTCGTGGATATAGCGGCGCACTTCCTCGCGCCCATAGTCGGGGCGCGTATGTCCCCAGGGCGTATCGGCGCGCCAATCGTTGTAGAAATAGATGCCGCCGCCGTCGTTTTCGTGCCAGCCGTCGAACTGCCAGAGGTCCAGGTCGCTGGGGCCAAAGTGGTTGTAGACGACATCGAGAATGACCGCAATGCCGTTGCTGTGCATTGCATCGACAAACGCCTTCAGCTCGTCTGGCCCGCCATAGGCGCTTTCGACTGCGAAGATGTGCGCGGGGTTGTAGCCCCACGACAGATCACCGGCAAATTCTGCCACGGGCATAAGCTGTACACAGTTGACGCCCAGCTGGGTCAGGTGATCCATGCGCGCCAGCACACCGGCAAAATTACCCGTATTGCCATCTTTGCTCGAAAATGACCCAACATGCATTTCGTAGATGACCAGCTCATTCCAGGGCGGCATTTGGAAATCGTCGTCGTGCCATTCAAACTGGTCGGGCGCGTAGATGATGCCATTGCCTACCGAGTTGGTGACTTGGCGCGCGTAGGGATCTACCCGCTGCACGGTTTCTTTGCCCGCCTCGTCCAGTGTCAGATGAAACTTATATTCGTCGCCCGCTTTGGCTTGGGCGCTTTCCCCATACCAATAGCCGTTGGCTTCGTGTACCAGGGGCGTGGGTTCGGGCTTCCAGTCGTTAAAATCGCCCACCACCGCCACGGCTTTGGCGTGGGGCGCCCACACCCGAAACGCAACGCCCTGCGCGTGTACCATCGCGCCCATCCCCTCAATTTTGCTGCTCTGTGCCATGCTTCCGCGTTCCTTTTGCCTATTGCTGCTTGCGTAGTTCGTTCGGGCTGCAAACCGTGTGCTGTCCGTGTATTAGGGTATCTGGTCCTGATCCATGCCCGATGGCGGGCTGCGGGTACGAAAATGACAAAGCCGGCTCTCGTCACCGAGACCCGACTTGACCGTTCATATTGATGCTCTGCCAGAGAGTATGGGCGCGTCTGCGGCGCGGGGCAGTATCGTTAGCTACAATCTGGACGCATATCGACGCCTGGCAATGGATGCGTGGCAATGGATGCACGGCAATGGACGTGCGCCTGCGGGCTGGAATCTGTAACCGGAGACAGGCCCCATCGCAGGCGGACACCTGTCTCCGGTTTTGTCGGGCAGTGGAGAGTTGCCCCGGAAGCTAAACTTTCAACCAAGCCGGATGCCTAATTCTTGTAAACTGCTTCGCGGATGCCCTTGATATAGCCGATGGCAAAGAGGCGACCGATGGAAGAATAGGCGGGGCGGTCGTTGCTGTCGCCTTCCATAGTGGGCACATGGTCGGGCCGCAAAACGCCGTCGAAGCCAATGTCTTTATAGGCTTGCATACACGCGACCATGTCGGTCTTGCCTTCATCGTGGAACACTTCGACAAACTTTTCGGGCGTACCGCGCACATCGCGGAAGTGGACAAAGAAGATCTTGTCCTGCTTGCCAAAATGGCGGATGACCGAGGGCAGAT
This sequence comes from Litorilinea sp., assembly GCA_040880365.1. Taxonomy (GTDB): domain Bacteria; phylum Chloroflexota; class Anaerolineae; order Caldilineales; family Caldilineaceae; genus JBBDIO01. Next base: position 11,650 of record JBBDIO010000242.1, read on the forward strand.
CGTCGGTCATCATTGTGAAATTGCCCTGGCAGAGCGCAATGCCGTTGACCGGGCTGGGGCGCAAATCGAGCAGGCGCTGGTAGTTGTCGACGCTGCGCATGATGCGACCCAGGCCACGGATGGGCGAAAGCGGCGGATCGTCGGGATGCATAGCCAGCTTGACGCCAGCCTGTTCGGCTTCGGGCACGACCGCGTCCAGGAAGTATTTCAGGTTATCCCAGAGTTCGTCTTCGGTGACCACGCCGGCTTCGGTGAGTGGGGCGTTCTTCATAAGTTCGTGGTCATAGCCGGTGGCCAGCGCGCCGCCGCGCGACGGTACCACGCTCGAAGTGCGCGCCCAATTGAAAACGGGCATCCATTCATAGCACCAGCAGGGGATTTCCAGCGCGCCCATGTTGCGAACCATGTCGATGGCGGTCTGGATTTCTTCATCGCGACCGGGCAGGCCCAGCTTGGCTTTGTTGAGCGGCGGGCGGCTTTCGATGACATCCAGCTGGAAGCCCCAGTCGTTGTAGGCGGTCTTCATGCTGACCAGCGACTGAAAGCCCCAGGGCAGATCGTCGCGGGATACATCGAAACCGCGGCTGAAATCCATCGAACCTACGACATGGTCGACGCCACACTGTTTCACCAGTCGCCACAGCGGCGAGGGTGTGGGGGGCAGCACTTCGGCAATTTGAATCATTTGGTTTTCCTCTTTGTGAGATACAGATTTCTTGGGTACGGGTTGCCTAATTATAGTGGAATGGGCAAATTTGCCCAGAAATGCCATGCTTACGAATTAAACTTCACGCGCCGGGCCGGGGGCAACGCTGGGCGTAGACAGTGGTATAATAGCGTCACTCACAGGCGTCATTTACAGAGGATGCTACTGGCGAAAGTCATGGGCGCGATGCAGCAGGCGGCGCAGGCCCGCGTGTTTTCGGTCGCCGCTACCCGATCTTGCCACCGTTCACCAGCGCGTAACTCAAAACAAACTCACAGGTTTGTATCAAATTACAGGTAAATTAGAGGAAGGACACCGACTTCATGAAAATTTCGCGGGTTCAACTTTTTCCCGTCGCCACCCCGCGCCAAACGGGCATCGCCAACCAGCATATCATTGTCAAGATCGAGGCGGGCGACGGCCTTGTCGGCTGGGGCGAGATGAGCGATCTCTCCCATGTGCCCATGTATCAGTTCGATATTGGCGAACTGGAGCGTATGCTCAATGAGCTATTGCGCGGCAAGGAAGCCTGGAATCTGGCGCGCATCGAGGATGACTTGATTCGCTTTTATCCCGACGAAGGCCATATGTATAGCCGGTCGGGGTTGGTGCGCCAGGGTATAGACCTTGCGCTGCTCGATTTGCTGGGCCGCGACCAGGGCGTGCCGGTCTATCAACTGCTGGGCGGCAAACTGCGCGACCGGATGCGCGTCTGCTATCCCATTTTTCGGATGCGGGCGGTGGAAGAAGTGCCCGGCAATCTGGAACGGGTGGCGGAGAAACTGGCCCAGGGATTTGACCTGATTCGCGTCTATGTGGGGGCGAACCAGGCTGCCGACGAGCTTT
>JBBDIO010000243.1:0-13196 GCA_040880365.1 Litorilinea sp.
GGATCCTGGCCGTTTCGCGTAATAAAAATCGCGTCAATCGAACCTGCAACTACTGCCCAGCCGCGTCCCCTCTAATTCAACACGGGCGGGGGATCCATAGCGGCACGCGCAGACCCGACATTGCGTTGTCGCCGCAGTTCCAGCAAATCATCCCACGCGACAATGCCACAGCGCGCGGCCCACGCTTCCCACAGCGCCTGCAATTCTGCCACAATCTCCGGTTCTGCGGCGGCGCGATTGTGCAATTCGGTGCGGTCGGCTTCCACATCATAGAGTTCCCACGCATCGGGATATTTGCACACCAGTTTCCACTTGCCCCGGCGCACAGCCTTGTTGCCTTCGTGTTCCCAATAGAGTACTTCGCGGGTAGGGGCCTGCCCCGCGAAAGTCGCCGCCAGGCTGTAGCCCTCCAGCGGCTTCACCGCGCGTCCGGCATACTCGGTGGGATAATCCACCCCCGCCACATCGAGAAAGGTCGCCATCACATCGGGCAGTTGGCCGGGCTGGTGACGCAGCTCGCCGCGCGCGGTAATGCCTGCGGGCCAATGCACAATAAAGGGTGTGGCAATGCCGCCTTCGTGCACCCAATGTTTGTAGAGCCGAAAAGGCGTATTCGACACATTCGCCCAGGGCACACCGCAGCTCTGATAGGTCTCCTCGCCGCCGGGCATGACATCGGGACGATTGCCGTAGATCACGGGACGCCCGTCGCGGGTGGTAGCCGTGCCCACCGGCTCCTGTTCCACTGCCCAATCGCGTGTGCTCGCGGTCAGTTCCTCGGCACAGCCACCGTTATCGGCCAAAAAGATAATCAACGTATTTTCCAACTGTCCCGTCGCGTGCAGCGCATCGAGAATGCGCCCAATGCCCTGATCCATGCGGTCGATCTGCGCGGCATAGACCTCCATGCGCCGAGCCTGCCAGGGCTTGTGTTCTTCATCTTCCCACGCGGGCACCCGCGGATCACGCTCTGAAAGCGGCCAATCGGGCTGCACAATGCCCATATCGATCATACGGCGCAGGCGGTCGGCGCGCAGACGATCCCACCCGGCGTCGAAACGTCCGGCATAGCGCGCGATATCTTCTGCGTGCGCGTGCAAAGGCCAATGGGGCGCGGTATAGGCCACATATTGAAAGAAGGGCCGGTCGGCATGGTGCGTGTGGTGTTCTTCAATCTGGCGGATCGCCTCGTCGGAAATCACATCGGTAAAGAAATAATCGTCGCCTTCGGGTTCCACCGGCGTATTGTTGCGGCGCAGGGTGCGCGGCTGGTAAAAACTGCCTGCGCCAATCAGCATCCCATAAAAATCATCGAACCCGCGCTGGCAGGGCCAATTGTGATCCGGGCCGGTGCGATAGTGGCGCGTCACATGCCACTTGCCCGCCATATAGGTGCGATAGCCGCCGGTTTTCAGAGCTTCGGCAATGGTCACACTCTCCGGGCTCAGATCGCCCAGATAGCCGTCGATGCCGTCATCGCCCACCATGTGGCCCACATCCGCCTGGTGCGGATGCAGCCCGGTCAATAATGAGGCGCGCGAAGGGCAGCAGCGCGCCGTATTATAGAATTGGGTATAGCGCAGACCGCCAGCCGCCAGCCGGTCCAGATTGGGCGTCTGGACTTCGCCGCCATAACAGCCAATGTCCGAATAGCCCATGTCATCGTTGAGAATCAGCAGAATATTGGGTTGTGAAGACATAATTGAAGTTTGGTTTCCCGTCTAATTGTTTACGCGGTTTCGCGCATGCATTTTTGCGAGTGTGCAGTCGCTATCGGGTAACGGCTACTCTGTAGCATAGTAGGTCACGCCTCCTGGCGTGACGCCTGCCGGTTGATGATTTGTCACGTCAGGAGACGTGACCTACGCCAGACGCACAATTCAAGTTAATCGCGCATCACCGTTGGGCATCGTGGGGCGTTCAGGCGATCTGCGACCCCACGGCAATCTTGATCACCGCTTCATCGCCCAGATGATAGGTGCCGTTGAGCGCGTCAAACCCTTCGCCCACCCGCGCCAGCGGCAGCACATGGCTCACCATATCGCCATAGGGCAGCTCCTGATTTTCCAGAATCGCCATGCCGCGGATGAAATGTTCAAAGCGGCTGCCCCAGATGCCTTCGAGACGCAGATTGCGCCGCAAAAAGTGGCGGTGCGGGCTGACCCGAATTTCGCCAATATCCACAAAGTGGCCCACCTCCACAAAAGTGCCATCCTGATGCACATATTCCAGACCTTCGGTGAACGCGGGCAGAAAACCGGCACACTCAAAGACCACATTGGCCCCTGCGCCGCGCGGTGTATGGCGCAGAACCTCTTTTTCGCGCTCCGCCGCATCGGAAAATTCGCCAATATCGATGGTTACATGCGCGCCCAGCCGTTTCGCCAGCTCCAGGCGCGGGGCAGGGCCACCGATGACAATAATCTGGGACGCGCCGCTGAATTTGGCGCAAATCAGCGTGACCAACCCAATCGCGCCCGAACCCTGGACGATGACCGTATCGCCCAGCTGCACCCGTCCTCGCATCACCGCGTGGACGCCTACGGCAAAGGGTTCGGCCAATACCGCGACCTTGGCGGGCGTATCGGTCTTGATGAGACAACTCTGGGGATCATCCAGATAGAGATAATCGGCAAAGCCGCCCGAAAAGGGTGAATCGACCGTGCGAAAACCATAGGTCACGCCCTGATTGCGCGGATGCACCACCACCCGATCGCCCTCGCGAATGGGGTTGCCCAGATAGTCAGTTATCGCACCTGCGCCCAACGCATCGATAATCCCCGTGACTTCGTGCCCCAGCAACACAGGTTCGGGCAACCCATTTTGCCAGTTGTGCAAATCCGTGCCACAGATGCCGGCAAGTTCCTGGCGTACCAATACGGTACCGGGCGCGGGATCGGGGACCTGCGCTTCGCGGATCTCGAATTCTTGTTCCTGCGCGACCACAATACGTCCTGTGCGGGCCATTGCTTGATGCCTCCTTGACAAATTTGATTTTGGGTTCCTGGAATGGAGAGGAGTTGGTCCCCCTATTATAAATGGGGAAGCGCGAAATGGTAATCGGCGTTTTGTTGGCAGTGTTTGGTATGGCTATCTACCCCCAGGCCCACCCGTTCCAAAGGGCCACCCGACATTGACGCCTGAGCCGCCAGGCCATAAGATAGCCCTATGAATTCTGTGACACCGCTGGCGCAACGCATCAAGACCGAAGCCCGCCGCCTGGGGTTCGACCTCTGCCGCATCACCCCGGTGACGGCGGCCCCCCACGCCGACTTCTTTGCCGCGTGGCTGGCACAAGGCTATAGCGGCGAAATGGCCTATCTGGCGCGCAATGTGGAAAAACGCCGCCAGCCCGCCCTGCTCGCCGAAAAAGGCCCGCCCTTTGCCTCCATGCTTGTGCTGGGCGTAGACTATTATCAGTTCGCGCTGCCCGCCAACCTGCGCACAGACCCCAGCCGTGGTCTGATTGCGTCCTATGCCTGGGGCGAAGACTATCACGAGCTGATCCGACCCCAGCTCTATGCGCTGGATGCATTCATCTGTGCACAGACAGGACGCACCACGCCGGGCAAATGTCTGGTGGATACCGGCCCCGTTTTGGAACGCGATTGGGCACAGCGCGCCGGGCTGGGTTTCACCGGCAAAAACTGTTGTACGATTGTACCGGGTATGGGGAGTTGGATTTTTCTCGCCGTCATCCTGGTGCCCGAACAGCTGGAAAGCGATCCGCCGCCCACACCCCACAGCCCCGCCGCGCCGACTATCACACCCCCCGCGCAGATAACTGTGCAGATGACGCTGGAGGGGCTGCCCCCGCGCGCGCCGCTAGGGAGTTGGGAAATTCAGCTGGAGCCGGATGCGCCCGCCGCGACCCACACCGGCACACGCACCGGCACTTGTGGCACATGCAGCCGCTGCCTCACAGCGTGTCCCACCGATGCATTTGTGGGACCGTTTCATCTGGATGCCCAGCGTTGCATTTCCTATTGGACCATCGAAGCCCGCAGCCCTGTGCCGCGCGCCTTGCGTGCCCAGTTCGGCAACCGGATATTCGGGTGTGATATCTGTCAGGAAGTATGCCCCTGGAACAGTCGCCTGCCCCACCGCCAACCCAGCCTGCCCGGTCTGCGCGCCTACCACGACCGTATCGCCATCCCTTTGCTCGAAGGCTTTGATCCCGCCACCCCCTATTGGCGCGACCCCGACGCGTTCAATGCCCGTTTCCGGCGTTCGCCCATCCGCCGGGCCAAACGCGCCGGCATGGTGCGCAATGTCTGCATTGCCCTGGGCAACTGGGGTGATCCCGTCGCGGTGCCCGCGCTGATCCAGACCCTGGAAGACACGGAGCCACTGGCGCGCGGCCATGCGGCCTGGGCTTTGGGGCAGATTCTGCGCCGCCACCCCCTCGAAAACGTGCGCGCCGCGCTGCAAGAGGCCACCGTCCGCGAATCCGTGAGCTGGGTAGAAGAAGACCTACGGCTGGCACAATCTCCCAACACGCAATCCCCATAACAAATTAGTCCAGAGTCAATTGCTCTGGACTAATCACTGTCATCTGTAACTGAGGGCTAATCCACCGTGTCCGGTTTGCCTGTGCCCGACGAACGTCGGCGGCGGCGGCGGCGTTTTTTGCTGCTGTCGCCGCCATCGTCGCCCGCGCGGGTGTCATCCTGGGGCGGGCGATTTTCCGCGCCGGCTGCGCGGCGTCCCCCTCTTTGTTCACTGCCCCGTTGCTCGCTGCCTCTTTGCTCACCGGCTTTTTGTTCGTCGCGCGCCTGGCGCACACGCGCATTGTCCTCTTCGGCGCTGGCGCGACGTTTCACAGTACAGCCGCCACAAGTGCCACAACTGCCGCCCGCGCTCTTGCTGGTCACCAGATCGGCGATGGTGAATTCGGTGAGCACACCGCTTTCGAGCATCACAGTGACACTCTCTTTGAGCGGATGCAAATGGCGCACACGACCACCCCCCTGCGGTGTCACCACTTCCGCCCCCAGCTTGGGCATTTTCTTGTTCTGCTCTTTATAGTGAGCATCTTCATAGGAAAGACAGCACAGCAAACGGCCACAAACCCCGCTGATTTCTTCGGGGTTCAAGGGCAGTTGCTGATTCTTTGCCATGCGAATGCTCACCGGGGTAAACTCGCGCAGCCAACTGGTACAGCAGAGTTGGCGTCCACACTTGCCCACGCCGTCGAGCAGCTTGGCCTCGTCGCGCACCCCAATCTGGCGCATCTCGATGCGTGTGCGGAAGATGCGCGCCAAATCGCGCACCAGATTGCGAAAATCTACCCGATCTTCGGAAGAAAAGTAGATCAACAGCTTGCCGCCATCGAAATTATATTCACAGCGCACCATCTTGATATCCAGATGGCTTTCACGTGCTTTGGCGCGGCAGATGGTGAGCGCTTCCTGCTCTTTGTGTTCCCACAGGTCTTTCTGCACCAGATCCCAGGACGTGGCGCGCCGCACCACGCTTTTCATTTCGCCCACGACTTCCGTTTCGTTGATGGCGTGGGGGGGCAAAACGATCTGTGCGACTTCCTGCCCTTTGCTCGTATCGACGATAACAAACTCATTCGCACCCAGATCCAGCATTGCGCCGGGGCTGAAGTGATAGAGCTTGGTGACCGGTTTGAACTGAATGCCTACAACAACCGGCATATTGCCTCCTTTGGCAAAACACTGTATAGAGACTCACCTGTGCCACAGCATGGATCAGCCGCAGCACGGGCCAGCCGTAAAAGTTATTACGAAGAATCGGGGACATGGGGCAGACGCAGGGCCAACACGTCCAGCGCCAGCCGCGTGTTGACGGTATGGTGCAAATAGCGTTCTACCCGCTGAATGGTTTGCAGATAGGCCCGAATGTCGGCCTGGGCCACAGACTCGGCATAGACGGCGATCCGCGCCTGCTGGTCGATGTTGTTGCAGGCATCGCCACACCCCGATTGATATAACAGTATATCACGCCACCAATTGACCCAAAGCTCCAACATGCCAAAGAGGTGATCGCTGTTGCGATTGCTTGCCGCTTTTTCGGCCCAATCCAGCCGTTGGGCATTGCCCGCCGCCGTCAAGCGCCAGAGCAGCTCCAATTGTTCCAGGCGCGTGTTGTCGGCGGCGGCGGTCAACTGATTCGCCGCCCAGCCCATGCGCCCATTGGCCAGCCGCGCCAACAGATCGGCCCGCGCCGGTTCCACGCCGTGTTGTTCCACCAACGCCCGCTGAATCTGTTCGCGCGCGGTGGGGCGCAATTCCAATGCCTGACACCGGCTCACGATGGTGGGCAACAACTGTTGCCGATCCACCGCTGTGAGACAGAGGATCACATTGGGCGGCGGTTCTTCCAGCGTTTTGAGCAACTTATTGGCAAAAGCAGGGTTGGCGCGGTGCGCATCCTGGATCAGAAAGACCTTGTACTGGGCCTCTACCGGATGCAAGGCGGCATCATGCACAATCTCATTCGCCGCTTCGGCACGTAACAGACCGTTTACCCGATCCACTGCGCCATCCTTGTCGGTGGGCTGAATCAGGCGAAAATCAGGATGAATGCCGCGCGCCATCAGCGTGCATGCCCGACACGTGCCACAGGGCCGCGTGGCGGGTGCATTGCACAAAATGGCCTGGGCAAAAAGATGCGCCAGCGTACTTTTGCCCACATGCGCAGGCCCCAGCAAGAGATAGGCATGGCGCAGGCTAGAGTTGCGGGCGCGCGGCGCATCTGCTGCAGGCCCAATCACAGTAGCCGTCAATTGATCCAGAAAACGCACAGCCCATTCGTGGCCCACAATAGGCCAGGCCGGGAGGTCTTTTGGATTTAGGGCATGGGGTGTAACCAGACTTACCATATAGACCGGATTGTATCACGCCCACAACTCGCCTAACAAATGATCGTAAAGTGGGCCGCGCCCCAAAGTGCCGCGGCGCAAAGGCCAAACCAGGCCAACTCGACAGATACCTTCCCCCTCGCACCTGTGCTATAATCGCGGCGAATGTAACCACCAGGAAATGACAGATGCCCAGATTCATGTTTGACATTGTATATTGGCTTATCCGGCGACCGTCGCCACAGTTCGATTTTCGCGACAGGCGGCGATGGATGGCACACCGAATGCCGCGGCGAGGCTTTGCGCTGGTGAGCGGGATTGTGATGGCTCTGCTGCTGGGCGCATGTGACTTTTCTGCGCCTGCCACCCCGGCCACACCGCCGCCCACCGCCGCCGAAACGCCGGCAGCCAATGGCGAATCGCCCGGCGCAACACCAGACGCCGACGGCGAAAGTCGCCAGTTGGTGTTGTGGCTGCCCGAATTTTTCAATCCCGCCCAGGATACCAATGCGGGCGCAGTATTAGAGGGCGCGTTCTTTCAATTTGAACAGAACCACCCCGGCTTGTCGTTGGATGTGCAGATCAAACCCGCATATGGTCAGACGGGTACGCTGAATTATCTGCGCGCGGCCCAACGCGTGGCGCCCACCATCCTGCCCGACCTGGTGCTGGTGCATTCCAGCCAACTCTGGCAGATTGTCGACCTGGGAATCATCCCCGCGCTGGAAGCCCACGAACAGCCCGCGGCCGATCTCTATTTTCCCTTCAGCCTGGCAGCCGCCACCTATCGCGGCCAGATCTATGGGTTTCCCTATGCCGCCAATATCCTGCACGGCGTGATGCGCGATCCCGACTTTGCCATACCCGGCGCGGAACCCGCCGCAGAATCTGCCGCAGAATCCAGGGGAGACTCTAGCGGAGACTCCAGCGATGCCAGTAGCGAGCTGAATGGCGAATCTACCGCGGAATCCGCGACTGCGCTACCGCTATCCACCCCTGCCGGCACTCCGGCCGCCGATGTGACACCGCCCGCCGAAGCATCCGCCACCGACATCGCCCGCAATCTGCCCGCAACCTGGGATGATCTGCTGGCGAGCGAACTTGTCTATGCTTTTCCGGCGGGCGCAATCGAAGGTTCCCGGCTGGATTCCGCGGTCATGCACTATCTTGCCGCCGGGGGCACACTGGTCGAAGACGGGGCCGCCGTGGCCGATGCTGACGCCCTGGAAACCTACTTTGAATTTCTGGTCCTGGCGCGTCGCAACAATCTGGCGTCGTCGGAGTTGATCGGTTATGCCGACTACGAAAGCCTGTGGAATGCCTTTAGTCGCGGCACGGGCGACCTTGCGCTCATGTCTGCCCAAAATCTCTTGCTGGATCCCGAGAGTATGCGCTATATCTTTTTGCCGGTGCCCACCGCCCAGGGCGAGGCCGCGTCCATCGGCAATGTGTGGGCCTTTGCCGTGCTGACCCGCGACGAAAACCGCCGCACATTGGCGCTGAAACTTATCAACTCGCTGCTCGACCCCGAAATCCAGGGCGCGTGGAGCCAGGCCTCGCTGCGCGTGCCCACCCAACCCGGCGCATTGGAACGCTGGGGCGGACAAAGCGACTATATCGACTTTCTCCAGGCCCAAATGAACAATGCCCAGGCTGTGCCCGCGGGGCGGCCTTTTGCCGATTTTGCCCGCCGTCTGCATACCGCGCAGGCCGGTCTGCTACAAAATGAATTAACCGTGGACGAGGCGATTCTTAGCGTACGCGCCACCGAATAGCCCACTATTCACAAAAAAACACAGCAAGAAACCACAGCGATAGCCGAAGCAAAACAAAAAGGGGAGAAGCAACCAATCGGCCCGGTTGCTTCTCCCCTTTTAGCTATTTCTGTTACGCTGTCGGTCAATGGATCAAACAGGTGTCTATTTGCGGACGACCGCGTCCCAGAAGCACAGCAGAAACACAGCAGTCTACTTGATATCGACTGCGGCGCCTTCTTCTTCCAGCTTGGCTTTCGCTTCCTGGGCGGCTTCCTTGGTGACAGCCGTCAAGAGCGTGGAAGGGGCGCTTTCCACCACATCCTTGGCCTCTTTCAGGCCCAGGTTGGTCAGGGCGCGCACAACCTTAATCACGTTAATCTTCTTGGCGCCGGCTTCGGTCAGCACCACGTCGAACTCGGTCTGTTCCTCGGCGGCTTCTGCAGCCGCTGCCGGACCACCCATCGCCGCCATGGCGACCGGGGCTGCGGCGCTGACGCCCCAGGAATCTTCCAAAATCTTTACCAACTCGGCGGCTTCCAACAGGGTAAGCCCGTCCAACTGCTCTTTGATGGCTTGCAAATCGGCCATATTTTGTATTGCCTCCTGATATATAGACTAATTAAGCTTCTTGTTGTTGTTTTTCTACATGCGCATTGATCACGCGCACCAAACTGGATGTGGGTGCGGAGAGCATGCGTGCCAGGCTGCTGGCCGGGGCATTGATTGCGCCCAAAACCGAAGCCAGCGTCTCTTCTTTGGTGGGTAGATCGGCCAAAGATTCGGCGCGTTTCGCATCCAGAACGGTATCGCCCAAAATCGCGCCCTGAATTTCGCCAATGCGTTCCGCCTTGATCCAATCCATCAAAGCCGTAACGCCTTTGCCGATATCTTCGCCTACGAACGCAACGGCATTCGGTCCCGTCAACAATTCTTCGGGGCGAACATGTTCCGTCTGATCCAGTGCGATGCCAAAAATGCTGTTCTTAATGACAACATAGCTGGTCTGGGTCGGTTCCAACTTGGCACGCAACGAACGCAGGCGCGCTACCGACTTGCCGCGATAGTTCGTAAAAACAATCGCCGAAGCGGTGCCGATCTGTTCCTTGTACTCTTCCAGCAGTTGTTCTTTCTTCTTACGTGAAATCGCCAATCGACATTCCTCCTTCCTTGAGAGAATAAAAAACGCCTTCTGCACAGACAGAAGACGCTGGGATGGACAGGAACAAGCCAGACCTGTATACACGGGCCAACGGCATGAACAGAGTTCATGGTCGGGCCACGGCGATCAGGATGACATGCAAACCGGTCGGTGTCCTCGGCAGGCTGCGGCTAGCCGCGTTTCATGTACCCCTCTACGCCTATCTAATGCACCAGATAGGCGCATCTGATAGGCGCAGAGGAGACAACCTGCTGTCTTCAGTCACACTACAGTCGGCAGGCTCTTTTGGGGTGCAGATTGCTTGTGACAATCGTTGCCCGAAAAAGAGCGCCAAACTCGTATATTCAGTTGAACAGGGCCTACTATACTCGAAATTCAAGCCCCGACAAAATCAACGATCAAACGACTGTACAAAACAATCTGCGGCGAATGTTCAGAAATCGCCGGCAAATCTGCGGGCTATCGCCTAAAAATCGTCGGCGCGCAGATCGCTGGCGGCCGGAATATCGACCTTCACGCCGGGACCCATCGTGCTGGTCAGCGTAATGCTGCGCAGATAGACTGCCTTCAGACCGCTGGGCTTGGCCGAGTTAATGGCCTCCATCAGCGCGCCAAAGTTTTTCATGAGCTTGTCTTTTTCAAAAGAAGCCTTGCCAATCGGCACATGGATATTCGAAGTCTTGTCGACGCGAAATTCCACACGCCCCAGGCGGGTTTCTTCGATGACGGCGGGCAGGTCTTCGGCGTTGACGATGGTGCCGGTCTTGGGGCTGGGCATCAGACCGCGCGGCCCCAGCACACGACCCAAACGACCCACGACACGCATCATATCGGGCGTAGCCAATACCACGTCGAAATCGGTCCAGCCTTTTTGAATCTGCTCGGCCAAATCGTCGGCGCCCACATGATCGGCGCCGGCTTCGCGCGCCAGAGCCTGACCATCGGGACCGGCAAAGACCAGAATGCTCACATCGCGGCCGGTGCCCGCAGGCAAAGTCACCACACCGCGCACTTGTTGCTCGGCATAGCGAGGATCGACACCCATGCGCATGTGCACTTCGATAGTCTCGTCGAACTTGGCGGTTGCCAGCTCTTTGACCATGCGCACTGCATCATCAGGCTCGTATTGCGCAGTGCGATCCACTTGTTCGCGCGCACTGTTATAGCGTTTTCCGTGCTTTGCCATCCTAGCCCTCCACCGTCACGCCCATGCTGCGGGCAGTACCTTCGACCATAATCATCGCGCTCTCCACACTCACACCGGTGAGGTCTTTGAGCTTGATTTCGGCAATCTCGCGCACCTGTGCCTTGGTAATCTTGCCCACCTTGGTCTTGTTCGGTTCGGCGCTCCCGCTGGGAATGCCGGCTGCCTTCTTGATCAGGTCACCGGCAGGCGGGGTCTTGGTGATAAAAGTGAAGGAACCATCGGTGAAGATGGAAATTTCAACCGGAATCACCTGGCCCATGAGTGACTGGGTGCGGGCATTATACTCTTTGCAAAAACCCATGATGTTCACACCATGGGGGCCTAATGCAGTACCCACCGGCGGGGCCGGATTGGCCTTGCCCGCGCCTAACTGCAATTTGACCAAAGCCTTCATCTTCTTTGCCATGTTTTACTCCTTGTCAGGTCCTGGTAAGCGCCTGTGTCGGGTTGGCAGCCCGCCACGCGGCTCCCAGATGTCTACGCCAATTCATTCCAAATACGCACAAACCATTTAATGTAACCAAACAGCCTGAAAGGCAGGCTATTTGAAAATTACCGTCTGAAAATTACCGTCTGAAAATTACCGGGTTGCATCAAACCAGCATATCATGCGCCAAGCATCATACACTAGGCATCACGCACCAGTTGCAGGAAGTCCACTTCTACCGGCGTTTCCCGATTGAAGAAACTCACCAACACCTTGGCCTTGCCCTTGTCGGGGTAAATCTCATCCACTGTGCCGCTGAATTCGGCAAACGGCCCGCTCATAATGCGCACATGTTCGCCCACCTGGAAGCTCACCTTGATCCGCGGCTCATCCGATTCGATGCGCTGCATAATCTTGTCGACTTCTTCCTCGCGCAGCGGGGTGGGCTTGGTGCCCATGCCCACAAAGCCAGTGACTCCCGGCGTGTTGCGCACCACATACCAGCTATCTTCATCCATGATCATATTGACCAGAATATAGCCCGGAAATACGCGCCGCTCGACTTCTTTGCGCGCGCCGTTGCGAATTTCGATTTCCGTTTCGGTAGGCACCACCACGTCCAGAATCCGGTCGGACATGTCCATAGATTCGGCACGGTGTTCGATATTCTTCTTGACCTTGTTTTCCATGCCCGAATAGCTGTGGATCACAAACCATTCGGCTTTCAGCTCTTCCTCTTCGGCGTCTTCCCCGTCCAAATCGCGGGCCAAATCACGGTCCAGCGCGGCCTGGTCGAAATTGTCATCCAGATCGTCGGCATCGGCTACCGCCGCGTCGCCGGCACTTTTCTGGGCCGCCGGTGGCGCGGCATCTTCCAAATCGAGATCGTCGATATCCAATTCATCGAAGTCTAATTCGTCGCCACGCTGCTTATCATCTTCCATCATACTTTCCCCTTCCCACGCCGTTGCAAATCCTGCCGCCGCTCCAAATCTTGCGCCGTTGCACCGCCGTCAGACAATCCATCCGGTCCAACCGCTACACTCGGCTGTGTTCCGTCTCGCCAGTGGGCAATCAACTACGGCTCCACAGTACAGCGCGGTCAAACACCAGCCGACTTTTCTGCATAGACACGGCACGGTTCGCCCGGTTGCGAATTCTGCACAAAATGCGCAAAAACATACATCCTTTTAACGCGATGCTTACGCTATAAAAGCTGAAAGAAGAATGCAATGATGAAGCCGAAGAAAGAATCGACACCGAAAAGCACAATTGCGGCGATTGTGGTCACCACCAGCACAATGCCGGTTAAGCGCAGACCCTCTTCGCGGGTAGGCCAGGTGACCTTGGCAATTTCGGCACGGGTATCTTTGAAATAACGAACCAAGCGATTTTCGCCTTTGGGTTTGACGGCGGCTGAGCGACTCATATTTCACCTATATCTCTGGCGGTCGGCATATGTCGACAGACAAACGATGCCAACCCAACCCGCCACAGGCGGGCCATCAATCTCCAATAAACCATTTATAACAACTCATTATATACCATTTTGCGGATATAATGGCTTTTTTGCGGAAAATAGCCACCGGCTATAAGAGCCGGTGGCTATTTAGGCAGGCGAGGCAGGACTTGAACCCGCAACCTGCGGTTTTGGAGACCGCTGCTCTGCCAAGTTGAGCTACTCGCCTATATGTTAAGGATGAAGGTGGAGGGTTGAAGGATGAAGGGGGCCGTTGTCGCGCGCCCCAATCCTAACCTTCGACCTTCATCCTTTTCAACTACGCCAGGATTTCGGTGATAACACCGGCGCCCACTGT
>JBBDIO010000244.1:0-13172 GCA_040880365.1 Litorilinea sp.
CCATGAGATCCCACAGCTCCCGGTCATGTTGCACCACGCCCGGCTGCACCAGACCCCACCCCTTGTTGGTGTCCTGGTTAAAGCGCGATTTGAGCAGGCTGCAAAATTCCCGATTCACCACCCACCCCGCATAAGAGGCATCGGAATAGGTATCGAAGCCATAGCACATCATGCTATAGCTGGGCTTGCCGCCCGACCGTTTGCCGCTGCCATAGCGCCCGCTGCCGATGACGGTGAGCACGCCGGGCACGGGCAGGGTGCAGGCATGGACGCCGCCGATATGCTGATAGAGGGGAATCTCCAGACTCGCCGCGCCGGCTTGCAACACCGCCGCCGAAACGCTGCCCGTGGCGTTGCCGCCCAGCTTGGTCTTATTGGGCGTGCCGTCGAGCTGGATAATCACATCATCCACGGCCAGTTGCTGGGTGGCATCCATGCCCAGAATCGCCGGGCCGATGATCTCCTCCACATGGCGCACGGCCTTCATCACCCCGCCGCCCCGCCATTTCTCGCCGCCATCATAGGCGAATTGCACTTCGTGTTCGCCCACCGAAATCCCCGCGGTGACCACCGCGGTGCCCTTCGCGCCGCCTTCGGTAAAGACAGTCGCTTCCACCCCAGGATGCCCCCGATCCGAATGAATCTGGCGGGCCTGAACTTCTACAATTGTGCTTCCAAATGGCATTTTAGAATTTCCTTTGTTTACTATGGTGTTTACTATGGTGTTTACTATGGTTTCGTTTGCATACATTTTTTAGCTGCACGGGTCATCAACCGCGCGCCCGCGCCTTGCCATATCCCGTCTTGCCATATCCCGCGTCGCCATATCCCGCATCGCCATCCTCCGGCGCGTCATCCTCCGGCTTCAGAATCAGCGTAACCGTGAGATCCGTCATGCTCATGCCATAGGTGGTGACAATGCCGTCGCCCAGTTGCCAGAGGGCAGGCGACGTATCATGTCGCTTGAGCGCATCATGCAGATCGAGACCGCCCGCTTCGGCGCGCGGCGCGGTCGTGCCGTCCACCAGCCCGCCTGCCAACACGGGAATCTCGTCATACCCCTCTACAAACTGGTGTCCGGGGCCATCTGTGCCGTCGGAATCCAGCGATGCCACTATCAGATTGGGGTTGCCGGCAATTTCCATCGCGGCGGCCACGGCATATTCCTGATTGCGCCCGCCCATGCCCGTTTCCTTGCCCACAGTCACCACCATCTCGCCGCCGTTGAGCAGCACACAGGGCGGCACAAAGGGTTCGCCGGTGGTTTCGCTGTGCAAGGCCAAATGCGCCACCAGGCTGCCCGCCTGCGCCGCTTCGGGCTTCACAATCGTGTTGTTATAGAGCACATACGCGCGCAGCCCCAGACCTTCCACATACTGTTTGGCCGTGGGGATCATGCCCAGTTCGGGCGGAAACAGACACAAGACCCGCTGGCGCATGGCCTCGAATTCAGCAATCTTCAACGTATCCGCGGCAGGATCAAGCACACTATCAGCCACAGTATCAGCCACAGCATCACTTGTAGCCTCACGGGCGGCAACAGCGTCCGTCAGATAGTCGCGCACACTTTGCGGCGCCTCGTCCCAGCAATCCCATTTGTGGAGCATACGCACCGCGTCGGCGGGGGTCGTCTCGTCGGGCAAACAGTGCAGCCAGCGGTAATAGGGCGAGGTCATAATCCTGGCATAGGGCGCACGCAGAAACGCCAGCATATGCACACAGCGCGCCGGTTGCAGATGTTTGGAAAATTTGCCGCCCTTCATGCGGTCCAGATGATTGCGAATGGGGATGAGATCCAGCGTCGGCCCGCCCCGCTCGATCTGAAACAGATAGACCGTGCGCCGGATATCTTCCAGGCTTACGCCCGCCGCGGGCAGGGTGAGCAGCGAGCCGACCCCGTTGCCCATGAGCGTGATACACAAGTCATCGGGGCGCAGATCTGCGGCCAGTTCCAAAATCCGTTCACAGCCCTCCACACAACCGGCATCGGGCACCGGATGCGCGCCAAACACCACCTCCACCCGTTCCAGGATAGGGTCGGTGCCGTGCTTGTCGATGACACAGCCGCCGGTCAGCCGGTCGCCCAGCAATTGCTCCACGGCTTTGGCCGCGCGTTGAATGCCCTTGCCCGCGCCAAAGACATAGATGCGCCCTACTTCGTTCAGATCGATGACTTCTTCGCCCGTGCGCGGGCTGCCTTCGGGTTCAAAAAGCGCACCACCCAGATAGAGCACATCGCGCCCGTCGCGCTCCTCTCGGCGCATCGCCTGGTGCATGGCATAGTAGGGATCGGCGGCGCGCAGCCCCGCCTCCAGAATGTCCAGCATCATGCGCCGCCCGGATTTGTGCCCGTGGTTGCTCAGCGCCTGCTTGTTCGTAATCCGCTCAGATTTCATATCCGACTGCATATTCGACTTCATATTCCCAACACCTCCGTACCCAACACCTCCGTACCCAACACCTCCGTACCCAACACCTCCGCGCCCCGCCCTTGCTGAATCAGGGGTACATAAGTTTCCAGCGCGGCCAGCGTGGCCGGGTCGGTGAGATCCACAGTACGCCGTTCCTCCGCCGCCATATACGCAGCCATCACCAGCCGGGTCACGGCCAGCCCATAGCCCCAATCCAGAAAGCCATCGCGCCCGGCCAGAAAGGCGCGGGCAGCATCGGCGTTTTCATCGGTATAGCCATAGAGATCGGCTTCGTTGTGATGCACAGTCAACAGGCCACGCGAGGCGGTGCTTTTTTCCAACGCGCCTTCGGCATCGGCAATCGCTTCGGCTGCCGCGTCGCCGATAAAGACCTGCAAACTGGAACTGAGCGTGTTGATCTCAAACGCATAGCCCGGCCCCATGCCATCCATGAGTAACCGCAGCCCCTGCTTTTCAAACATCCAGGAATTGGTAAACTGGGCTTTCACCAGTTGCCCGCTTTCGGGGTTGCGATAGGTGACCATGCCCGTGGCAAAATCTTCGGCAGGCGTGCGCGCATAATCCACGCCAAAACGATCCAGCAGCACCTGTCGCCAATGGGGTTGTCCCCATTTCAGAAGCGCGACCTCTGCCGAAACGCGCACCGGCTCCAGAAACGTGGGCGGCTTTCCTAGCGGGGTGAGACCATACCAGCCCACCGCAATCGAATGGCAGCCCATATCCGAAAGCACGCCGCCGCCCTGGCGCGTAGGATCCCAGAACCACGGTTCATGCGGTCCGCCGTGTTCTTCGGCAGAACGCACCAACACGGGCGGCCCCATGGTCTGCTGTTGCGGGGTGAGCTGGGCCATTTGTGTGCGCAGGGGTTTCATAAACAACTGGTTTTCAAAATAGGCCGTGCGCAGATTCACCGACTCGGCCAGCTCCACCAGCCGGCGCGCTTCGGCCAGATTGCGCCCCAGGGGCTTTTCGCAGATGATACCCCGCAGTTCTGCGCCCTGTTGCACCGCGTGCACAATCTCTTCTACATGGGCAATGCGGGTATAGTTGGGCGCATAGAGGGCAATTGCATCCACATGTTGCGCCATTTCGGTGATGGAATCGTAGACAACGCATTCGCCCACGCCTTTTTCGCGCACCAGCGCGGCCAGACTATCGGCGCTGGCATGGGTGCGGCTGGTCACGCCGACGATCTCCATATTGCGGATCTGGGCAATGGCCTGGACCTGGAAGCGGGCGATGAAGCCTGCCCCCACAAAGCCAACCTTGAGCATCTGCATGGGACCTCCTTGCAGTCTGAAAGCGGGATTTGGTATTTTGGCGCGTAACAGTTAAGTTGGCTATTTTAGCCCCTTTTGGAAAGAAGGAAAAGACAGATAGCCGGACTGATGCCCAAAGGCTATAATAAGCCTATGCGCTCTACCTATCCTAAACACCTATCCCACACGCACCTGACGCAGCCACAGAAAGCACACGCACAGAAAGTGTAATGAGCGACAGTTCTAGCGATTCCAATGCCATCTGGCGTTTTATTCCGGTTTCCGACTATAAAGTCCCCACCGAGCCGCCCGCCGAACGAATTCGTACCGGCCTGGTCGCGCTCTGGCACAGGTTGCGCCGGGGCGCGACGACACTTACGGCGGAACAGGATACCGAAGAGACCGAGGAAGAAGAAGATATCCAGCAAGACCCCGGCAAAATCGCGCCGTGGCCCGAATGGACCGATGCAGGCGTCGATGCGCTGGATGATGCGCTCGAAAGCTGGCGCGCCGCCGATGTGGACCGCGCGGGCAGCCGTGTGCTCGTTGCACCGCCCCACAGCCATGTGGAAATGATTCTCGAAGCCTGGGCCAAACGCCACGACTACCGCATTCTGGAACCGCCTACCTATGGCGATATTCTCCAGGAACCGGAACGCTGGCTGGATCAATTACCCCTGGAATCGGGCGCACCCTTTGTGCTGGTTGCGCTCGAACGTTGCTATCTGCGCCACTACAATGGGCTGGATCTCGTACGCCGGCTGGTGCAACGGCTGTGGCAGGCCAATCAGCCCTGTGTGCTGGGCTGTGATAGCTGGGCGTGGGCCTATCTGGATTTCGCCTGTCAGATCAGTATGCTGGACCCCGCGCCGCTAACGCTTGCGCCGCTGGATGCGCCCGCCATTTCCCGCTGGATTGCCACTGCATCCCCGACACCCGACTCTGCACCCGACTCCGCAGCCCATACTGCGAACGGGGGGCAGCTTCCCGTCTATCGGCGCATGGATTCGGGCGTGCTGGTCTACCCCATCCACGATGAACATGCTCCCCAAAACGGCAATCACAATGGGGAGGATACAGATAAAGTCACGTCCGAATTTCTGGTGCATATTGCGGCCCATGCGCGGGGCATTCCCGGCGTCGCCTGGGCCTTGTGGCGCAAAAGCCTGGCGCTCACCCAGCAGCACGAAGTCAAATCTGCCGCGCGCAAAGCCGCGGCCCAGGATCCCGGCACGACGGTCTGGGTCAAAAAATGGGAAACCGTAGAGCTACCCGCGATCCCCGCGCGTCTGAGCGATCTGGGCGCGTTTGCGCTCCACGCCATTCTGCTCCACGGCGGTCTGCGCTTCGAAGAAATCGAATATCTGGTGCCTGGAGGCGCGTTACAAATCGCCCACGACCTGCGCGCCCTGGAAGCGGCGCAGATCATTTCCTCCGACCAGGGCCGTTTTTATGTGACGCCCCAGGGCTATCCTACTGCGCGGGCATTTTTGCAAGAAGAAGCATTCATGATTGGCGCGCTGGGCTAGTCTGCGCCGGGCTAGTGCTTAGTTAAGTTGAAGTTTGTATTTGCCGTAGGTCACGTCTCCTGGCGTGACATGGGTCTACAGGGTTGTCACCGCAGGAGCGGTGACCTACGCAAGAATTCAAAATCCTTGTAAACAGCGCACTAGTCTGCACCGACCAGTGAATCTCCCCGACCATCCCTAAAATCACGCCATCGAACGCAACAAGGCGACACACATGGTTACCAATCAGATTGAAGAAGCAGAACAGATTATCCGCGATCTGGAAAATATCAGTTTCGGCGGGATTTTGCTCACCGTGGCAATTGCATGGGTGCTTGTCGCGCTCATCGAACGTCTCTTCCCGTGGCTGGCGACACGGTTGCCCACGCGCTTTCGCTTCTATCTGCTGCCCATCGCGCCCGTACTGCGCATCCTCATTCTGATCGCCGCAGGCGTGCGCGTCGTCGGCTATGTGATCCAGCCGACCATGCAAAACGTCTTTGCCATCACCGGTGCGTTTGCCGTAGCCATCGGTTTCGCCTTCAAAGACTACATGAGCAGTATCATCGCGGGCATTGTGGCCCTCTACGAACAGCCCTATCGGCCCGGCGATTGGGTGCGCATTGGCGACGATTATGGCGAGGTGAAAAGCGTGGGTCTGCGCGCATTGCAGATTATGACCCCCGACGACGACCTGGTCACCATTCCCCACAGCAAAATCTGGGACAGCAACATTACCAACGCCAACAACGGCAGCCAGACCCACCAGTGTGTAACCGAGTTCTTTCTCCACCCCCATCACAATGCGGACCAGGCACGCGCTAAGTTGCACGATGTTGCCATCACCAGCCCCTATGTAAATCTCAACCACTCGGTTGTGGTGGTGATTTACGAAAAACCGTGGGCCACGCGCTATGTGGTGCGCGCCTATCCTGTCGACGGGCGCATGCAATTCCAGTTCATTACCGATGTGACCGTGCGCGGCAAACATGCGCTGGAAGAGCTAGGCATCGAATCGGTCGCCCTGCCCGCCCATCTGAGCGGCGACGCCCCCATTACGCCGATGGCCTCCTGACGCCGAGGGCTTCCTGAGACACGCACCGGCTAGCCGCTTTTCATGCCCATAGTAGCCACAGATGAGATAGACACGCGCACTATCCAGCGCGACCAGCGTATATTCGCGGGTGCCTTGCGGCGCGCTTTTAGAAATGGACAATCGCGGCTGTCGACAAGGCCACCACGCGCTACAGCAACCGGATACGGCTGGGCGCAGGGAAACCCAAACCTCCGTTTCGACGTATAGTATACTATGGACAAAGCTGGCCCACGCAGGGCCTTGCATTGTTTTGCTTGAGCTGGAAGAGATTAGAAGAAGAGACAATAAATCGAGATTATGTCGACAAATACGCCTGAATCTACCCTGCCCGAATCGAATACACCCGAATCGAACGTGCCTGCGCTGCCGTTTCGCGATGCGGATATTGCCACACTAATTGTAGCCAAACGCCGACTGGAACAGCCTAGCCTCACCGCGCAGATATCCGATCTGGTAGGCTCGCCCATCGAATCGCTCATGCGCCGTTTGCCCAAAAACATGCACGAACGCGTGGACAGTGTGGTGCAGGCTGCCCTGCTTTCCAGCCTGAATATCGCGGTGAATAGTCTGCAAACCGGGTCCCAGCTTCCCGCGCTGCCCGCGGCTTCGGCTGGCGATGATGGCGCAGAAGATACACCAGAACCCGCGCACCCCGCCGCGCGCGATGGCTTCCACCGTCTGTTGGGCGCGGGCACGGGCGCAGTCGGCGGTATCTTTGGCGTGTGGGCGCTTTCGGTGGAACTGCCCGTCTCCACCGCCTTGATTCTGCGCTCCATCGCCGATATCGCCCGCAGCGAAGGCCACGCCCTGGATTCGCTGGAAGTACGCCTGGCCTGTCTGGAGGTCTTTGCGCTGGGTGGGCGCAGCAAGCGCGACAATTCTGCCGAAAGCGGCTATTGGCTGGTGCGCGCCGGGCTTGCCAAGACCATTGCCGACGCGGCCACGCATCTGGCGCAACATGGCATGGCCGCAGGCAGCGCGCCGCCTCTGGTGCGCCTGGTCGCCGCGATTTCCGCCCGCTTTGGCAGCAGCGTCACCGCCCAGGCTGCGGTCAAGGCCCTGCCCGTCGTATCTGCCGTGACCGGCGGCGCAATCAACGTCCTGTTTATGAACCATTTCCAGGAAATGGCACATGGACACTTTGCCATCCGCCGTCTGGAAGCCCGCTATGGGCGCGCCGCGGTCGAAGCCCGCTATAAGGAACTGAAAGTCTGATAGACGATTCCCCAATCTGTGGGGACATTTAGCCGGACTATACCGGCTATTCGGTTTGCAGTTGGGGCAGGAAAACCGTTTCCAGGCTCAGGTCGGGTTTGGTGAAAATTGTGGACGGAATCGTCGTCCCATTGCCCGCGGCATAGGCATAGCCTGCAATGCCAGGATGCAGCCAATCTCCAGGCTACACCCCGGCAGCAAGCTCAAACCAACGCGCAACGGGAGTAAGGGTTTCAAGTCGGCGAGTATCAGTCTGTAAAAACAGTCGGTCAAATCAGCCTGTCGAATCAGTCGGTCAAAAAAGGCGCGGTATAAAACTCGCGCAGGGCCTGGGCCACCGCGGGCACCGCGGCATCCAGATAGCGTTGCCCCTGCTCGGCAGTGGCGCGGGCCGGGCTATCGGTATAGCCGTCCATCGCCTGCCACGAACCGTGATATTCGGCGCGATAGGTGGCGGTGGGCCGGGGCGACGAGCCACCTGCATTGGGGCGTTCGGGCCGCGGTTCCTGCACCAGTTCGGGGCGCAAGGCCATCACCACCGCCGTTTCGAACGCGCCCGCATGGCCCGGCAGCCGCCCCGGAATGTGCGCTTCCACGCTCACCAGCGCGTCCCAGGCAGGGGTCCAATAGGAAGCCGCGGCGATATTCGCCGGATATTGGAGCGCCAGGTCCCTCGCCACCAACTGCACCAGTTCATTGTTGCCGCCGTGCCCGTTGAGGATGAAAATCCGGCGAAAACGGCTTTGAATCAGCGAATGGGTCAAGTCATAGACGGTGCGGTAATAGGTTTCGGTGCTGATGGACATGGAACCGCCAAAGGGCAGATGATGGTGCGACGAACCATAGGGCAGCGTGGGCGCGACCACCACCGGAAAATACTCGCTTGCCAACTCGGCCGCGGCGCGTGCCACATGCTCCACCGCAAAACAGTCGGTGCCCACGGGCAAGTGCGGGCCATGTTGTTCAGTAGCGCCGGTGGGGAAAATGACCAGCGCGTCGGCGGCCAGTTCGTTGGCCTTTTCACGGGTGAGATCGTGTAACAGATGATACGACATATGCAGCTAATCCTTATCAGGTGTGATTTGTCAGGCGTGGTTTTGAAAAGGGACAACCTGTGTGGTTGCCCGCACAGCAGATGCTTAATAACAGCAGATGATTAACAGTGATGCTTGCGTTATGCGACGATTTCCTGGATGCGCCGGACAATGGTTTCGGCATCGCCGGTTTGCAGACAGAAAGGATTGATGATGATTGCGCCCTCCGCCAATTCCCGTTCCAGCGGATGAATGGAGGGTTCGCCCTGTTTCAGGGCCAGAATAAAGTCATTGCCCGAAAGGCCGGTCGCCTGGGTATCAATGCGTACCCGAGCATGGGGCACACTGCGCCGCAGCGTGCCCACAGGCAAAAATTCGGCCTGCACATGCGGCGTCTGCGCCAGACCATCGACAATGGCGTGCAGATCGCTTTCCCAGCGCGCCCGCTCGGCCGCGTGATCGCGCGCCACATAGCGGCGCAGAGCGGTGAGCAGCCCCACTATCTCTTCTTTGCCCGCCTTATAGCCGCGTCCAATGCCCTGGCGCGGCACAAACGGCATAATCGACGCATCTACCAGTTCGCGGGGCGCAGTCCAGACTTCGGGCGTAATGTCCATATCCATATGCTGCCAGGCCACCGACGAGATCAGGGCGCGCGCACCACAGATAAAGCCCGACGCCTGGGGACCTCGGATAAACTTGCCGCCGCTGAAGACGGTCAGATCCGCGCCGGCGGCAATAAACGCGCGCAAGTTGTCGGGGTTGCCCAACTTGCCCGCACCGTCCACAATCACGCGCAGCCCATGCGCCTGGGCAAATTCGACGGTCTCGGCCAGTTCCAGACGGCTGCCTGCCATTTCGGGCACAAACAGAATGGCGAGCGTGCGTGGGTTGACCGCCGCCGCCAGATCATCGAGCGTCGCGCCCGCAGCTCCGCCCACTTCTACAATCTTGCCGCCTGCGGCCTCTACGGCGTGGTCATAGTGATTGCGCTGGCGGCTATCCATCAGCACCTCATGGCGCATCCCCGTGGCATCGGGCAATTGATCCATCTTGATAGGATCCAGCCCCGCCATACACGCCGCCACCGCCAGCACCAGCCCGGCATAGGCCCCCGACACCACATAGGCCGCTTCGGCCCCCGTAATTTCGGCGATAATCTTGCCCGCCGCATGTTGCAGATCTTCGAGACAGACAAATTCCTTGCTGGCTTCGGTCATTGCCTGCATCACTTCGGGCGCCATAATGCTGCCCCCCAGGCGCGTAAAAGTGCCTGTCGCGTTGACAATCGTTCGTACATTGAGCGTGGCATAGATGGACATGCGGCTGGTTTCCTGATTCTAGGGTTGTGGGTATGCGCGGGATTTTCCGGCAGTGGAGTCCGGGCGGCAGGGCCGAAACAACGCAGTCTGGGCAGCGGAGCCGGGTAGACGATGCCTATGATCAAGCGCCAGAACACGCGCCGACTTGCATCCGCAACCCCACCAGTAGTCTCGGCTTCGTTGTTTAGGATATACTAGGATGCGCCCGTGCCAAAATGGACCGTGCATATGCTGTGGTATATGGCGCACGCGCCAATTTGGCCGCGGATTGCCGGATAAAAGTCAGGTGAGCGCGTGGGATGTCGTCCAGACTGGGCATGATGATCGCCAACGGGCAGTGATCACTGAACTGTGATCATCGAGCAGAACAGTACATGACAAGGGAGTTTCAAGATGTGGGAATATTGGCTGGCCGCGGCAACCGCCTGGGGTATAGGGTTCTTTCCTCTGGCCGAAATCTATGTGGCAGTGCCGGTCGCCATCGCGGCGGGGCTGGATCCGGTCTCAGCAATTTTCTGGTCGGTATTCGGCAACTTCACGCCAATTGTCCTCATCCACTGGGGCTATGAACGATTGCAGCACCTGCCCTGGGCCAAACCGTGGCTGCAACGCTTCACCTCTGTCAAGTTCAAAAATCAGATTGACCGCTATGGCACCTGGATTGTCCTGCTGATCACCCCCTGGACGGGCGTCTGGGTCATGGGCGTGAGCGCCAAAGTATTGGGCATGGCAGGCCGCCCCTTGCTGGTAGCAGGCTTCATCAGCCTGGTCTTCTATGCGGTGATTCTGGCCTATACAATGGAATTTGGCCTGAGCTGGTTTGCCGCTTGACGCAGTATCAGCGCAGTAGGTCACGCCTCCTGGCGTGACAGCGTTTGTCACCGCAGGAGCGGTGACCTACTACCCGTCAAATAGCACCTTACTTAAATCGGTGCCAAATCCGCCAGACCTAATCCGCTACACGCTGAATCCGCGACTGCGCGCTGTATACTGCCTCCTATAAGAGGAACCACGCGGTCAGCAGATTCCAATACCAGAGCTGCCAGACCAGTGCCGCGAAAATCAGGGCCACGGCTGTATAGAAAATGCGCCCGCCCATACGCCAGACCCCCAGCATCCATACCCAGACCGCCAGCCCCACCATGCCAATCACCAACAGCAACAGCGGCCAGGGCAGCAGACTAATCGCCTTGAACAAAGGCGGCGCGCCAAAAACCAACGCCATATAGTTGCTCAACACCAGCGCCAACCCCACCAGATAAACCAGCACCAGCAGAGCCGTCACACTCCCCACAGCATAGGCCCACTGCCCCCCGCGGATCTTGCGCCCGGGGCGTTTGCGGTTGCGCAAAAAGTGAATAGGCCAGGCAATGACCCCGCCCAGCGCGAGCAGCAGCGCGACGACCAGCAGCGCGCCCTGGAAGACCGGACCTTCGAACCAGGCAATGCGCTCGAACGCCATAAAGGGTATACGGCTGTGAAACAGGCTCACCGGCTGTTGCGTGGCCGGTTCGTTGTGGAAGATGATCTCCAGTTCGCCCAGCACGCCGGTTTCCTCCACCTGACGGAACCGTCCCGGCCCCATTTCGGTGAGGCGCACCGGCTCCAGCCCAATGCCCGACAGCGTGAGATAGCCCGCCGGATCCACACTCACCGTCAGGGTGGTGAACAGGCCCGCGAATTTGTCGGCGGTGGTGGTGGGCACACGCGTAGAACGATAGTCGCCTGCAAAGGGGGCCAGTTGTGCAGCAGAGACTGTCGGCGGCGTGGGCACAATGGGCGTCGCATCGCCAAAATAGCGCGCGCTGAACGCCTCGACCACCCGCTCGCGCGCAGAGCTGCTGCCCGCGCCGTTATATGCAAGATAGATCCCTACACCATGCTGGGGCGCAAGATAGAGACCCGTGTGAAACCGCAGCGTATCCCCCAGATGTCCAATCCAGCGTTCGCCCTGAAAATTAAATTCCAGAAAGCCGTGGGCCATGCCCGGCAACAGGGGATCATGGGTGAAATGTTGGGTCTGCATGGTGCGCGCGGTGGCGCTCTCCAAAATCTGCGTAGCTGGGCGCGCGACATCAAGCGTGCCCAATTGCAGATGTGCCAGCATAAAGCGCGCCATATCCATCCCCGTGGCGCTCGCCGAACCTGCGGGAGCCAGCGGGACAAACTCAAACGCCTCTGGCTGCTGACGTCCGCCCCCATAGCTATAGCCCTGGGCCAAATCTGCATCCAGCGGTTCGGGCACGGGTTGGCGCACCGTCGTGCGCGTCATATCCAACGGCGCCAGGATGCGCGTTTCCACATAAGTCTCCCAGGGCATCCCCGCCACCGCCTCTACCACCAGCCCCGCCAGCGCCGTGCCATAGTTGGAATAGGCGCTATACTGCCCCGGCGAGCGCACGCGCGCCGGCAAATCGGTCAACAGGCTTTCCAGCGGTACGAGTTGGGCGGCATCCGTGGCGAAAAGGCCGATATTGCGGTCTTCAAAGCCGGGTGGGTGGGCCATCAGATCATAGAGCGTGACAGGCTCGAAAAAGGTGGGCGGCACCTGCACCCCCGTAGCGGCCAGATAGGTGTTGACATCCACATCCAGCGCCAATGCGCCTTCTTCTACCAACTGCATGACCGCCGTCCAGATCAACAGCTTGGAAATCGAGCCAATGCGAAACAGCGTCGTCTCGGCATCCACCGGCGTCAGCGTTTCCAGATCGGCATAGCCATAGCCCTGCGCCAACAGCACCTCACCATCGGCGACAATCACCGCCACCGCGCCGGGAATGTGCAACTCCTCCATATGCGCCGCCATCAGCCCATCCATAAAGCCTGCCAGGTCTGCCCCATCGGTCAGAACAGGGCGCGTCGGCGTTGCAGATTCCGCATCGGCTGTCTGGGCGACCGGATTGGCGAATAGGGAGACTGGGCTTGCTGCGCTCCCCAGGATTCCTGCCAGCACGACCACCCCCAAAACCGCGCGCCACTTTCTCCCCAACCCTCCCCGAACACCTCTAGCCACATGCACAGCAACACGCACACCAACAGATCGAATCGACATCATCACATCGTTAACTTTCCAGCGCGCCGACAACTCCTCGGCGCGACATAAGGTGCGACATAATCAGAATCGGTATCAACCGGACATCCATGCCCGTCTGCGTCGCTTTCTCGCAGACAGCTTGCACAGGAGAAAACCCGGCATTACACTATGCACATCTACACAGCGCACATAGATGCAGCCGGCAGTCGATTCATTCCGGTGCTAATGTCCGGTGCTATGTGCGGATTTTATGTGCAGATTTATGCGCGAAT
>JBBDIO010000245.1:0-9657 GCA_040880365.1 Litorilinea sp.
GTCCCTGCTCAGTCTCGCTCAGGATTTGAAATTTTTCGTTCATGGCTCTCTCCTTATAGTGGGTTAGGTATTGCTATGTCGGGTAAAGTCACATGCTGGGGAGCTGTGCCGCCCGCCACATCGCATACCCAGACTTTGCTCAAGCTGGGTAATGCCAGCAGTTCTAAATTTGGGTTCAGTCAGGTGGGACAGCGACAATTCGAGTTGCTGGAACATGAAGGAGTGGAGAGAATTCCAGCTGTCGAAGTAGAGGTATCGAGTTAGCGCCTGAATATCCTGGAAGAAGGGTTTGCGGATACCGAATTCCTGGCGAATGAGTTGGTGTCGGCGGTCGGTTAAGTCCAGAATGGTATGGAAGAGAAAGGCAAGCAGGTTGAGCATGACGAGAATGGTCGAGAGGTATTGCTTGCTATGCCCATAGTTGTGCGCCAGATGATAGCCATAGTTCTTGAGCACATTGTTGTTCTCGTTCTCGATCTTCCAGCGTGTGCGGCCGGCGGTGATGAGCGGAATCAGGGTGTCGTCGGCAAGGATATGGCTGGTGATAAGGGCATTGCGGTAGAGGCGTTCGCCTATTTCTTCATCGAGCGTCAGGTGGGAGTCTGGCTTGCAGGTCATGATGAAGTGCATCTGATGCGCCAAGAGCGCGGCGCAGATTGGATGAAATGAGACAAATAGACAGGTCAGTAGCCCAGCTTGGGGTCGACCACGTTCAGCAGCGGTTTTCCTGCTATGTAGCGTTGGAGATTCTCCTGGAAGATGTCGAAGCTGCGCTCGTCGGTTTCGAGTGTGTGGCCGCCATAGGCCGGAAACAGGAGGGTGTTGGGTAGATCCCACAGTTCGCTGTCGGCGGGCAGGGGTTTCTGCGTCGGTTGGTCGATGCCGGCCCCCGCGATCCACCCTTCGCGCATACAGCGGATCAAGGCTGCCTCGTCCACACAGCCGCCGCGTGAGATGTTGATGAAGTAGGCGCTTGGCTTCATAGCGCGAAATTCGGCTTCGCCGATCATCTTCGCAGAGTCCGCTGTCATGGGGGCGGCCATCACCACAAAGTCACATTCAGCCAGCATTTCATGCAGACGCTCGCGCGGGAAGAGTTCGTCGACATCGGGACAGGGCGTGTTGCTGCGGCGCATGCCCAGCACGCGTGTGTGGAAGGCCTTGGCGCGGCGCACGACCTCCAAACCGATGTCGCCTAGGCCGATGACGCCGACCGTCTTGCCGAACAACTCTGGGTGGGTGAACTGCTTCCAATTATGCTCTCGTTGCTGTTGTAGGGCGCGCACCACGTCTTGTTGCAGCATCAGTATCAAGAGAATACCTTGCTCGGCGATGGGGTGGGCAGCGTTGCCGCTGGCACACGTAAGGATCACGTTGCTGTCGTTGAGTTCGGGGTAGAGCGCCCGATCCACGCCGGCGGCCCAGGAGTGCATCCATTTGAGGCTGCGCGCCCGCGCAAAAAGATCGCGCGGGACAACGCCGCCGACGATCTCGGCTTCTTCGATGGCCGCGGCGAGTGCTGCTTTATCGGGACAGTGAATGATTTTGGCGTCGCCCACGATCTGTTGCATGGCTGCCAGCCGTTCATCCGTACCCATCCGTCCGGTGACGAGGAGCGTCCCGGTGATCGCCCGCTGTGCCAAACTCTGTTCTACACTCATGTACGTTTTATCCCTTCAAGCCAGTCAAGGCAATGCCACGCATAAACTGCTTTTGAGTGAAAAAGAAGATGATAATAATCGGCATAATCGATATGACCGCCGCGGCCATGAGCCAGTGGAAGTAAGTATCGTAGCGCGTTGTAAACCAGCGGATGCCGACCGCCAGGGTCTGATTCTCTGGGGTGAGAACAAAGATCAGCGGGCGGATGAAATCGTTCCAGTTGTTGATGAAGGCAAAGGCCGCCACGGTGGCAATGGCCGGTTTAGCGAGTGGAACGATGATGCGCCAGAGGATGATCCAGCGTGTCGCGCCGTCGATCTCGGCAGCTTCATCCAACTCTTTAGGGAGTCCGAGCATAAATTGACGCAGGATGAAGATGTAGAATGGGCCGCCGAAGAGGGCGGGAACCCATAGCGGGTAGAGCGTGTTGATCCAGCCCAGGGCGTTGAACATGACGAATTGGGGGACGAGCAAGACATGGAACGGGATCATCAATGTCGCGAGGACGGCGATGAAGAGTTGGTTGCGACCAGGAAAGTGGGTACGCGAGAAGCCGTAGGCCACGACGGTGCTGGTGATGGTTTCGCCCAAAACACTCAAGACGGTGACGACGGTCGAGTTCCATATCCAAAAGCCGAAGTAGCCTTCGGTCCACATTTCGCTATAGTTGGCCCAGCGCGGCGGCCAGGGAATCCAGACGGGCGGACTCACATGCATCAGTTCTGGGGGCAGCAGCGAGGTGCGCATCATCCACAAGAAGGGGAAGGTGAAGATAATGCTCCCACTAATCAGCAGCACATAGGTGCCAAACTTCTGCAAGAAGGTTGACCCGCGCGCGCGGGTCGAGGGATCCTTGGAGAAACTTCCGGCAGCGCTAGTCATTTATGGCCTCCCGCTGGTTTCTTCAAATTCATAAAAGACCCAGAAGCGCTGGAGCCAGAATTGCAGCGCAGTAAAGAGCAGGATGAAGATCATGAGGATCCAGGCGATGGCGCTGGCATAGCCCATGCGGAACCACTGCCAACCTGCCCAATAGAGCACCAGGATCAGAAAGGTTGTGGCATCGCCGGGGCCGCCATTGGTCATGACCAACGCCGGCGTAAAGACTTGGAACGAGCTGATCACGCCCAAGATGGCGGTCATGAAGAAGTAGGGTGTCATCATGGGCAGGGTAACATGGCGTAGCTTGGCCCACCAGCCTGCGCCGTCGATCATTGCGGCGTCGTAGAGGTGCTGGGGGATGCCTTGCAATCCGGCAAGATAGATGACCATTTCGGTGCCGATGCCAAAGAAGCTCATGATGATTAGTGCAGGCATGGCCCAGGTGACGCTGTTAAGCCAGTTGGGGCCGTCGATGCCGAGCACGCCGAGACCCTGGTTGATGATCCCTGCCGGTTGGAAGAGCCAGAGCCAAATGACGGCGCTGGCGACGCTGGCGGTGATCGAGGGCAAGTAGAACAGGGTGCGGAAAATTGGCTGCCCCATGACCTTCTGGTTGAGCAAGATGGCGACGATGAAGGCGATGATCATCTGCCCCGGCACGTGGAAGGCAGCGTAGTAGAAGGTGTTGAAGACACTCTTAACGAGTAGCGGTTCAAGTTGGAACAGGTCGACATAGTTCTTGAACCCTACAAAGGTGATGGTTTGGCCTAGATTCCAATCGGTGAAGCTAATGGCCAACGAGGCGATAAACGGTATAAATTGAAAGGCAAGAAATCCAATCAACCAGGGCAGCACAAAGAGAAAACCGCTGAACTCCTTCCAGCGCCAGCGTCGGTGCCGGGTGGGTGAGCGGACGAGGCTTGCCTTGGCGATGCCCATCTGGTTTTCAGGGTGTACACTCATGGATACGGCCTCCTATGGTCTGTAACCGCTTTGTCCATGCGCCGCGGACAGGATGTATCAAGCCCAGCGAATACCTTCCAGGATGCATCTAGCCGTGCATAGGCCGAAGCTTCCTGGAAGGTGGTGCGATGTTTTAGTCGATGATAGCTGGGTGTGCGGAGTAGGACAAGGGTTAGTAGCCGACTTCGGGATAGAATCCGTAGTCGTAGGACCACGGTTCGGGCGTGTACTTTGCCAACACGGCGTCGCCGGCCGCGCACGCATTATGCAGGGTTTCTGCGGCAGATGTTTCGCCGGTCCACGCAGCCGTCAGCGTCTGAGTGTAGTAGGCGTTGAACCACTCGGCCCACTGGGTAAAGTACATCTGCGGCATACGCAGGTTGGTTTCCAGGTTTTTCTTGATCTGCTCTTTGTTGTGCGGCAGCGGTTCGAGGAAGGTTGGATCGTCCAGCCACCCCTTCTTGCCGGGCATGAAGGCCCCGGTTTGAATCAAAAGTTGCTGCCCTGTGTCGCTGACCAATAAGGCGGCCAGTTTGCAGGCTTGTTCATAGGTACCTCGCTCCAGCGTATCTTGGGCGACAAACCAAGGCTCGGTCAACTCGAAGTTGGAGGCCACGCCTGTATCGGGGTCCTTTGGCGTCGGCATGACGCCCCATTCAAAGCGGTCAGCCACGTCGCGCGCCATGCCGCCAACGTTGTGGATCAGTTGTGGGCGCATGGCGATGTGGCCTGCGGCGAAGGCATTGGTGGTGCCGGCCAGGGCCGTGGCTTCTGCCGGATCGGGGGCAATGCGTTCTTCGAAGATGAGGCTGATGTAGCGCTCAAAGACGGCAACGGCCGCCTCGGTGTTCATGTTGGTGCGCGTGCCGTCTTGGGTGCGATAGGTGCCGCCGGCGGCTGCCATGTGTTCATGGGCACTGGACGAATGGTGGCGGTAGGCTTCAACGCCGTAGATGCCTGCATCGAGATTGGTGAGTTCCCTGGCGGCGTCCACCATGTCCCACCAGTCCCATTCTTCGGTTGGCTCGTCGATGCCGGCCTCGTCGAACATGGTTTTGTTGTAGATCCAGCCACTGACGCTGTGGCCCCAGGGGACGCCATAGAGGCGACCGTCGGGCGTATAGCATGCTTCGGTGGAATGGTAATAATCTTCTTTAACGTTGATGCCGAGCATCTCCATCTGCTCGGTGATGTCCGCCAGGGATTCGCGGCGCTCAAAGAGCATGAGACCCCAGCCCATGATGACATCGGCGGATGTGCCCGTCAGCAATTGGGTCACCACGACATCCATCATCGAACTCGATGTGTTGCCGCCACCCAGGTGCCAGATTTCGACTTCGGTGTCGGGGTTCTCCTCCATATACTTGGCGGTGATCTGATCCATGAACTCTTTGCGCGGGCCCACATTCCAGTCGGTTGAGATTGTTAGCTCAGTCGCTGCGGCGGACACACTACCTGTCCCGGCATCATCGCCGTCGGGTGCTGCCGTGGGCGCGCTACAAGCCGCCAGCCACGCACCAACGGCCCCGACACCTGTTACTTTTAGAAAATTACGACGCGACAACAAATTCCCTTGAGTTCCCATTCTTTGTTTCCTCCTTAGAACGCAGATAGCACTCTCAGATTTAGTTACCACGAGTTGGGGTGGGGAGGCTTAGTCTCCTTTCGTCATGAGGGCGGTCGTCGTGGGGGCAGTGGTTGATTGTTCAAATTGGAGGCGTCTCCAGGGGGGAACCTCTAGGCCGCTGCGCGTATAGACGGCACCGTCACTGGTAGGACTGGGGAGTCGGGCCATCTCAAGTTCGCCAATCTTGCCCTGCGATATCAAGTCGAGCAAGTAGCGATGCCGTTCGACGGTCCATTCGCCGGAGTCGGGTACCGCCATATTGCGCTTGATTACCTCAAAGAGCATGGTATGGAGGAGGCGAGCTACCTTGAGGATCAGCGGGTTTTGGATCGCTTCCACGGCTGTCATATGAAAATCGAGATCGAACCGTGCCAGCATTTCGGGGTCGTTGCCACCAGCGGCGATGTAGTCGGCCATTTTGTCGATGGCGGATTCGATGGCGGAGAAATCTTCCGCTTTGCCGCGTTGGGCAAGCAGTTTGAAATAGCCACTTTCAAAGATGAAGCGGAACTCCTGGAGGTGCTTCGGACTTTCCGATTCAACCAGGATCGCAAAGAGCAGGGGCATAATTGCGCCGGGCGTAATGTGCTCGTTGACATAGGTGCCGTCGCCGCGGCGCACTTCGAGTACGCCGATCGTGGTCAATGCCTTCACGGCTTCGCGCAGCGTACTGCGGCCTACCCCCAAATGGCGGCACAGAGCCAACTCGGAAGGCAGACGTTGGCCTGGGCGCAGTTCGCCGTTCATTAGCGCTACCTGGAACTGCTCGATAATGCTGTCCACGATGTTTGAGCGATCGATTGACTGAAAGATGGGAGTGGCGGTAGTCATCAATTACTCGATTTGATTTTTGCTCATAGATTGGGAAGCTGATTGCCAGACATCAGATGTCTGACGTTGCGACCAAGATATCATTGGATAAATGCTGTGTCAACCCCTGCAACGTTACGGGTAGGGCGTTTTCATTATGACAAAGCACCGATCCATTGCAAGGAAGTTTGCAGATGGTTAGCGCAGTAACGAAAGCCGTCGGGGAGATAAGGGCAGCCTTCGACCTTAAGCGTGCCCATGACGGCGTTGCGCAGGGCGGCCAAGGCTTGCGGGGCCGAGCCGAGATGAACTTGACAGCGGTCTTCGCCGAAGCTGACGTCACGCGGGTAATGGGTAACGTTCTCGATTGTCCAGTGCCAACGGCGCAGACAGGCCAGTTGTGCCAGGCTGACCAGGTTTCTGGGCAAACGGGTAATCAGATACTCCACATGCAGACTCCGTCGTCCTGACCGATGACTGAGGGTACGCCGGGTGCGACGGGTGCGACGCACGACCTGGGCGACATCTGGAAAGGCAACAAAGTCGTTGAGGGCAGGAGTACTTTCCAGACAATATTCTACTGTGCGACCATGGCAGCGTCGTGGCATATAGCTGGGAGTTTTCGCACAAGGTTTGGTGCCCTTTTTTGATTGTGGTAAGGTCTATAGACTATACCCAGGCCATAAGAGGAGTACACCCATGAGTGAACAAGCACTACTGGACGTGGAACGGTACCGCGTGCAGCCCGGCCAGTTAATCCGCTTGGACGACATCGATCCGGCAGACGCCACTACGTTTGACGGGCGCAAGCGTGACGGCCGGGCATTGCTGCCTAGCCTAACTGAACGGCTGCAGGAGTTGCAGGCCCTGCTCTATGCCGAAAATAAACACAAGTTGCTGATTGTGATCCAGGCGATTGATACGGGCGGCAAGGATGGGACGATCCGTCATGTGTTTACGGGTGTAAATCCCCAGGGTGTCGAGGTGGTGAGCTTCAAAGCACCCACGGAGAAGGAACTGAGCCACGACTATTTGTGGCGTGTCCACCGACACACCCCGGCGACGGGCAAAATCGTTATCTTTAATCGAAGCCAATATGAAGATATTTTGGCCGTCAGAGTACGCAATGTGGTGCCCAGAGCCGTGTGGGAGAAGCGCTACGGACACATCAATGACTTCGAGCGCATGTTGAGCGATGAGGGCACGACCATCGTCAAGTTCCTGTTACACATCAGCCGCGAAGAACAGGCCGAGCGTCTGCAATCGCGCTTGGATGAGCCGCACAAGCGTTGGAAGTTCGACAAAGGCGATCTGGAAGATCGCGCGCTGTGGCTTCAATACATGGCTGCGTTCGAGGATATGTTGCACAAAACCAGCACCGACTATGCGCCCTGGTACGTTATTCCCGCCAACCGCAAGTGGTATCGAAATTTGGTGGTTTCGCAGATTCTCATCAATACGCTGGCAGGGCTGGACATGGCCTATCCCGCGCCGCCAGATGGGCTGGATGAAATTGTAATTGAGTAAGCCAGCAGCGCGCGCGACGTGTGTAATTCTATCGGCTACACCCTGCGCCTGGAGGGAGACGGCTTGGCGCTAGGCGGTTTCCAGCGCAGCCGCGGCGATGGCCGCGCCCACAATGCCCGCCTCGTTGCGCAGTTGCGCGGGCACCACTTCGGCTTCCACATCTATATAGGGCATGAATTTTTCGTATTTTTTGCTCACCCCGCCCCCAATAATGATGAGATCGGGGGAGAAGTAGAATTCCACCAGGTGCAGATATTCGTTGACGCGCTTGCCCCATTCTTGCCACGAAAGCTTTTCTTCTTTGCGGATGCGCGACGCGGCGTAGTGTTCGGCGTGCATGTCGTGCAGAATCAGATGCCCCAATTCACTATTGGGCAGCAGATGCCCGTTGACAAAAATGGCCGAGCCGATGCCGGTGCCGAAGGTGAGCAGGATGACCACATCGCTATCGCCGCCGGTGCTGGCAGGGCGATCTTTGCCCGCGCCAAATTTCATTTCCGCCAGCCCCGCAGCATCGCCGTCGTTGAGGATGCGGAAAGGGCGGTTGGTGCGTTTTTGAAACAGCTCGACCCCGTTGACGCCGATCCACGATTTATCTACATTGGCCGCGCTTTTCATAATGCCGTGGTGGACAATGGCCGGGAAGGTGCAGCCGATTGGCCCTTTCCAATCGAAAAATTCAACCAGCTCGTCTACCACCTCTGCGACGGCTTCGGGTTTGGAGGGTTGCGGCGTTTCGATGCGACAGCGGTCGGCGAGTAACTCGCCGCGCTCCGTGTCTACCGGCGCGCCTTTGATGCCGGTTCCGCCAATGTCTATGCCCAGGACGTTCACCGTGTCTGCTCCTTTGTTGATTGCCTGAATACTGGGTAGCCAATGCTCCGACTGTGTTCGGATTGTTGGCTATATAGATAGTTCATAGATGGTTCTGTCTTGTAAGGTGTCGTCTGTTTTGAGGTCGCCTCTGCATGATCCAATAGTACACAGTTGAGCGATGGCTGGCAAGCGTTGCGCAACTGTGTTGTCCACTTTTGTTGTCCACCTGTGTTGCTATTCCCAACAGTCTTTCTCTGTAACGACACCCTACTTGCAAATCTTGTGGCAATAACTTATGACGGCCCTCATGCACAATCCTGGTGTGTAGGGGAATTCCCCGACACACACATTGCAGGATTTTCCCTACACGTTTGCGCAAAGTTCAGGGAAAATCCTGCTACACGGGCAACACTATTCGGTCTATACTGTGGGCAAGCAGGAAATGAGCGAGACAGTAAAGCGAGTCAGTAAACAGAGCGACGAACAAAGCGGGGAACACTACCGCTCCGACAGATAAAATCGGACACACGGAATCGCTACAGCGCAATGGATGGACAGCATCTCGCTCGCTGTAGCTAATCATACATGGGGAAAAAGTGGTTCGCACCCCAACCAAACATTCAGTTTCAGAATCTATTGAACACAGAGTTCAATATCTTAAAGGAGAAAGCAATGAACGCCGTCATGAATCGCAAGCGCCAGATTATCCAGGACCCGCCTGTTGCCAAGTTTTTGCTCAGCGACCCTCGGGCCTCCATCCTGTGGCTTATCATTCGTGTCTATGTGGGTTGGCAGTGGATTGATGCCGGTTTGCACAAAGTGAGCGACCCGGCGTGGGTATCGACCGGTGAAGCGGTGCAAGGCTTCTGGACACGAGCGGTTGCTATCCCCGAAGTGGGACGCCCGGCCATCTCTTTCGACTGGTATCGCTCGTTCCTGGAATACATGATTAGCATCGAAGCTTACACCTATATGGCGCCGCTGATTGCCTGGGGCGAACTGTTAATCGGGATTGCGCTGGTCTTGGGTGTGTTCACAGGTATCTCGGCCTTCCTGGGTGGTTTGCTGAATTTCAACTTCATGTTGGCGGGCACTGCCAGCACGAACCCGGTGCTCTTTATTCTCTCCATCGGCCTTATCATGGCCTGGAAAGTTTCGGGATACATCGGTCTGGATTACTTCTTGCTGAACATGCTGGGCACGCCCTGGCGAGCCAAGTCGGTCGATGTGGAAACCACGGCAACAGACTACGGCACTCCTGCCAAAGCCTAGTGACCAACGGTTAAGCCACAAATAAAGTTCAATCAAAAATCGGGGGTGATGCCAGCGCATCGCCCTCAATTTTTATTGGCCCTGTATCAGATGTGCCC
>JBBDIO010000245.1:9757-13141 GCA_040880365.1 Litorilinea sp.
GGGTGATGCCAGCGCATCGCCCTCAATTTTTATTGGCCCTGTATCAGATGTGCCCCGTGTCAGATGTGACCGTGTCAGATATGACCGTCGTCCAGCAGACCGTGTTGGAGGGCAAAGCGCACCAGCGCGGCGCGGCTGCGCAATTCCAGTTTCTCCATCAGGCGCGCCTTATAGGTTTCCACTGTCTTCACACTGATGATCAGCATTTCGCCGATTTCCTTATTGGAATAGCCAAAGGCAATGTGCCGCAGCACTTCGATCTCGCGTTCGCTGAGCTGGTCGCGCAGGCTGTCTTGCTCGGCGGGGGTGGCGGGCGGGATGGGGGGCGTCAGCAGGGCCTGGGCATGGGCCGGGTGCAGAAATGTGCCGCCGCTGTATACGGTGCGAATGGCGGAGAGCAATTCCTTATCGGCGGCGTGTTTGAGCAGATAGCCCGCGCCCCCGGCTTCCAGCACCTGGCGCAGATAGTTCACGTCGTCGTGCATGGTCAATACCAGCACGCGGCTTTGGGGAACCTGTTCGCGCAGCACCACCAGCGCTTCCAGCCCATTGGCTTTGGGCATATTGATATCCAGCAAAATGACATCGGGTTTCAACTGCGCGGCCACTTCTACAATTTCTTCGCCGTCGCCGGCTTCGCCTACCACTTGCATATCGGCTTCGGTATTGAGCAGCGCGGCCAACCCGGCGCGCAGTACGGCGTGGTCATCGGCCAAAACAATTCGGATGACGCGTGCAGGTTCATTCGCCGTGCGATTTGTGCCACTGGTGCTACTGGTGCCGCTCATGCGCTGTCTTCTCCTAGCGGGATCTCGATATAGACCCCGGTACCGCTGGGACTGCTCTCGATTGCCATGTGTCCGCCCAGCAATTCGGCGCGTTCGGTCATGCTGTGGATGCCTACGCTGGAACCGTCGCGCCGCGTACTCTCGACGTCAAAGCCGTGCCCATCATCTTCAACGATGACGTGTACGCGTCCGTCGCGCCGGCTGACCAGCACGCTCAAGGTGTGGGCGTCGCTGTGGCGTGCCGTATTGGTCATAGCTTCCTGAATGATGCGATAGAGGGTGATTTCAATATCCGAGGGCAGGCGTTCGGCCAATTGCGCATGCAAGTCTACGGTGAGATCGGGGTATTGAGTGGCAAATTCTCCCACATAGCGGTCCAGCGCGGCGGTCAGCCCCAGATCATCCAGCGCGCTGGGGCGCAATTCCCGGCTCAGAAGACGCACCGCTGCCAACGTCTCGGCGGCTTCGGTGCGCAGTTCTTCGGCGTGGGTCTGCATTTCTGCCTGCGACGTGGCCTGGTTGAGCAGACGCGTGCGCACCAGCATGGAGGTCAGGGCCTGCCCAACCCCATCGTGCAGCTCGCGCGCGATGCGTTTGCGCTCTTCTTCCTGGGCGCGGATGATTTGCGAGAGCAGCTGGGTGCGCGCGGCTTCTTTTTCGATGACCAGTTGCTGGCTCACTTCCAATTCGCTCACCATCGCGTTGAAGCTGTCGGCGAGCACGCCAATTTCGTCATCGGCGCGCCGCGGTGCACGCGTGCGCAAATTGCCGCCGCGCAGATCCGCGGTTGCCTGCACCAGATCCAGGATGGGGCGCGTAATCAGCCAGGTGAGCACCAGCGCACCCAGGATCCCCGCGACCGAAACGGCCAGTGTGGTGCCCAGCATTCGGCGCGTGGTGGCGTCGATAGTTTCGTGCAGGCGGGTCTCGGCCAGCCCCATCCGAATATAGCCCAGTTGACCCTGGAGAATGGGCACCGCGAAATCGTGCATCACGCCTTCGATGGTATCGTAGTGCACATGCGAATAGAGTTCGTCGCCCGCGCTTGCCTGGGGGATAGGCAATTGGTTGGCCTGGAAAATATCCGGGGGCAGTTTGCCTTCAAATGTATGGGCGAGAACCTGATCCTGTTCATCCACCACAAAGGCATACCGAATATCCGGGTGGTTTTGCAGAGTCTGGGTCAATAGATAGTTGAGGCTGAATTGATTGCCTTCGAGGATGAGCATCGCGCTGCGTGCTGCCAGATCGCTGGTAACGGAATAGCCGCGGTCGTCCAGTTCACCAATCAGGGCCTGGGTCATGATGGCGCGCACTTGCAGCGTGACGCTCAAGCCCAGCGTGACCGTGAGGCCCAGCACCATGCCCATGATTTTGAGGCGGATGTCCACCGCGTTCATAATCTGCCACATGCGGTTCAAACCGCCGGGCAGGATATATAACAGAAGAAACGGCATCTGGCTTCTATCTACAGTCGCCTGCAATCGTCTTGCGAACACCGACCAGGAGATTCCATGCGCACCCATCTCTGAAGGATCGATGTGCATTCTACTCTTGAAACAAGTGCGCGCCAAACGGACGCAGGCTAACCGATTGTGCCACGGGATACGCTAGAATTAGCTCTGGATTTCACAATCGTTAGACTCGGAATAGAACAAATTAGAAATGTGTGGATAGCGGCATGAAGCGTATGTTGTGGATTGTAGTTGGCAGCCTGGCGGTTTTTGCCTTGGCGGGCTGCGCGGCCAACCCGGATGCGGCGGGGAATGTGCGCGCCGATGTCATCACGGCGTTGAGTGGCGAGCCGAATGCCGGTTTTGCCCGGGCCTATACGCCCATCACGCTGAATTTTCCCCAGGATCATGGCGCGCACCCCGAATTTCAGACGGAATGGTGGTATTACACAGGCAATCTGGAAGACGCCGATGGACAGCGCTTTGGCTATCAGTTCACCATATTTCGCAACGCATTGACGCCAACGCTGCCCGCGCGCGCGTCGGATTGGGCTACCAACCAGGTGTATATGGCGCACTTTGGCCTGACCCATGTGGCGCAGGGCGAGCATGTGGCGTTCGAGCGCTATAGTCGCGGAGGGGCGGGGTTGGCCGGCGCAAGTGGATCGCCTGCCTATGCGGTGTGGCTGGAAGACTGGGCCGCCCGCGAAATTGAACCGGGTGCGACCCACATCACCGCCACGGCGCTCCACCCCGATACGGGGCAGCCTTTTGCCGTGGATCTGACTCTGCGCGAGACGCGTGCGCCGGTTTTGCACGGGGATGCCGGCCTCAGCCAGAAAGGCCCCGAAGCGGGCGTCGCCAGCTATTACTATAGCCTGGTGAATATGGAGACGACGGGCAGCGTGACGTATGCCGGTGCAACTGTGGCGGTGACCGGCGCGAGTTGGATGGATCACGAATTTGGTACCAATGCTCTGAGCGCCGAGGCCGTGGGCTGGGATTGGTTCAGCCTGACGTTGGACAATGGCGCGGTGCTCATGTTTGCCCAGATTCGGGCGCGCACCGGCGGACAGTTGGATGAGTTTGAAGGCACGCTGGTCTATTCCGATGGCCGCCAGGTTTCCATCCGTGCCGACGAT
>JBBDIO010000246.1:0-10408 GCA_040880365.1 Litorilinea sp.
CCTGGTGCGTCCGACGACCCAGATTCT
The DNA here is from genome assembly GCA_040880365.1 of Litorilinea sp. Classification (GTDB taxonomy): domain Bacteria; phylum Chloroflexota; class Anaerolineae; order Caldilineales; family Caldilineaceae; genus JBBDIO01. The sequence goes on from JBBDIO010000246.1 coordinate 28, forward strand.
CGACCGCAATGGTCGCCTGCTCTACGAAATCGTCGATCCCAATTCGGGCAAACAACTCAACGTCGATCTGAACGAAGTACCCCAGGCCTGCATCCAGGCAACGCTGGCGACCGAAGATAGCCGCTTCTACTATCATCCAGGGGTCGATCCGCTGGCAATTGCGCGCGCCCTGGTCCAAAACTATCGCGCCGGGGGGCAGGTTGTCAGCGGGGGCAGTACGCTCACTCAGCAACTCGCTCGCAACCTCTTGCTAGAGCCGGAAGAACGCTATGTACAGAGCGTGCGCCGCAAGCTGCGCGAGGCGTGGATTGCCCTGCGCCTGGAACAACGCTACACCAAAGATGAACTGCTTGCGCTCTATCTGAACCAAACCTACTACGGACATTTCGCCTTTGGCCTGGAAGCCGCGGCCGAAATCTTCTTTGCCAAACCTGCCCAGCAGTTGAGTCGGGGCGAGTGCGCGCTTCTGGCCGGATTGGTACAATATCCGTCCGGCTACAACCCACTCCAGGATGAAGAAATCGCCAAAGCGCGCCAACTCACCGTGCTGCGGCTCATGTCCGAATCGGGCTTCATTACCGCCACCGAAGCCCAGGCCATTGCCGACGAGCCGCTGCGCTATCGCACGCGCCTGTTCAGCATCGACGCCCCCCACTTTGTCATGTATGTACAGGACCAGATCATCCAGCGCATCGGCGTGGGCGGACTGCGCACCGGCGGTTATCGCATCTACACTACTTTGGATCTCGACTTGCAACGGCAGGCCGAACGCCAGATCCGCCACCGGCTGGACCTGTTGAACTGCCGCCGCCCTGGGCTGTGTGATGGGTTGACCAATCCCAAACGCCGGGTAGACAATGCCGCGGCGGTGGTTCTCGACGCCAAAACCGGGCAGATACTCGCAATGGTCGGCAGCCCCGACTATTTCGACGTCGGTATCCAGGGCAATGTCAACGCCGCCTTGAGCCTGCGTCAACCAGGCAGCGCCATCAAGCCCCTCACCTATGCCGCTGCGCTGGATCCTGCGTGGGCAACACGCACAGGCTATACGCCCCTGACCCCGGCTTCCATCCTTGCCGACTTGCCTACCACCTTCTATGTACGCGACGAACAGGGCGCGAATGTGCCCTATGCGCCGGTGAACTACGACCGCCTTTTTCATGGCCCCGTTTCGGTGCGCGCCGCGCTTGCCAACAGCTACAATATTCCCGCAGTCAAAGTGCTGGACCATATCGGCGTTCAAACGCTGAAAGAAATCGCGAGCGCGGCAGGCATCACATCCTTTGGCGGTGATTTTGGGCTTGCCCTCACCCTGGGCGGCGGCGAAGTGCGCCTGCTTGATCTCGCCACGGCATTCGGCATATTTCAAACCGGCCACCGGCTGGAAAATCGGTCGCTGCTCGATGTCCAGGAATATGATCCCGCCACCGGCTGGCAAACAGTGGCGGCGTTTCGCAGGCTCACCCAACCTGGTGCGACCACCAATCCCCAACAGCAACCCATCATCTCACCGCAAACGGCCTATCTGATTACACACATGCTGTCCGATTCTTTGGCGCGTGCGCCCGCATTTGGCGAACAATCGGTACTCGACCTGCCCTATCCGACCGCGGTGAAAACCGGCACCACCACCGACTGGCGCGACAACTGGACGATTGGCTATAGCACAGAACGCATCGTCGGCGTGTGGACAGGCAATGCCGACAATGCGCCCATGCTCGATGTCAGCGGCATTGACGGCGCGGGGCCGATTTGGCGCGATCTCATGCTCGCCGCGCATCCCCAACCCCCGCGCGCCTTCACGCGCCCGCCCGGCCTGAACAACGTAACCATCTGCGCGCCTTCGGGGATGCTGCCCAGTCCCCACTGCGCACGTCAGATGCAGGAACTCTTTATCGCGGGCACCGAGCCGCAGCAGATCGACAATCAATTCCAACCCGTCACAATAGATCGGGCCACCAATCTGCCCGCAGACGCCACCACTCCCGCCGAGCGACGCGTCGAGCGTGTCTACTGGCATCTGCCGCCCACGTATCACGACTGGATGGCAGAGCAGAACATCCCCATTCTGCCGCCTGGCGCGCGCGCCACTGCACAACAGTCGGCCCGCATGGAAGAAGCCGACGCTGCGATCGATGGCGGACCGCTCTTGCTCGCAGCCCCAGCATCCAATATCGCCTACCAGATCCACCCCGGCGCGCCGCGTGCCCGCCAGCGCATTCTGATCGATGGCTATACTGCCCAGGGCGAAACCTGGCACGAACTGCGGCTGGTCCAATCGCCCCAGCCACCCGCAGATGCTGAAACGGCCAGCGCATCCACCGTGATACTGCACACGCAATCGGACACAAATCGTACCCAGCACTGGTGGCAACTCGAACCGGGCACGCATACCATCTGGATCGAAGGCGAACGCACCGCGGGCGAATCTACTGTGCGCTCAACACCGGCCTTGATTGTGGTAGAAGACTATATTTTGCCTGTGGCAATCGGCGAGCCACAAACGATTGTCGATTCCAATTTGTATCAACCCGAATTACGCCAACCCGATCTACTTAATTCCGAATAGGGTCGCGCCCTTACTGCCCTTGTTGCTGGCATACCGTAATGTGCCCAGTAACGTACCCAGTAGACATGATTCAGAAGCATTATATGTGGTGTCATATGTTCAAATATCCATCATTTTCTGCTTGATTTTACTTTCATTTCCTAGACAATTCAGAAACCCGCGGAGGCGCAAATGTCGCCCAAAGAGACAAAAACACAACAGCGCAGGCACGAAACCGACCTTTTCCTAAACAGTTCGAATTATTTCACCGTTCAGAACACGCCACCGCGATTTGTAGCGGTCTGGCGGATCACAACAGTTCTCATTTTGCTCCTGTTCACAGCCGCGTGCGCGCCTGCGTCGTCATCCCAGACGACAGGCACGGACTCTGCGCCGCGTGCCGGCGTGCAGCGCATCCTCACCACATCGGCACCCGCTGCGCTGGCCCAGACCGAAAACGACCTGCCCCCCGCGCTGCGCAACACGACGCCCACCGGTGGCGCGTTGCGTGCGGATACGCCGGTCACGTTTGAATTTGACCAGGAACTGGACCCGGTCAGCGCCGACGCCCTGACAATTCAACCCGATTTGCCGGGCACCGTCACCGTCGAAGGCGCACGGCTCACATTCCTGCCCACGGCCCCGCCCGTCGCCGGGGAACCCTATCAATTTCTACTGCCTGCCGGCACTATCGTGACGAGCCAGGGCATTGCCTCTACCCAGGATGTGGAAGCCACCTTCACCGGCGCGACGCCGCTGGCCGTCACCTCGGTCCAGCCTTCCGACGCCACCGGAGAAGGGGCCGAAGAAGTTGCGCCCGATACCGCCATCGTGGTCGTGTTCAACCGGCCTGTCATCCCCCTGGGCGGCATCGACGAAACAGCCGCCCTGCCCGCGCCGCTCACCATCGAACCGGAAATCGCGGGCGAAGGCGAATGGCTGAACACCAGCATCTACACCTTCCGCCCGTCCGTAGGCTTTGCCGGCGCCACCCGCTACACCGTGACCGTAGCCGATGTCACCGCGCTGGACGGCGAAACCCTGGAAGCGCCGTTCGTGTTTGAATTTACGACTGCCGCGCCCATTGTCACCAACGCCACCCCGGTCGGCAGCGGTGCGTTTCCCGAATCCACTGTAGAAGTCACGTTCAGCCAACCCATGGACCCCGCGTCTACCGCAGCGGCATTTCAGCTTACCGCAGAAAATCGTGCAATCGACGGCGCGCTGTCCTGGCACGACAACGATACCCGCCTGGTCTTCACGCCCACTCAATCGCTGGAATTTGGCAGCGAATACACCATCCAGGTCGCGGAAACGGCCCAACCCATCAGCCGCCAGGGCAATCTGCGCGCCGCGTTCAGCCAGGCATTTCAAGTTGTCCCACTGCCCGCCATCGAACGCGTTTCGCCTGCCGATGGCGCGCAAAATATCTCGCCCGATGCCTCGGTGGTGATCAAATTCAATACCGCACTGAGCGACACGCTGGTCTATGACAATATCAGCGTCACGCCGCTGCTCACCACCACCCAGGTATTCAGCTACTACTCCGGCTTTGTCAACGAGCTGCAATTGAGCTGGTTCAAGGAACCCAACACCACCTATACCGTCACGGTCGGTGCAGATACCGGCGACCGATATGGCAACACGCTGGGCGCCGATCAGACCTACACGTTTACCACCGGCGACTATGCCCCGGTCGTGCAATATGAAATTGAACGCTTCACACACTTCATGAGCCAGGGTGCCGAACCGCGCACCAGCCTGCTCTTTCGCAATGTGGATGCCATCGAAGCCGATTTCTACCGCGTCCCCCTGCCCGAATTCTTCCGCCTGACCGGCACCAACCAATGGGAGATCTGGGAGAACTACACCGTACCCGATGCCGCCACGAATCGCATCTGGTCGCGCACCTACGAAGGGGTCGAAGAACGCAACGTCACCGTGCGCCAGGTCATCTCTCTCACCGCCGCGTCGGGAGATCTGCTGCCACCGGGCGTCTACTATCTGGAATCGCCCGATCCCGGTGCCGCCCTCCGCGATGGAGATATGAATGTTAACCCGAAACAAAACAGCCTCATCGTACTGAGTGATTACAACCTGTTGCTCAAAGCCAGCGAATTTGGTGAATCGCTGGTCTGGCTCACAGAGTATGCCACGGGCGCACCTGTGCCCGATGCCACCGTCCAGTTTTACATCGATGGCGAACAGGTCGGCGCCGGGGCCACCGACTCCGATGGGATTCTGCGTATTCAGTTGAATCTCACGCCCGAAAATCGCTGGAAGCCACTCATCGCAGTGGTGAGCGAACCCGGCGCACCCGACTTCGCCATTGCTTCCAGTGAATGGAACAGCGGCATCGCCGTGTGGGATTTCGAGCTAATGGGCGGGTGGGGCATGGAACCCATCCAGCAATTCTTCTATACCGACCGCGCCGTCTACCGCGCCGGGCAGACCGTCTATTGGAAGGGCATTCTGCGCGCAGTTGTGGGAGACGAGTACCAGCTCCCGGACGATGATATCTCTGTGCGTATCACAGTCAACGACGACCAGGGCAACATCATCAGCGAAGCGAATGTGCAGCCCAACCAGAACGGCACGCTCTTTGGACAAATCGAGCTTTCGCCCGAAGCCAACTCCGGTTTCTATTTCCTCCAGGTCGAAACATCGGTGCCCGGCCAGAACCAGCCCTTCTATGGCGGGGCCACCTTCCAGGTTGCCGATTTCCGCACACCCGAATTTCTCATGACCATCACGCCCGATGCGCCCGAATATATCCAGGGCGATACGGTGCGCGCCACGGTGCAGGCCGACTACTTCAGCGGCGGGCCGGTTGCCGACGCCCTCGTCACCTGGCGGCTGATTTCCGAACCCCACTTCTTTGCCTGGGATGACGCCGATGCAGGACGCAACTATCGCTTTGAACCCTTTGCTGCCGATGACGAGATTCTAAGCCCCTATACCTCTGTCTATCTGGGCCTGATTCGCGAAGGCACAGGCCGCACGGGTCCCAATGGTGAATTCACGGTAGAGCTGCCCGCCGACCTTGCCGCCCTGTCCGAACGCATGGTCCCCAGCCAGAATTGGGTGTTCGATGTGACCATCCAAACGCCCAGCGATCAGTTTGTCTCCGCGCGCCAGTCCGTGGCAATTCACAACGCCGAATACTATATCGGTATCAGTCCCCAGACCTATGTATCCGATCCGGGCGTGGAACAGGCCGTCGATTTGATTACCCTCCGGCCCGATGGCACACCCTACACCGCTGCGCCGCTGGAAATCACGGTCTACGAACTCCAGTGGAACAACGTCTATGCCCGCGGCCCCGGCGGACAGATGCGCTGGGATACCAGTGTCACCCGCACAGAGGTTTATACCACCAGCCTGCAATCCGACCGCGACGGGCGCGCGATTCTCAACTGGGTTCCCGAACAGGCGGGCCAGTTTGAAATCATGGCCCGCGGCGAAGATGACCGCGGCAACGCCACCAGCAGCAGTGCCTCCGTGTGGATCAGCAACCCCCGCGCCGATGCCGTGGTGGAATGGCCGCGCGCCAACAACGACCGCATCGAAATCATCGCCGACCGCGACAGCTATGCGCCCGGCGACACCGCGCGCATTCTGATTGCCAGCCCCTTCTCCGGCACAGTCGATGCCCTGCTCACCGTCGAACGCGGCGGCGTGCTGGAACATTCGTTGCACCGGCTGGGCAACACTGGCGCCACCCTGGAAATCCCCATCACCGAAGACCACATCCCCAATATCTACGTGGGTGTCGTCCTCATCAAAGGCATTGACGAAACCAACCCCACCGCCGCCATGCGCGTGGGCTATACCCAGGTCGCGGTGGATACTGCCGCCAAAGAGCTGAGCCTGGACATTGAGCCTTCTGCGCCTACGGTTATGCCCGGCGCAATCGTTACCTATACTATCACCGCACGCGACAGCGAAAACCAGCCTGTACCCAATGCCGAGGTCAGCCTGGCGCTGGTGGACAAAGCCGTCCTGCTCCTGGGCAGTTTCGACGACCGCAGCCTGCTCGAAGCCTACTATAGCCAACGCCCGCTGGATGTGCGCACCAGCGCCACCCTGATCATCAACCGCGACCGCATGAGCCAGCAGCTTTCCGAAGGGGCCAAGGGTGGTGGCGGCGGCGGCGGCATGGCGGGCATCGAACTGCGCGAAGAATTCGCCGATGTCGCGCTCTGGCAGGCCGACGCCACCACCGACGCCGAAGGCCAGATCGAGGTCGCGGTCACCCTGCCCGATAACCTGACCACCTGGACGCTCGTCGCCCGCGGCGTCACCCGCGATACCCTGGTGGGTGACGCGCAGGCCGATCTTGTCGCCACCAAACCGCTGCAAGTTCGCCCGCGGCTGCCCCGCTTCTTCACCGCCGGAGACCGCGCACAGATTGGCGCGGCCATCCTCAATACCACGGATGAGTCGCTCGCCGCGCTCAATGTTTCCATCACTGTGGAAGGCGCAGAGATTGAACAGGGCGCAACCACTATCACCACAACCCTGGCGACGCAGGGCCAAACCATCCAGACCTGGCCCATCGCCATACATGACGATGCCACCGAAGTTGTGGTCACCATCGTCGCCGCTGAACCAGCCACAGCCACAGCACCAGACACGCAGTCCGGTGATGAGGCATCTACCGATGCAACCGGGGAAGAATCCGACCCGGATCGCTTGACCGACGCCCTGCGCCTGGTGATTCCCGTGGTCCGCCACGAAGCGCCCGAAACGGTCGCAACCGCCGGTGAGGTCCAGAATCGGGAAGTCGTCGAAAACATCCGCGTGCCCCAGGCCGCCACCGACAGCGGCACCCTGGATATTACCATCGAGCCTTCGTTGGCCGCCGGGATGCAAGACGGGCTGGACTACCTGACTCAATACCCGTATGAAAGTACCGAAAACACGGTGAGCCGCTTCCTGCCCAATCTCTTCAACCTGCGCGCACTGCGCACCCTGGGCATCGAAGATGCAGAACTGGAAGCGCAACTCTCCTTCCAGTTGGGTGTCGCGGTGCAACGCCTCATCAGCCGTCAGAATCAGGACGGCGGCTGGGGCTACTGGCGCGGCGAACGCAGCAACCCGTTCATCACCACCTATGTATTGTGGGGACTGCACAATGTTGTCCGCGAAGACTTTGCCGTCCCGCCGGTAGCAATCAACAACGGTGTCGCCTATCTCGACCGCCAGTTTGTCGAACCGGGGCGGATCACCGAGTCCTGGCGGCTCAACGAAATGGCCTTTGCCCATTTTGTACTTTCCGAAATGGATCAAGGCGATCCCGGACGCATGAGCACGCTCTACGACAGCCGCGAACGCCTGGGCCACTATGGCAAAGCACTGCTGGCAATGGCGCTGGAAAATGTCCAGCCCGGCGACAGCCGCGCCCAAACCTTGCTCGATGACCTCTACGGCGCGGCCAATCTCTCGGCAACCGGCGCGTGGTGGCAAGAAGAGTCGGTCGACTTCCGCACCCTCAACAGCAATACGCGCACCACGGCAATGGTGCTGGCAGCCTTTGTGCGCCTGGAACCCGACCAACCGCTACTCCTGCCGGTCATTCGCTGGCTCATGAGCACCCGCGAATCGGGCCATTGGCGATCTCCCCAGGAGACGGCCTGGACGCTGATAGCCCTCACCGATTGGCTGGTTGCCAGTGGCGAACTGCAAGGCGAATATTCCTGGGATGTGCAACTGAACAATGTGGAACTGGACTCCGGCGCCGTGACGCCCGCCACCCTGCGCGAGAAAGTTGATCTGCAAGTCCAGATCACCGATCTCCTGCGCGACACCAACAACCGGCTCACCATCGCGCGCAGCGCCGACCAGGGCAACATGTATTACACCGCAGCCCTCCACTACTATCTGGATGCCCTGGCAATCGACGCGCGCGACCGGGGAATCGTGGTTGACCGCCGCTTCCAAATGTCCGATGCAATTTCAGATGCAACGCCAGACGTTGCTGGCGACGCGCGCACCATCGACAGCGCACAAACTGGCGATATCGTGAGTGTGACCGTCACCATCGTCGCCCCCACCGATCTGCACCATCTCGCGCTGCGCATCCCCGTCCCCGCGGGGCTGGAACCCATCGATCCTGCGCTCTCCATCTCGCCCTACGATACCCCCATGCTGGGTATGGAATTGGAAGATGCGCCCAGCAGCAACTGGCGTACCTGGCAGCCCGTCGCCACAGATTTCAAGAGCGAGGCCGTCACCGTCTTCGCCACCTATTTGCAGGCCGGTGCGTATGAATACACCTTCACCGCACGCGCCGCGACGCCCGGTGAGTTTCGGGTTCTTCCCGCCCATGCCGAGCTAATCTATTTCAACGAAGTGTGGGGACGCAGCGCAGGCGCGCTCTTCACCGTCCGCGAATAGGCCGTCTGCGAATAGCCGCACTACAAAAAATGCGGGGGAGATCGCTGATCTCTCCCGCACCAGTTTACCGGCAAGCGCGCATCAATTCCGCGCACCGTGCATAGCACATCTACAGCAGTTCATCCGACTCCAGCGAAAGATCAAACGCCTGGCTCAGTTCTTTGCTATAGGCGAAATTGATGGGCAAACCGCCGGTGTGAATGTAGATCACCGTCTGGTCCGCGCCAATTACCCCTTTGCGGATTAAATCCACCATGCCCGATACACCCTTGGATGTATAGACCGGGTCCAGGAATACGCCCTCGGTGCGCGCCATCATCCAATAGGCTTCCATCCCCGCCTCGCTGGGCACACCATAGGCCCCGCCCGAATAATCCCGATTCATCACCTGGTCGGCATCAACGCGTTCCGGCACAGCCAACAACTCCGCCGTGCGATTGGCAAGCTTCGCCACCCCTTCGGCGCGGCTGGAATCCGAGCCATAAGGCCCCGGCGCAATCCCTACCACCGTGTGCGACTGTTTCAGTAGTTTTTGGCCCAGCAACAGCCCCGCCTGCCCCCCACCCGAAGAGGTAAGCACGATCCAGTCGGGTGTAATCTGCATAGACTCGCACTGTTCCGTCAATTCCAGCGCACACTCCACATAGCCCAGCGTGCCCGAAGGCTGGCCCGACCCCGGCAGAATATAGGGCTTGAAGCCCTTGCTGCGCAGATCGTCTGCGGCCTCTTGCATGAGATCCGAAAGCTCGCGGGTCTGCCGATCCTTCATGGCGGCGTCGCCACTGTTATAGACCTTCACACCGCCATCGACCAACATTTTTGTCAGCAGATAATCGCCTTGCAGCTCATAGTGCTTGGTTCCGGCGCGGGCAAAAATCACCGGACGCATCCCTGCCTTGCGCGCGGCCGCGGCGCACATCAGCGCGTGATTCGACTGGGCTGCTCCACCGCCGCCGATAAACACATCACAGCCCTGGGCCTTGGCCTCGCCGATAAAATAATCCAGTTTGCGGGCCTTGTTGCCGCCAAACGCCAAACCCGTCATATCGTCCCGCTTCATCAAAATCCGGGGACCACCCAACCACGCGCTAAAATTCGGCAAATCAATCAGCGGGGTCGGCAAAATCGAAACAGCGAAGCGCGGCTGTTGCGCCAAAAGCTCACGCACGCGCGCCTTGTCTTGCGGGTCGGTCATTAGAGAATGCTCCTTCTGGGAACCTGGGTAAATGAACCAGCATTGAACTTCGAATAGAGTATCGCGGAGTAGAACATGACTGAGTAGAACCTGGCCGAGTGGAACTAAACGGCCAACCCGCTTATTCTACGTCGCCCGCAAAGCCCCCCGCAAACCCGCACGCCGCGGATCGCACAGCCGCCGGTTTGACGTCGCTTCCGCGCTTGATTACCATAGGGACGCAAATCGAAGTGGCACAG
>JBBDIO010000246.1:10508-13136 GCA_040880365.1 Litorilinea sp.
ACCACCTGGCCAAGTGAACAGCGTAATTTAGTCACTGTGCAACAGTTAAAATACAGAAATCAGTGCGAAGGAATCCTAATGGAAGAGCAAAACGATACAAAAGTCCAGGCCTGCCCCGCAGAACTTCAATCCATCATCGAGGAATTCCGCATGGTCACCCCGCGCGAACGCCTGGAATATCTGCTCGAATACAGCATGGACCTCCCCGACCTGCCGGATCGTCTCCACGCCCAGCGCGACCAGATGGAACAGGTCCACGAATGTCAGACGCCGGTCTTCCTCTTCACCGAAATTGCCGATGATCAGGTCGAGTTTTTTCTGGACATTCCAGCCGAATCACCCACGGTGCGCGGCTATGGCGCAATTCTGGTTGCGGGTCTCAACGGCGCAGCGCCCCAGGCCGTCCTCGACACGCCCGACGATGTCTATCACCTGCTTGGCTTACACGAGGCCATTACCCCCCAACGCTTGCGCGGCCTGCACGCGCTCATGGTCTATATGAAGCGCCAGGTGCGAACCCACACGAAACCCTAGAGGCCCCAGACGACCAGGCGGGCATCCCGCACGCCACGATCACAAGAGATACCAGACAGGTCCCACCGCGCCGCACCCGGCGCGCCCCTGTCACAACAGTCGAGCGTATAACGCATGGCAACCCAGAACCCAGTACTCCCACCGCCCGCCACACCCATTGCGGAGATCGCGCCCACCGCGCCCCAACCCGCAATCGGCCTGTTTGCGCTGCTCCTCATGGTCGATAGTCTGCATTTCGTTTTTGCCCGTGCGCTCATTCCCTATTTCGACCCGGCAATCAGCGCCACCCTGGTCATGCTGGTGGCAACTACCCAGGTGGGACTCTATGGCTGGTATCGCGGCACCCTCGCGCTAAACCTTCTGCGCCGACACTTTGGTTTTTTCCTGATTATCGGCGCGTGTGTAGGCACCAGCACCTTTCTGACCTATGCCAGCGTCAGCTACATCGACGCCGGCACCGCATCCATGCTCAGCAAAATGTCCACCCTATTCACATTGCTTATCGGCGTGGCATGGCTGCGTGAGCAACTGCTACCCATCCAGATCGTCGGCGCCGTGGTCGCCATTGGCGGGGTATTCGTCATCTCTTTTCAGCCGGGCGGCGACGTACTCCAAATCGGCTCGCTCCTGGTTGTCATCTCCACCGCAGGCTATGCCCTGCACACCGCCGTCGTCAAGCGCAGTGGCGGCGACATGGATTTTCTCAATTTCTTCTTCTTTCGCCTCCTGCTCACCACACTTTGCCTGGCTGTGCTTGTCCTCACCCGTCCCGCCGCCGCGTGGACCGCACCGCCCGCCATCGGCTGGTGGATTGTGTTACTCACCGGCACCGTCGATGTGGTGATCAGCCGCAGTCTCTACTATCTGGCATTGCGCCGCATAACTATGAGCCTGCACGCCATAATTCTCACGGTCAGCCCGGTCATCTCCATTATCTGGGCCTACTTTTTGTTCGATACCTTCCCCGGCACGCAACAGTTGCTGGGGGGGTGTGCAGTTCTGGCGGGTGTGGTCATTGCCACCCGCAGCCGACGCCGCCTGCCACCGCTGCCCGCCACCCCCGTGGCCCCGAATTAGCCCCGCGTTCTTTTGCGCAACATCCATTCGTTTAACATCTAAACAATCTCTGCTATAATGCTAACCAGTTTCCATCTCGTCCGGCATCTCACACTGGTTTGCACCGCGCGACTGAGTGCAAGCCTGCAATTTGCGCATCTGCGTTCACGCATTTCCTGGGTAATCACATCGGTGACAGCGCCAATCGTCCGCCATAGTCGTATTTCACAACCGAACACCTGTAACCTTCCATGATTGCAGCTACCGCGGATAAGCATGGCGTCACGTGGCGCGCACTGGATGCGGGCACAGGGTTCACATTCCGTTGCGGCGCGGCCTGGCGACACGCGCGCTTTCCATTGCGATATGCGCGATTTCAGCGGCCCGCAACGCCTTCAAAGCAATGAACTGGCAACCAAAACACCCGGCCATCCGACAGCTAATCAGTGCCCTGCGCGCCGAGACCAACGAATTCTATCTGGTGGGAGGCGCAGTACGCGATCTGGTACTGGGTCCCGATACGCCGATTAAGGATATCGATATCGTCGTCGCCGAGCCGGCGCTTGCGATTGCCCGGCGCGTCGCCAATCGTCTGGGCTGGGCTTATTTTGCGTTGGATGAAACTCGCGAAATCGCGCGCATCCTTTTTAACGATGGGCAAAACGCACCCTATGTCTGCGACATTGCCCGCTTGCGTGGGGATACGCTCCACTCGGATCTGCTGGCGCGTGATTTTACCATCAACGCACTGGCCCTGGGCTGGACGGAGTCGGGACAGACCGAAGTGATCGATATTTGCGGCGGCCTTGCCGATCTGCAGGCGGGTGTGGTGCGGCGGGTTTCGCCGGTCAGCCTCGCCGACGATGCCATTCGTCTGCTGCGCGCGCCCCGCTTCGTCGCACAACTGAATTTTCGGCTCGACGCCGAAACCGAAGCCCAGATTGTACGCCTGGCGCGCAGCCTGCAATTGGCCGGTGCCGAACGCATTCGCGACGAACTCTGGAAAACGCTGGCCACCCCGCGCCCCGTTTTGGCACT
>JBBDIO010000247.1:0-7152 GCA_040880365.1 Litorilinea sp.
GTGGGGGCCTTTCACCCAGCCCACTTCCACCCGATAGCGCCAGGGGTCGCCCTCCAGATTAGTCGTGCGCACCATCCCGCGCATGCGGAATGTATAGGCCGCGTTGGGCCGCACTTTCACCGTTTGGGCAATACCCGCATAGCGGTCGGCATCGGGAGCATCGAAGCCGTGGGTATTGATCTCAATCAACTGACTGTGCTTGCCGTCGGCTACTACCAAATCCCACTCATCATCATAAAAGCCATAGTTGGCCGCGCCCCCATTGGTAAAACAATCCCACTGGCGACCGACCGTGCCACAGCCCGCGCTGCTCTGAAATCCTGCTTCAAAGTCGCCGTTTGCCAGCACATTTACTTCCGACGCAGACATGACTGCCGGACGCACGGCCGCAAAAACCAGCCCGCCCACAATCAACGCGCCCAAAACCAGACTCACCAGGCGCGTCTGGCTACCCAGCCACGCACCGGCTGTCCGCATGGATGCCAGACCGCGCCGCACACGCGACCAGATCTGCATCTCTCCCCAAAAGTTGGCGTAGTTACGCTGTTGCATTGATGTCCTCCTGATTCCACAACGGCTGCCACACCGTTGCAGAGACCCTGTGCATAGACGACAATTCGAGCTATGCAAATATCCTCAAAAATTGACTTGTTGCACACAATACAAAATGAAAATATCGCACCAAATGCCGTGCAAATCGCTATATAATCGCACACAAAACAGTCGACAGATAGCAAACCGACATCGCCATTCGCCTCCATCACGCCCAGAGGTGTGATCGATCACAAATGCGCAGCCTGCGCTGCACCGGATTCAATTTTCAATACTTGTGAGCTACTGGCTCAGCACGCTGCCACACGCACCAAAACCCCACCCTGTGTTCGGACTGTTGTCACGCACTGCCATCGAGCGTTGCGCTCTGCTTCAATCATGCAGAAATCAGCGCACGGTAGACGCGTTACACTTTATGACGCTATACGTTTCAAAAAGATACGCATAGATATCAAAGTGCTATGTCAAGTTGAGATTTCAGATTGAGAGGGGCAGGGACAAACAAGGAGGATGTACAACGAAAAGGGAAATCAGACAGAAAGCGAGAGTTTGTGAAGAACCGGAGTTAGCCGGCAGTCAGGGTACGCAATGCCTGTTCCAGCACAAGTGTACTCTGCCAGAATTCCCACAGATGCAGATGTTCGTGGGGCGTATGATCCAGTGCGCTGTCACCGGGTCCATAGGCAAGAATGGGACATTGCCACGCGGGCGCAACCACATTCATATCGCTGGTGCCGGTCTTCACCACAAAACCGGGTTTTGCCCCCGGATCCACGCTGCGAATCGCGCCCAAAAAGCTACGCACCAGAGGATTCTGGCGGTCGCTGCGCCATGCCGGTTCATAACCACGCAGGTGCAGCTTCAGCGCAAGCTTTGGCCCCGCCAGGGACAGCGTATGCTGGACAGGCCCGGTATACCCGGTCGCGTCTGCCGTGAGTTGACGGGAGTCCTCGGCCTCCAGTTCAAACGTGGACGCGGCCCAGGTAGCCAGGTCTTGCACAAACTCTGCCACAGGGAAATCTTCGGGCAAGCGCATTCCCATCTGGGCCTGTGCCCGGTCGTGCATGGCATCATCCGTCCAGGTGCGAAAGGTGCGCAGACTGGGCAGCAGTTGATCAAAGGCTTTGGGACGCGCTGCGTTGTATTCGGAACAGTACGCGGCAATGTAGTTCCAGACGCCTACCGGCACGGTCGCCACCCCGGCATCGGGACCTGCCGTGTGCGCCATAGGTTGGCGCGCCTCCGCTTCCAGCAGAATGCGACCCTTATAGCCCAGTGTGACCCGGTTCCATCCGCTAGGTTCGCCGATGATACACGCCGCGGGTCGCGGCGCATCGGTGCCGTTGAAGCGGTCTCGAATCAGGCGCGCGCCTTTGCTGGTCGCGGCCTCTTCTTCTACCGCACCCACCACAACCAATTGCACATCGTGGGCCACGCACCACGCATGTCCCACCCGCGCCGCTGCCCACACAAAGGCCGCCAATGGCCCTTTGGCATCCACACTGCCCCGCCCATAGAGGACTGGCCCCGCGTCGCCGGCTTCTACCCGCACAGGAATATCTCCCGGCACCGTATCAATATGGCCCAACAACACCACCGTCGTAGAGGCGTTGGGTTCACCCAGTTCGCCCACCGCATTGCCCGCTGCATCTACATAGGCGCGCGCAAAGCCCAGCGCTTGCATCTGGCCCACCAGCCAGTTCGAAGCCGCGGCTTCCTGGCCCGAAAGTGATGGGATCTCCACCAATCCCTGAATCAGCG
This sequence comes from Litorilinea sp., assembly GCA_040880365.1. Classification (GTDB taxonomy): domain Bacteria; phylum Chloroflexota; class Anaerolineae; order Caldilineales; family Caldilineaceae; genus JBBDIO01. The sequence continues at coordinate 2,314 of JBBDIO010000247.1, forward strand.
CAAACGCCGGCTGGGCTTTGGATGGCAGATTCTGTTCTGCGGGCAATGGGCTATTCATGTCCAACTCGTGTCTAGATTGCCGAGCAACTGCGGCACCGGGATACTTCACAAACCTGAGGATCAACAGACGCCCACATCAGGCAGGCAACACCTGGGCAATTGCCTGCACACCATACTCAATCTCTTCTTCGGAGATGATCAGGGGCGGCAGCAACCGGATCACATTGGAACCCGCAGGCAAAGCCAATACGCCGTGCTCTTCCATGAGCGCCTTGATATATTTTCCGGCTTTCTCGCGCAGTTCAATCCCCACCATCAGCCCCCGCCCGCGAATTTCACGCACAACGACCCGGTCATCCAACGCGGCGTGCAGACGGTCAAAAAGCACTTCGCCCATCGCGGCGGCATGGGTGATGAGGTCGTCGTCGATGTAGGTTTCCAGCGCGGCCAGCCCGGCAGCACATGCCAGCGGATTGCCGCCGAATGTTGTGCCATGCGCCCCGGCAAACAGAGATTCCTGGACGGCGTCGGTATACACAATCGCGCCCATAGGAAAGCCGCCGCCAATGCCTTTGGCGAGACAGACAATATCGGGCGTCAGACCGTAATGCTCCATGCCAAACCAATAGCCCGTGCGCCCAAATCCGGTCTGGATTTCATCGAGCATAAGCAGCGCGCCGCGCGCGCGGCAAATCTGCTGGGCGCCTGCCAGAAATTCGGCATCCCCCATGTTCACGCCGCCTTCGCCCTGGATCACCTCCAACACCACCACAGCCGTATCGTCATTTACCGCCGCATCGAGTTTTTCCAGGTTGTTGTAGGGCACATGGCTCACAGCCAGGAGTGGATCAAAGGGCTTGCGATATTTAGGCTCCCACGTAAGCGAAAGCGCGCCAATCGTGCGCCCGTGAAAGCTGCGCATGGCCGCGACGATGCCTGTGCGCCCGGTCGCCAGGCGGGCGAACTTGAGGCCGCCGTCGATGGCCTCTGCACCGCTATTGGCAAGAAATACATGCGCCAGATGGCTCGGCAACACCGTTTCCAGCTTAGCTAAAAATCTCGCCCGCGTATCGTTATAGAAGAAATTGGGACAGGCAATCACGCGCCCGGCTTGCGCGGCAATCGCCGCGGTCAGACGCGGGTGATTGTGTCCTAGCATGGCGACGCCCTGCGCCGCAGTCAGGTCCAGATAGCGCGTGCCCTCTACGTCCCACATCCAGCAGCCTTCACCGTGGCTCATGACAATATCGCCGCGCCGTGCGGTGGTGCCGCCTGCCAGCCGTTCTTCCACGGCCGCAAAATCCATTGCTTCCAGCATATTTTCTGCCATGTTCACATCTCTCCTGCGCCGCGCAACATGGTGCGACCGGCTCCTGGTCGAACCATCTGACTCGGCAAGTTGCTACCAAATCGTGGCGACAGCTAGCGAATCTGGGTGCCGCCGCCGTTCAACGCGCTGCGGATGGGGTCGGCAATCCGGCCATCGGCAAAAATGACCCGCTGCACGCCTTCTTCCAATGCCTCCACCGCGCCCATCACCTTCTTTTTCATACGCCCTTCGGCAAACTGCATGTAATCGTTGGCCTTTGCCCGCGGAATCTCGGAAATCAGCGAGCTTTCATCGGGAAACTCGCGCAACAACCCCGGCACGTTGCTCAGGATTACCAGCGCGTCTGCCCCAAATGCCGCGGCGACCATAGCCGCCGCGCGATCCCCGTCCACGTTCATCGCCTCACCGTGGGTCGATGCCGCGGGCGGCGTCAACACGGGTAGATAGTGGCTATCCAGCAGCAGCTGTAACAATTGAGTATTTACCCGGTCTACCGTGCCCGTCCAATCGTCGCGCAGGACCATGCGCTTGCCATTGACGCGCACCCGCAGCGTATCCTTGCGCGTGCCTTCAAAAATGCGCCCGTCCAGCCCGCTCAGACCCACCGCGTTCACGCCCAGCCGTTGCAGCTTTTCCACCCACATCTTGTTGAGCTGCCCACAATACACCATCTCGAAGATTTCCAGCGTGCGCCGGTCGGTGCGCCGGCTCACATAGCCGCTTTCGCTGGTCACAAACTGGGGCGGATGGCCCAGGGCTTCTGCCACCTCGTTGGTAGTCTCTGCCCCACCGTGGATCAGGATCAAAGGCCGACCACTTTCCACCAGCGCCGCCACATCCGCGGCAATGGCGTCGATATTCAAATCCTTGCCACCGCCCACTTTGACTACCAACATGTCCACAATCTCCTTGATGTCCTTGCCAGTCGCGAGATGTATTTGCCAGACGAGATACCGCGCATCCGATACGCTTGTGCCACGCGTAAAAATCTAAATCGGATGCAGACCGGGAAAAGTCAGGCCGGTGGTTTCGTTCCATCCCAACATCAGATTCATACACTGTACCGCACTGCCCGCCGCGCCTTTCATAAGGTTGTCGATGGCGCAGAGCGCAACCACACGCCCACTCTCGCCATCCAGTTCGAACCCCACGTCGGCATAGTTGCTACCCGCCATAATCTTCGGTTCAGTATAACGATAGACGCCGGTCTTTTCTTTGACAATGCGCACGAAGGGTTCGTCCTTGTAGCTCTGGCGATAGGCGCGGAAGATGTCGCGTTCGCTCACACCCGGCTTCACAAAGAGATGTGCCGTTGCCAACACGCCGCGCACGTTGTCCACCGCGGTCGCGCTCAGATGCACATCGGTCTCGGCCCCGGTCAGGCGCAGCGCCTGCAACACTTCTGCCGTGTGGCGATGGCCCGTGGGCGCAAAGCTGCGCATGACACCGGCGCGTTCGGGGTGATGCGTAGATTCGCCCGCGCGATTGCCGCCTTCGCTGCTGCCTACCTTCACTTCGCAGATGACCCCCCGGCTCAGATCCACCAACTCCGCGGCAAAAAGGGGCCAGATCGCGAGGTTGGTCGCCGTGGCATTACAGCCCACGCCACTGGCATAGCGGGTTTCCTGCAACTTGGCCCGGTGCAGCTCCGGCAGCCCATAGACAAACCGTTCCAGCCAGGCGGGCGCGCGATGGGCAGCGCCATACCAGCGGTCATAGTCCGCCGCCCGCGCCAGCCGGAAATCCGCGCTCATGTCGATGAGCGTAGGCGCCAGGGCAGACCAGCGTTCGATATCGTCCATCGCGGCCCCGTGGGGCAAGCCCAAAAAGAGGAGATCGCAGGCTTCCACATCGGCGGCGCTCACAAATTGCAGACGTGTGCGCCCGCGCAGATTGGGGTGCGTGAAGTGGACAAATGACCCTGCGTTGCGTTCGCTGGTCGCCTGGACCACGTCCACATGCGGATGATCCAGCAGCAGGCGCAAGAGTTCGCCCCCAGCATAGCCGGATGCGCCCACAATCCCCACTCGTGTCAATTCTGCCACGCCTCAATCCTCTCCCGTCAAAGACACCGACACAAAAGGCGCGTCGCTTTCCGTCCAGCCATTGGCCGCGGCCCAGCCATTTTTCGCCACATTCAGGCAAAAGTCTACCATCACCGCCGGAATATCCACACCTGTCGGTTCGATGCTGTTGCGAAACTCCATCGTATAATTGACTTCGTTGACCAACAAACCGCGTGCATCGTCTTCCAGCACATCAATCGCTACCACACCGCCACCCACGGCCCGCGCCGCCCGCACACAGATATCGTTGAGTTCGGGCGTTATCGGGCAAATCGAGCTTTTACCGCCCCGCGCCGTATTTGTGATCCAGTGCGGCGAGTCGCGATAAATGGCGGCGATGGTCTCGTTGCCTACCACAAACGCCCGAATATCGCGCATGGGCTTGTTGATATATTCCTGGATATAGAAAATGCTGTGGTGATAGGTGCCCAACACTTCCTTGTGCTCCAATATGGCTTCGGCAGCTTCCCGGTCGTTGATCTTGCTCAAAAGGCGACCCCAGGAACCCACCGCAGGCTTCAGCACAACCGGATAACCAAGTGACTCAATGGCTTCGAGTGCGCTTTCGCTGGAATAGGCGATCAGTGTGCGCGGAGAAGGCACGCCCGCCGCCGCCAACGCGCTGGTGGTCTGCAACTTGTTGCCGCAGACGTCCGCCACTTGCGCCGAATTCACCGTCGCCACGCCCCGGTCATTCAAAATGCGCAGACTGTAGAGGGCGCGGCTGTGGTTAATACAGCGTTCGACCACCACGTCATACTGGTCAAACTGTCCCGAATATTCATCGCCTGGCGTCAATTCAAAAATCAAATTGCGATCATCCAGCAGATCAAAATCGATGCCGCGCCGGGAAAACGCCTCGAACAACAATTTCTCCTCAATACGTACCCGGCTATACAGGATTCCCACGTTCATGTGGATTATTCTCCCCAGTCCTCTTCTTCTTCGGGAGCCAGTTCCAAAGCCAGCGGTTCCAGGCTGGTCACTTCCAAATCGGCCCCACATTCAGGACACTGCACAATCTCATTTTGCATCACGTCCGCAAGTTCAATATCCGCAAAACATTCAGGACATTCCACCGTGCCAGAAGCTGTTTGCAACGCCATCTTCATTCTCCTTGTTCAATTGAGTCCGTTCAATCAGGATATACTTTATATATACGTGTTACTGCCAGTGATTTTGCGCAACAAAAAACCGGCGATCCGTCTGGATGGCCGGTTGCAAACGCTCTGATTTCGAGCAAGCACGGTTAGCCAGACGTGGCGTCCGGGTTCGTCTTCTTGCTCTTCTTGATAATCGCCACAAACACTGTGTTGGGCGAAAGTTGCCGAAAGCGGCAATCGCGTAACATGCTGGTTCGCTCGTTGATTTCTAAAAATGGCAGGCACTGCTCAGTATATATAGCATTGCCCCACACATGACAAATAATAATAGAGTGTGCCC
>JBBDIO010000247.1:7252-13123 GCA_040880365.1 Litorilinea sp.
TGCTCAGTATATATAGCATTGCCCCACACATGACAAATAATAATAGAGTGTGCCCCGGTTTGGGCCGCGTGTCAAATCCGGCTGGCGGCAATCCGTATTTTGTAATAGGCTCTGCATACAGCACTGCACAACCGGTCTATTCTAGGACGCAGTTCCGCAACTTCCCACCATGGTTCCATGTCGGAGTTTCCATGCCTATCCCAAGCTCGATCCTGTCTCGCACGCTCCACTATTTTTCGGCCATGTTGCGTGTGTTCTACGCGCCCCTTGTCAACAAACCGGCCATGCGCCCCAATCGCCTGTTAGCGATGCGCGTGCGTGTGCCCGGTGTGCTGCTGGCGCTGAGTTTACTGCTCTCCGGATGCCAGGATACTGCCACGCGCCAGGCAGTGGAAGCCTGGGCCATGCAGTTGCAGGCAGTTCCCCCCGCGCCAATCCAGGCCGCGCCCGGCAATCGGCTGGTGATTCAGGGCACCGACGGCAATATTTACACAGCCGCGCCCGATGGCAGCGACGCCATTGCCTACACCACAGATGCCTCGTCGCGCCGGCTCTACTTCCAGCCTACCTGGTCGCCTACCGGCAACGACATTGCCTGGAGCATGGTCGATCAAACCGCGACCGGTCTGGAAAATCGAGTCCTGATCAGCGATATCGCAGGCACCAATCTGCGCCAGTATGCGCTGGGTGCTGCGCCCTTCTATTTTTCGTGGCGTCCCGATGGTCAACAGATTGCCTATCTGAGCAACGCATCTACCCGCGGGCAAACGACCCTGGCATTGGGCTTGCTGGATCTGACGAATCCTGAAGCCGACGCGGCGCGCACAGTTGCCCAGGGACAACCTCTCTATTTTAGCTGGGACCCCACCGGCGCGCGCCTGCTGGTGCATATCAGCGAAACGCGCATCGAGCTATTGCAAAATGATGACAACGACGATGACAATCCCGATGGCAATCCCGAAGCCATAGCCAACACCAATGCGGGCTTTCCTGCCCCCCAATGGACACCCGACGGCGAAAATATCATCTATGCCACCGCCACCCCGCGCGGGCGACAACTGCTTTTAGAAAATCTGACTTCGGGCGAGGCGCGTAACCTCACGGCCTACGATGCGCGTATCGCATTCGACCTAAGCCCCCGCGGGGATCGCCTGGCCTATGCCATCTCGCCCGCCAACGCGGCCAGCTCGGCCCTGGGTCCGCTCTACGTGGTAGATGTAAACACCCGCAGCACACGCGAACTCACCACCGCGCCGGTGCTGGCCTTTTTCTGGAGTCCCGACGGCGAAAAGCTCGCCTATCTCGCCACCGAGGGCGTAGAAAACGACGACACGGTCCAGTTGCGCCTGCGCTGGTATGTATGGGATGGCGCGCGCTCCACCGGCTACGATACCATCCTGCCCAGCCGCACCTTTCTCCAGAGCTATCTGGCCTTTTTCGACCAATATGCGCGCAGCATGACCATCTGGTCACCCGACAGCACGGCCTTTGCCTATGCCGGCATCAATGGCGACAACCGCACCGGCATCTGGGTACAAGAGTTGGCAGCAGACGCGCCGCAACGTGTGGCGGCGGGCGTGTTCGTTGCCTGGTCACCCCGCTAGCACGACTCATTCGATTCACAAGTATCGATCAGGAGGATTTGCGCGGCAGGGCATCCATCTCGTCGGTTTCATCTTCGCCCGCCGCCTCGTCATCGGCCCCCGCGTCCAACCCCACCATTTCGGCGTCGGGCCATGTCAGCCCGCCCCCCGGTTCACCCTCAGCCTGCGTATCCGGCGTGTCTTCATCGTCTACCGGCTCGACATCAGCCGCCAGGGCGTCGGGAACGGCATATGCGCTCGCCACCGGCCAGCGACTGGTGATGGAGCTGCGCACTTCCAGCTCGTCCAGTGTCAATACATTCCGCGTCGCCGGCTTCCGGTCACGGTTGGAGGCAGTTTCATCCCCCGGCTCGTCAACGTCGTGCATTTCCAGGCTGCCGGCTATGTCAGAATCCGACCCCACCACGTCATTGGCGAGCAAACCCGGCAGATGCTCCAGGCGCGAGTAGAGCTGTCCCAGAATCTGCCCCGCCTGATCCAGCGGCAAATCGCGGCGCACCGGCGTTTCCGACGATTCCCACAACTCGCGCAGAGCGGCAAAATCCCATACGGCGGTCAGAACACCCTCACTCTGACGGCTGGTCATCTCTACCAGCACGCCCGACTTGCGCGGCGTCAACTCTTGTGGCGCAAAGATGGCCGACTTGCCCACATAGGGCGATCGCTCCCGGCTTTGCTGTGTCGGGCTTTGCTGTGCCGCCCCGCCCCCAGATCGGCGACTCATCCGGTTGGGGCCGATTAAAAAGCTGGCAGCCGCAAACAGCTGATTATCCTGCATACGCGCCAAAACGCCCGTGCGGATTTTATTGTAGAGTAAGACGTCGGTAGACGCGGCCTGCACAGCCAGCACATCTGCGCCCTGATAGGCCAACACTCTTCCCACTTCGGGAAACAGTACATCCGCGCCCAAAATCAATCCCAATCGCCCCACCGCCGTAGGAATCACATCCCATGTGCTGCCCGGCTGTGCCAGGTCCTTGTCTTCCACATGCAATACCACTTTGGCCTGGGTGCCCAGCAACTCGCCATTTTCATCAAACACGGCGCTCAGGCTGCGGATCACGCCATCCCGCGGATCGGGAAAATAGCCGCTGGGCGCAACCACAGTCACGCCAAACTCACGCGCCAGCCCGCCAAAGGTTTCACAATAGACCGACCACAAATCCGCGTGCGCCACATCCAATAAACCGGCCAGGGCCAGACGCAAATCGGCCTGGAACCAGTTTGCCAACAGATTCGCAGCCCCGCCGCTCAACTTTTCCCAGAGGCTGGCGCGGCGGGCTTGCCCCAACTCGGCCCGCTTGATCAGAGTCGAGCGAAAATCGCCCAGCATAGGTGGAGCCACCACCAGTCCGCCCAATTCCGGAAAGATCACCAGCCGGGCGCGTTTGGCCGTCGCCACTTTCAAAAAACGCCGCAGATCTTCCTGATAGTCAGCGTGGCTGCTACATATCTGCATTTGTTGCTGCACGGTCGCGACAATTAGTGAATCCACAGCTACCCCACTCTATCTGGTACCCTACACGAAACACAGATGGAACAGTCAAAGATTATCGTGAATAGGCAATCAAAGTATATGTAAAAAACAGCATACCAAACTTGACCCAAAGGTCACCATTAGATATACTACCAAAATGTACGGTGGTTGGCACGCCCCCATCGTCTAGTGGACCAGGACTCAGGCCTTTCAAGCCTGCAACAGGGGTTCGAATCCCCTTGGGGGTACACCCACCCGACTTCGGTGTTCAATCACCGAGTAAGTCACGAACGGTGTAGCACTCCCCATCTACCGAACTACCTGGTCGGATTCGGTAAATGGGAGAGTCGCACACAACTGGCGCCGATTGAGATTTTATCTGGTTAAGATTTCATCTGAATCTGTGCAAAAGGAATCATGCAGTTGCGCTCCACAGCCCCGCTTTCCGGCAGGTTTTTGCGAAAGAAAGCGATCCGGTTGGGAGCTTTCTGTATTTTCGGCCCTGCATTCCCTTGAACTCGATTTTTCCGGTTTTCGTTCCCCAATGTTTTCCAGTTCAGCCAATTCACATGACACCCAATCGCCAAAGAATCTACCGTAGCCACGCCCTGATCCTGCGCCGCCGCGATTATAGCGAAGCCGACCGCATCCTCACGGTCCTCACCCCGCACCGTGGCAAGCAGGAACTCATCGCCAAGGGGATTCGCAAAACCAGCAGCCGCAAAGCCGGTCATTTGGAACTGTATACCCATACATCCCTCATGCTTGCCGAAGGGCGCACCTGGGATGTGGTGACCGAAGTCTCCACGGTGGAAAGCTATCGCAAGATTCGCGAAGACCTGGAAAAAATCAGCCAGGCCGGCTACCTGTGCGAACTGGCGGATGCCTTCAGCGAGTCCGAAGATGAAAATCTGCCGCTGTGGGATCTGGTGATTCTCGGACTGCGCGCGCTCAATGACGATTGGGGACCTTGCAATGGCCCCATGCTGCTACGCTGGTTTGTCTTGCACCTGCTCAGCCTCACCGGCTTCCAGCCCCAACTCTTTCACTGCATCGCCTGCGAAACACCCCTGGAGCCGGTACTCAATCGACTTGACCTGGCCGCCGGGGGTGTCATCTGCCCGAATTGCGCCTACAACATGGATACCGCCGAAACCATTGAACCCGATGTGCTCAAAGTATTGCGCTATCTACAGTCCAACGACTGGGATGCCAGCGCACGCCTCGCTTTGCGCCCCGCCATCGCCGGCCGGATCGATAACATCCTCCATCGCTACCTGCTCCAGGTGCTGGAACGCCATCTGCGCTCCACAGAATTCATGCGCCGAATTCAATACCTCGCCCCCGCCCTACCGTCCTCCGCGCCGCCTGCCGCGGCGGAAACGCCCACTTCGCTCCTCGCGCCGGATGTAACCGCCGAGTAGGGCCTGACTGTCACCGACGACACGCCGCACGCAACCCTACCGGCCCCAAGCTATAGGACAAAATGCCATGCACATTCACGAGTATCAGCACTGGGTCGAAACCTGGGACACAGCGCGCACCTGGGACAAGACGCTAGCCAGCCACACCCTGCTCCATGCCCTGGAAGAGCTGGGAGAAGTCAGCCGCCTGGTCCAGGTGCTGGAAGGCTACCGCGCCTCGCATACAGATTCCGCCACCGTGCGCGCCGAACTCGCGCTCGAACTCAGTGACCTCCAGGTCATGTTGTTCAAGCTCGCCTATCAGTGTGGCATCGATATGGAAGACGCACTGCGCCTGGGGCAGGCCAAGGCCGATGCCCGCTTTCCCGATCCGGGTACAGGTCCGGCCGACCAGACCGCCTATTGGCAACGCTTCACGGCCTATATGCAAGACAATGGGCTTATCGAGCCGACTGCCCCCACCGCAGCCACCAGCGCGGCCACCAGCCCAAACGCGGACAAAAATGAAGTGGACAATGAAGCCGCACCCGAATAACCCGCACACGCCACAGCCCTGACATCCGCAGACTTCGCCCGGATACTCATCGCGCTTTGCCTGCCAAGCTCACCCGGATCGCATAGCAGAACAAACGTGCGCGTCACTATTGACACCGCACAAATGTTCGTGTATACTTGGGATAATTTGGGAAACATACGTTCTCAATTGGGATAACTTGGGATTCGGCTTGGGAAATCAGGGTTTGCTTTGGATAACCGAGCTGATGGGCCATATGGCTGCTGACTCAATCTCGCGAGAATGCGGAAATAAGCCTCGTTCAAGTCAAGATAGTCAGGACCAGAGGAAGTGCGGAAAGGTAACAACATGATTACGCTGTCGGACCGACAAAAGAAAATCCTTCAATTCATCGTCGCTTTTTTCAATGAGAACAATTTCCCGCCCACCATCCGCGAAATTGGTGAGCGTGTCGGCATCTCCAGCACCTCCGTGGTTAACTACAACCTCACCAAATTGGAAGAGCTGAATCTAATCAATCGGCGCAAAGAAGTGAGCCGCGGCCTCAATATCAACTGGGATCAAGTCGTCGATCTCAATATTGATCTGCCCGCGCCGACAGCGCCGGGTGGACAGGCCCGCGAACGTGTCAGCGAACGCAACGGCACGGGCTTCGCCGCCAATCTGTTGCGCGTGCCTGTGCTCGGCTCCATCGCCGCCGGTGAACCCATCCAGGTGGAACCGCGCGAAGCTTCCAACGCCGATGAATTCGTCAACATTCCCGATGGATTGGTCCCGGTGCGCGGTCCGCTGTTTGCGCTGAAGGTCAAGGGCGATTCCATGATCGACGCCAGTGTGCTCGACGGCGACTAT
>JBBDIO010000248.1:0-13100 GCA_040880365.1 Litorilinea sp.
ATTTGTTCTAGCGTTTCGTAACGGCTCACTTAGTCGATTCGCATGGATTGTTCTCGCTTTCTGGAGTTCGCACGCGCGAACTTCTATGCAATGCATGGTTAGATTGAAGTGCAAACTGATGTGTAACCCCAGATCGCCGGATGATATACTGCATGTGACCGTCAATGTTGCGGTAAATGTTGTGGCCGCTTTGGAATGCCCGTCACGCTTCCCGTTTGGCATCTCTGGGCCATTCTGGGCACGGCACGCTGGGTTACAACTGGGTATAGCATAGCTGTGGACGTGGCGTGTTACTAGCGGTCGAGATAGGTGAGGTGGGTATAGATTTGGATATGGGCGGGTGGATGAAGCCGGCGTTTAGGGGACAATTCCGGTGATTTGTATGACGCCGTCACCGACGTGGACACGGCGTTCGCGGCGCAGCAGAATGATCACCCCGGCGCGGTCGGCGTGTAGTGGCATGACCACATTGCCATAGGCGTCGTGAATTTCGCCCACAATCTGACCGGCGTCCACGGCATCCAGCAGGTCGACGTATGGCATAAAACGGCCTGCGGCCGGGGTGGTGATGATCGCGTCCAGGTTGCCATCGCCCACCAGGTGATGGGTTGTGGGCCGGGGTTTGGGCGCGCCCGCCAGCATCCCCAGATGGCACATGACATTGTGGACGCCCTGGGCGTAGCAATCGACATCGGAAGGACGCGCCCGGCCGCCGCCCGGCGTTTCGGTATAGAGCGCAGGGATGCCCAGCTGGGTGGCGAGGGAGATGGTGCGTCCGGGGGGCAAGGGCAAAGGGTGTCCCCACAAGACCGGCGCGCCAAAGGCCCGCGCGCCTGCAAGCCCGCGTTGGCCCAGTTCCCCGGCATCGTGGATATAGCCGATAAGTGTAGGGATATCGGATGTGGCGTTGCCGCTGTGGAGATCGATGAAAAAATCGGACTGACTGATGAGCCGTTGTCCAGTCCAATAGGCAATCCGTTGGGTAATGGTGCCCGTGGGGTCACCGGGATAGACACGGGCAAGATTCAAACTGTCTACCGGGCTGGAACGGGTGCCTGCTTCGTAGGCGGGCACATTGCAAACCGGCACCATTATCAATTGGCCGCGCACCTGGTCGGGCGTGAGCGCGTGAAAAACACGGGGAATCGCTTCCATGCCTTCGTATTCGTCGCCATGCACACCCGCAAATACTACCAGGGTGGGACCGTGTTGCGTGCCGGTCAGCGCCAGATAGGGCAATTGCCACTGGCTGCCATCGACGCGCGGCGCAATTGCCAGGGTTCCGGTCTGTTTGCGCCCGCGCGGCAGCTTATCGATCTGAAAATCTTCGATGGCATAATCTTGCTGCGCGACAGGGTATGTTGGGGAAGCGGTCTGGACACTTTGCGGCATGGATGCTTCTCGCAGTCTCTTGGTTTGTGACAGGATAGTTTGAGATATGACAGTGTAAGACAGGATAGGGTAATCGCTGGCTCTGTTATAATTGCGCGCCTGCCATCGAGAGAACTGAAGCTGTGAAACAGGCTGGCGAGTGTGCAGTATACCCGATTTTGTCCCACCTGCGGAGCCGGTGTGAAGATAGTTCAGAGGCGTATGGTATGCGAATGGATGGGCGTATATAACGCGTTTGGTGAGCGTAGGGGAGCTTGCCGAGTAGTGACGTAGCGTTTATGATAGGGCTATGGTTCAAGACGCTATTATGCAGGAATTGGGATGGAATTTTCGGTCCGCATATTAATTATTGAAGACAGTGCCATTCTGCGCCAGATTTATCGCCATCTTCTGACGCAAGCGGGCTATACGGTTATGGAAGCCGAAACCGGCGCCGCAGGTCTGCGCATTGTTGATACAGATGCCCCCGATATTCTGCTCCTGGATCGCGTGCTGCCGGATATGGATGGCAGCGACATTGTTGCCCGGGTAAAATCTGATCCTGCCACGGCGGAAATCTATGTGATCATGGTTTCGGGTCTGAAGACGACCGAAGATGATCGGGTGAGTGGGTTGGAAGCGGGCGCGGATGATTATGTGGTGAAGCCGGTGGGCAAGCGCGAATTGTTGGCGCGGGTGCAGGTTGCCGTGCGTTTGCGGACTGCCAATCTGCACCTGCGCGCGGCCAATCTGCGTTTGCAGGCCAGCGAAATGCAATTCCGCACACTGGCAGAAAATTCTCCCGATTATATTGCGCGTGTCGAACGCGATGGGCAAATTCGCTATTTGAATCCTGCGGCACAGCGTATGTTCCAGGCCGATGGTGGCGCGGGTGCGGATGCGCGGGGCTTTGTGCGGCATCTCACTGATGATGGCGAGCTTTCGCAGCAGGTGCGCGCCGTTTTTGCAACGGGGCATAGCTGCCGGATCAAGTCTGTGTTGCGCTGGCAAAACGAAGTGCATCATCTGGACACGCGGTTGGTGCCCGAATTTGACCATGCCGGACAGGTGAATTCCATTCTGGCGGTCACGCGTGATTATACCGACTTTGTGCTGGCCGAACAAGAGGGGCGGCGGTTGGCGACCGTAATTCAGCAATCGGTAGACGCGGTGCAGATTACCGATGCCGCGGGGCGAATTATTTATGTGAATGCTGCCTATGAACAATTGACGGGCTTGCAGGCTGCGCAGGTCATGGGTCTGGAACTGCCGGGCATGGACTATACGTGTCCCGAACACGAAGATTGCCGCCTATTGGAACATCTGAAAACGGACGCCGAACGGTGGCAAGGGTTGGTTGCTGTCAAACCGTCGGGACGCGAACCGCGTGAGCTGGATACCACAGTTTTTCCAATTCGCGATTCTCAGGGCAAAACCACGAATTATGCCGCGCTCCAGCGCGATGTGACCGAACGACGGCAGTCGGAACACGAGCGCGAGGTGATTATTCGGGTGGCGGCGGCACTGCGCGCGGCGCTTTCCCGGCGCGAAGTGTTGGACGCGACACTGGATCAGGTAATGCTGTTGACGCATGTCATGGGCGTTGCCTATACGGCGATCGACTATCGGGAAGCCGGTTCCGGCGCGCCCCTCGATGTAACACAACCCGATTCACAGTCAGGCAAGCCAGTGATCGAAATCGGTAACCGGCAGATTGCCAATCTCAATCGCACGCGGTGGCAGAATCAGATGGAGGCAGACCCGGATCGCGAGGTAGATGGGCAGCCCGCCGACACAAAGGAGGGCGCGCGCGAGATTCCACAACAGGTTATGGTCGAATGTATGCGTCCCCAGGATCGTACCATGCTGGGCACCGTCTATCCCATTTCGCTCGCGACAATCCGCCGAATATTGGCCGCGCGCACGCTGGTGATTGAAAGCCGGGAATGGGCAGGCGATTTGGGTTTTGATACGAAATGGCCGGCGGGTGTGAAGTGGGTTGTGGGCGTAGCGTTGCATGTGCGCAATCACATGGATGGTGTGCTGTGGATTGGGACTTCGATACCCATTTCGGAGCGAATGAGCAATCTATTGGGCAGTGTGGTGGATATGCTGATTAGCTCGTTGGAACGCGCCGAACTCTATGAAGCTACCTGGCGCTATGCGGATGAATTGGAACAACGGGTGAACGACCGCACCCAAGAGCTGGCCGCGGCCAATGAACAGCTGCGCGAATTAGACCGGTTGAAATCCAAATTTGTCTCGAATGTCAGCCATGAATTACGCACGCCAATTGCCAGCCTCAAATTGTATTTGAACTTGCTGGAGCGTGGCAAAGAGGCAAAACGGGAACAATATCAGGCTATGCTACGCCAGAGCGCCGATCGTTTGGGCCAGTTGGTGCAGGATATTCTAAGTCTTTCGCGGTTGGAAATTGCCCAGTTGCAGCCGCGCGATTTTGCACCCACCGACCTGAATTCGGTGGTCACCCAGGTGGTGCAGCATTTGCAACCCCAGGCCGAGGCGGTAGGACTTGTATTGGCGTTCAAACCCTGCCCGAATCTGCCTTTGATAATTGGCGATTTTAACCAGCTTTCGCAGTTGGTCACCAATCTGGTCGGTAATGCGCTCACCTATACCCAACAGGGTACTGTCTGTGTGGAGACCATTCAACAACTAGAAGGGGAGGACACGCCGCCTTGTGTCCATTTGGTGGTGAAGGACAGCGGCGCAGGGATTCACCCGGAAGACCTGCCGCATGTATTCGACCGTTTCTATCGCGGCACGTATATGCAAGACCAGGACATTCCCGGGACAGGTTTGGGGCTGGCGATTGTGAAAGAGATCGTACACATGCACCAGGGGCAGATTGATCTGACCAGTGAATTGGGCAACGGGACCACGATTGATGTGGAGTTGCCTTTTTTGGATTTCGGCCCCGGCATGTAATGGGTTGGAATCGCGAAGGGGAAGATGATGGCGCGTCGAAAATCTCACCAGCAAGCGGTTGATCCGCCGGTATCACACCTCGACCCACAGCCTGATCCACAGCCCGACCCACAGCCCGACCCACAGCCCGACGCCGCGCCACCGCAGACGTCTGCATCCGACACCGCTGCTGTCGCACTCTCCCGCGAAGTTGAGCTGAAATATGCCATGCCCCATGCTGAATTTATGGCGCGGTTTGGCGCGCTGACGGAGATCGCCGGGTTGGCGCTGGATGCATCCCAGCGGTCTTTCAATCGGGATACCTATGTCGATACCCCGGATTTTGCGCTGCTGCGGCGCGGGCTTACGTTGCGTCTGCGCCTGCCGATTGCCCACGCAGACCAACATGCAAACCAGCACACAGACCAACATGCAAACAGAGGGGCAGTGGTGACACTGAAGTCGCTGCCACTCGACGGCGGCGAGTCAGGGCTCCTGGATCGTCTGGAGTTGGAAGCTCCTCCCAACCCACCCGCGCAGAATTCGGGCGCGCCCGATACAATCCTGCCGGGATCGTTGTCACCCGTGCAGTTGCCGTGCGCGATCCACGACTATTTGAGCGCGCACGGTGGGGTGCCCGCGACTTTGGTGCCCTATCTGGTGCTGGATCAAACGCGCATCAAACGCATTGGCCGCGATGGGGGTGTGGCACAGCTGGAGACAAGTCTGGATGATGTGACCGTTTTTGCTGTGGGCAATCTGACCCCGGATGATCAACCTGTATTGTGTGGGCGTTTCTCGGAGGTTGAATTTGAGACTTTGATCCCCGGCGACAGATTGACGTTGCAGCGTTTGCAGGCAGAACCTATTGTGCAAGGGCTGGCTCCGCTGGCCGCCAGCAAGTTGCAACGCGCGCTGGCAATCTGGGCGGGAAGCGAACCCACGCTGCGCGCCAAAGATGGAACTGTGCCGGTGGAATTTGGATCTGCATCGCCTATTGCCGATGCCTTGCGCTACATGTTGCGGGATACTTTGGCCGATGTGTAGTTGGACAAGGATATTTCGGATCGGCGTCGAGAACGTGAATTGGCGCGCACCATCAAACAGGCTCGGCGGCAAGTGCCCAAACGGTTTGCAACGGTGATCGACCCCAAGCGCCGGCGTGAATTCATTCTGGCGCTGGCACCGCTCTAGGCTGCTGCATTCTGCACAAAAATTCTGTACAAAAAAAGCCCGACTCGCACAGGCGAGCCGGGCTTTTTATTTTTGCGATTAGATGGGATCGCGGCCTATTCCAGGGTAATGCTCAATGTGCCTGTGTCCATGGCGACAGTGCCACCCAGACCCAGGGGGAAATCGGCCAAAGCCATGTTGATCTGTTCGTTGATGGGGCCAAGCACATCGCCGCTGACCACATAGCCCGCAGCCGCAGCCTGGGTCAGATTCACGACAATAATCTCACCTTCCAGATCGATGGTGCCAGCAACTTCAACGGAGTTGCCATAACCTTCGGGCAAGACGCCGTCGGCAAGGGCAATGCGCAAATACATCTGCTCCGGTTCAAACCAGGCGGTCACGCTTTCGATGGGATTGCCTTCGCCCGCGTTCTGGGCGATCAATTCTGTCAACAGACTGCTGAACTGACCTTCGGTCCATTCAACGCTGCCCATGAGCAGACCCATCATGCCCATATCCTGTGCTTCCAGCGCGGAATCCAGCGAAATCGGAACTTCGCGTTCGGGAATGGTCAAACCGGAGCCCATTGCACAGGCGCTCAGACTAAAGGCTACTACGGTAATCGCGGCCCATGCGATTAGCTTTTTGTGAAAATTCATCTGATATTCTCCTTGTTTTACGGCGAGAGTTGAAGGGACGGTGAAGAAACAAAAACACAAATAATCGCAAAAATGAAAACACAAAACAGATCAGAAAACAACTTGCATCTATTGATGAATATTTTCAGGATGACGCAGTGTATTCTGCGTCATCCTGTTCATCGCGTGTAAAATCTGCGCCGTTGGTTGCTGGCGCAGTGTCATGCTGCCTGTCCGAACGTGAGCAACATCAAATTCTCATCAAATTCACATTAAGTTCTGTGTGGATTTTTCTGAGTTTTTCCACCTGTCCTGGTGCAGCGGACTAGGCTTCGATACTAGGCTTCGATGGCGTGCAACTGTTCGACAACGGGTTGGGCTTCTTCTTCCAGAATACGCTGGACATCGGCAAATGCGCCTGCCACAGCATCGGACTGCACGGTAATACGCTCCAGCCCACGACCAATGATCTGATCTCCATTTGGCACAAATACCCGGGCCGCATCCTGGGCACGAGTCAGGGCCAATTGATCGGTCGCGGTCTTGAACTGCGGGAATTCCTCGAAATAGGCAAGCATTTCGGGGCGTTCCTGTGCGCTCTTGCGAACGGGCATGTAGCCGGTCGCCTGTGACCAAAATGTGGTTTGTTCTGGATTCGACGCAAACTCGATGTATTGCATGCAGGCAGTATGTTTGTCTTCGGGTGCGTTAGATAAGACGGACAGACCGGCGCCGCCTGTGCAGCAACCAAATCCATCTTTCTCTGGGAGGAACGCCGTACCGAATTCAAATTCTGCGTTGGCGTTGATACCACCCAAAGAACCGGTAGACATCATCGCCGCCGCGGTAAATCCATTGATAAAATCTACACCCAAATCACTGCTGGGCACTGCCCACTGAAAGTTGTGAACCGTATCGTGATAGAACTGTCCGGCCGCGATGGTTTCTTCGTCCGTCATACGCATGGTGAAATCGGCATCGCTGTATGCGCCGCCAAACTGCCAGACGACGCCCTGGAATAACCAGGCAATATAGCTTGCGCCATCAGGATGCGCGAATGCGGATGTGGTGACTTCGTCGCCGTCGCGTTCTACCAACAGCTCGGCCCACTCGGTGAACTCGTCCCAGGTGGCAGGACCGCGGTCGGGAAGACCCGCTGCTTCCCATTTCTCCTTATTATAATAGAACAAGGGCGTACTTCGTGCAAATGGCATCCAGTAGTGCTGACCTTGACGTACACCTTCGTTAATCAGCGAGTCGTGATAGTCGGCCAGATCGACATTTTGGGCTTCCATTAACGAATCGAGGGGCAACAGATGCTGGCTCAGATAGAACTTGAACCACCACACATCGCTCAGCAGCGCGATTTCCGGCGCGGTATTGGCCTGAAGCGCGGCGGTGACTTTGGCCGCGGTCTCTTCATAGCTGCCCTGGAACTGATAATCTACAACCACATCGCCGTCCATCTGCTCGTTAAAACGTTCGACCAGCGTGTTTTCGGCGGTGCCATTGACGCCACTGAAGCTGCTCCACAGCGTGATGGTCTGAGGTTCAGTGCTTGCACCGGTCGCCGCTTCTGACGCGCTGGGGGCCGCCGGGGCAAGTGGGGCCGCACACGCGGCAAGCGTCAACATCCCCACACCTGCGCCAAACGTTTTCAGCAGTTGGCGGCGATTCATGGTATTTACAGACATTTGAAATCCCTTTCGATAGAACTGACAGTTTGAATGTTCGGACCAAATCTGCGCATGTGTTGTTGGTGCGCATTGGGAAACCGCGGGCAAAAACCCACGAGGAACAACGAATGTAAGCACGACCGCCTCTATCTGCATCGGCGATGCGTTAATGGGGCGGGGCGATTTATCCTTTGACTGCGCCCGCGGCAATGCCATCTACGATGTAGCGTTGGGCATAGAGGAAGATGATCGCGACGGGCAGCACCACAAACAGGGTGCCCGCCATGATCACGCCCCAGTCGATGGTGCCTTCTTCCACCCGCAGCCAATAGATGCCGATGGGCAAGACGCGCATTTCGCGGGTGTTGGTCACCAGCAAGGGCCACAGAAATTCATTCCATTTGGAGACAATGCTGAGCAGGCCAAAGGAGATGAGGGCCGGTTTTGCCAGGGGCAGCACAATCGACCACAGGGTGCGCAGATAGCCGGCACCGTCGACTTTGGCCGCGTCGATGATTTCTGTGGGCAGGGTCTTGTAATATTGGCGCAACAGAAATGTGCCATAGGCAGCGGCGGCGCCGGGGATGATGATGCCCTGATAGGTGTTGATCCAACCCAGCTGGGCGGCGGTGAGATAGTTGGGCAATATGGTGATCTGGTTGGGGATCATGAGCGCGGTGAGCAGAATGATGAATAGCCAGTCTTTGCGCGGAAAGCGCAGAAAGACGAACGCAAAGGCCGAAGTCGCCGCGAAGAAGATTTCGAAACCGCTGCCCAGAACGGTGACCAGAATGGTATTGAGGTAGTAGCGGCCAAACGGAGCCGCGTTCCAGGCGCGGGCAAAGTTGGCATAGGTGATTTCTGCGGGGAACCAGGTGGGCGGGATGCGGTAGATTTCGGCCTGCACTTTGAATGCACCGATTGCCATCCAATAGACCGGCAAGCCGATGATGAGCAGGCAGAGCGCCATGCCCGCATAGGCCGCCAGCCGGCTCGGCCAGCCGTGGCGCGCGCCGACCCACTGCGAAGTGACCTGCGTTTGGCCCATTGCTTTGGTCTGCAACGGGCCGCTAAGTTCTGCTTTTGCCATCTATGCGCCCTTTGATAGTCGAATTTTTGTGATAATTGTGTTGTAGGGTTGATCGGGTTTCTGCTTGGCACGTTGCTGTCGCATTGCCCTGCTTAGTTATAGTGAACACTGCGTTCGCTATAGCGCATTTGCACCAGTGTGAACGCCAGCATCATGGAGAACAGCAGCACCGCCGCCACACCGGCGCGGCCTGCATTGAACCCAACGAAGCCCTGTTCGTAGAGATAGAAAATCAGGGTGGTGGTGGCGTAGACCGGCCCGCCATTGGTCATCACCTTGAGAATATCGAATGCCTGAAAGCTGCCCAGCACGGTGGTGATGCCCAAGAAGAAGATGACCGGCGAAAGCCCGGGCACTGTGACATGGAAGAAACGCGACCACGCATTCGCCCCATCGACCAGGGCGGCTTCGTAGAGTTCACGCGGGATGGCTTGCAGGCCCGCAAGGTAGATGACGACGGCATAGCCGATGGTCTTCCAGACATGGACCATGATGACCGCGGCCATTGTCCATTGGGTATCGAGCAGCCAGTTGGGCGAGCGCAAGCCCACGCCGCGGATGAAAATATCCAACAGACCATAGCGGGGATCGAGGATATAGATCCACACAATTCCAATTGCCGCCCCGCTGAGCATGACAGGACTGAAGACCACTGCGCGCACACCGGCGCGCCCGCGCAGAGGCTGATTGAGCAGCAGCGCCATGCCCAGGCCCAATGTGCAGATGATGGCGACTGAGCCGACGGTGAAGGCAAAGGTATTCCACATGATTTGCCCAAATTCGGGCGCGTTGAGGAGATACCGATAGTTATCCAGCCCTACCCAGATTTTGAGAGGGGAGAGCAGATCCCAGCGTACGAAACTGAGATAGGTGTTATAGATCAGGGGCCAATAGGTAAAGACTGCAAACAGCGCCAGGTTTGGGCCGACCAGCAGCGCAAACAGGAGCCATTCTCGTTGCTCCGTGCGCAATCTGCGCCGGAAATTTCCCGGCGGTGTATCCACCACCAGGGATGTGTTAAAGGATTGTGGGGCCATGTTTTCTCTCCTCTTCCTCTCCTCTCGCCACGCGTTTGTACGCGCGTTGCTACGCATTTGCCCGTGAGCATAGGCGAGCCGCGTTAACAGTGGACGCGGGTTGGGTAAAGGCTCGGTTAAGGGTTGTTTAACCGTTGTGCAAAGTATTGTGCGGAGCAAGTCGTGCGGCGTGCCTGGCGGGTCAGTCGGGCAATCTGCTGGGGAGATTACGCGCAAGCGAGCCTGATTACCATTAGGTGACCAGACTCGCTTGCCAGGGCGTATGAGGAGAGTGATGAAGTTCGGTTTGGCGCGAACTTCATGGCCTACGATAGCGGGTGAAGATTAAGAATGTGGATCATCCGTGTTAGGACACTGTTAACGCTGTGTGCCGGGGTGGGCGGGGTGTCAGGCGGGTGCGTCGGGTGGCGGCGCATCGCGGCGGGTGAGTTGCACGGTCTGTTCCAGGGCACGCACAATGGCGGACATCCGCCGAATCTCGTCGGCAGTACACAGTTCCCCGGCGACGCGCCCCACCAGCGGTTTACCCAGGTTGGCGAGATCGTGTGCCCCGCGTGCGCCGCTGCCGATCTGGGGACGACTCGGTTTGCCCCGTCGCTGTTGACATGCGCGCGCCAGAAACTGGCGGCGTTCGGGGGTCAGCGCCTCGATCAATTCCCGTTCAAAATCGTGTTCGAGTATGACCACGCCGTTGGCAGTGCCGCGGAAGGCGCGTTCGCGTTCTGCGCGTTTGCCGTCGCCGTCCATGAGGATGGTATGGGGGATGCCAAATCCGCTGAGAATCTGGTGGTAGGCGCCGAAATTGCCGATGCCGTTGACAAAGACCACCGAAACCCCCGCGGCGTCCAGATTCAGACCCAGCGTGGCGGCAAAAGAAGGCAGTGCAAAGAGTTCGGCCTGCCCTTCGACCAGCAAGACCGCGCGCGCAAAGAGCATATCGCTGCGGTCTTCGCGCAGATAGCGCTGGACTTTGACAAGGTCCTCGGCTTTGAGTTTGTGCAGCTGGGGACATTGAACATGGCTCGTCCAGACATTGTCGCGTTGGCGGTCGCGTTGGCGTCGGCTCACCATGAGGATGTGTTGCATGGGCGCACGGTTGACGAATTCATTGGCGTGGGTGGTGAACACAACCTGATGCCGCTGTGCAATCTGTTCCATGATGCCCAGCAAGGTGCGGGTGGCGTGGGGATGCAGATAGATCTCCGGTTCTTCAATGGCAAAAATGTAGTCGCGGGTATCGTCGGCGAGCTGGGCACACCAGGCGCGCAACACTGAAATGGCAAATGCGCGCTGGAGTCCCAGGCCGTGCTGTTCAAAGGGAAGGGCGGCCCCATCGTCGATGATGGTCAGCCCGCGTCCGAGAATGTCTTCCAGGCGGGGCAG
The DNA here is from genome assembly GCA_040880365.1 of Litorilinea sp. Taxonomy (GTDB): domain Bacteria; phylum Chloroflexota; class Anaerolineae; order Caldilineales; family Caldilineaceae; genus JBBDIO01. Next base: position 11,300 of record JBBDIO010000248.1, read on the forward strand.
GCCCGCGTCGAGCCGGATGCGCACCTGGCTTTGCTGGGGGGTGAGTTGCGCCAGGCCCTGGGAAAGCTGGGCTTCCAGCGCGTCGAGCGCAGACCAGTCTGCTGCCGCGGGTTGCTTTTCGTCTCCGCCATTGTTAGTGTTGTTGGCCGCGCGGTCGGTGGGCGCAGGTTCGCGTTGAAGCAGGTGTTCCAGCTCATGCAGCAGTGCGTAGAGACGGTGGGCTATGTTTTCGCGGGGTTTTTCGCTGTGGTTGTCGCTGTGGTTGTCGCTGTGACTGTCGCAGGTGCTTTCGCTGTGGCTTTCCTTGTGACTTGCTGTGGGGCAGGGTTGAAAGGCGCGCGTGACCAGGTCGCTCAACAGGCTGTCGCGTTTCAGCTCGGCGGCTTCTGCGGGGCGGGTAGCGGCCCAGATCATACGAAACGCGGGCATGAGCCGTTCGCAGAGCGCACGGTCGCCGGGCGTCTGTTTATAGTAGTGTCCATCGTTGGCGCGGATCAGACGCTGGCGTCCATCTTTGGTCCAGACCGAAAGCAACGTAATTTCCGAACCGCTTGCGCCGGCTCCTTTGCGCATAAACCGATCCTGCCAGGCGGCTTCGACCGCTATGGAGGCATCCACCGGACCCGCGAGTGTGGCTTCGATAAGGATGGGCCGGTGGGTATCCTGGTTGTGAAAATAGGTGGATTCCAGTTTGCTGGTGTTGCCGAAGCAGAGATTCATTGCCAGCAAAATTGTCGATTTTCCTGCGCTGTTGGGACCCATGATGGCGCTCATCATATGCTGGGCTGTCGTGGAAGCGGGGAGGGCGGATGAGGGCTTGACGGGCAGGCTCACTGTGAATGCGTCGCGCGCCCAAGACAGCGCGTAGGCCGCTTTGGACCCCGTGTCCGAAGCGGTCACAGGCAACAGTTCGGCACAGTGTGCCACCGCGCGAAAACCGGAAATTCGTAGTTGTTTTAGTCGCATATCTCCATTCCACAATCGAAATTGGGGCAAAACCCACGTTGGCAATTGCGCAGGGTGAGATTGGCGTGTCATGGAGGCGCTGTGAGAGGCGAGTACTGTGTGCTGCGAAGCGTGGCAGCCCAGTCAAATACAGCCAGGCGATTGGCAGTCTGATTATGTGAGGCGGGCGAGCACCTCGTGGATCTTGACCATCGCCAGGGTATCGCGCTCGCAATAGGCGCGTAGCCCTGCCGCGAGCTGCGCGCGTCGGGCAGAATCGGTCTCGCCCAGCATGGCACGCCACACAATTTGTGCTTCGTCGCCGCGCTGCACAGCCAGGTCGTCATAGCTCAATTCGGGCACCAGCACGGGCAGCACGCGCTTGATGGATTTGGAATTGAGAAAGCGAGGATGATCGTAGCTGCGGCGGATGAGCGCCAGTTGATCCCAGAGGCGCGCCTGGATATTCTCCAGAGGCGGGGCGTGCTGGGGCAGGGCGGCTGCCAGATCGCGCAACACGCCCCGTTCAAACGACGCATTGTAGACAATCACCGAACCGGCGCGGCCCAGATCGCGCACCAATTGGTATGCCAGGCTGGGGCGCGGGTCGGTTTGGTCTTCGTGGAGATATTCCCGATGCTCCATGCGCCCGTCGGCATGTAGGATGTGACAGCTATACTGGAATGGATAGTTCTGGTAGGGGCGCATACCGTCCAGATGGGGGATGGCAGGACTATAGGTCTCGAAGTCAAAGAAGTAGAGGGGAAAGCGCAGCCCGCGCAGGGCTTGCCCAATGTCATGGCGGTCGATGCGCGGCGTATCGTTGCGGATAAACTCGACATAGGCGCGCTGGGCG
>JBBDIO010000249.1:0-13017 GCA_040880365.1 Litorilinea sp.
TATAGTAGGAGAGTGACCCACCAGGGACTCGAACCCCGAACCCGCTGATTAAGAGTCAGCTGCTCTGCCAATTGAGCTAGTGGGCCAGCTTAATTACAAGTCTCTATTATACGGAATCTGTCTTTTCCGTCAAACTGACATGCTGGGGAATGTGCACAAAACCCGCTTCCGCTATAGGATTGGGGATTAGAAATGGAGAGGTTCAGCCAATCAATTCCACAGATCAAGTCCACAGAAAGCAAGGTTCGCTATGGGTGATTCCCTGGCACGTTACGCCGAATTGATCATCAGAACCGGCATCAATTTGCAGCCGGGTCAATCGGTGCGCATTGGCGCCGAACTGGCGCACCGCGGCCTGGTGCGTCAGCTGGCAGCCCACGCCTATCAGGCGGGCGCGCGCTATGTTCAAGTAGACTGGCAGGATTCGCTCACCATCAAGCAACGCCTGCTGCATGGCAAGCCCGACGATCTCACATTCTTCCCCGAGTACGAAGTCGTCCGTCATCAGGAAATGGTAGATGACGGCTGGGCGCGCATTGCCCTGGTCGGCCCCGAAGCGCCCGATGCGTATGATGATGTGGACCCCAGCGCCATGCGCACGGCAAACAGTGCGCGCGCCAAGGCCCTCAAATTCTACATGCAGGCCATGATGGCAAACCACCAGCAATGGTGTGTCGCCGGAGCTGTCACACCGGCGTGGGCGGCCAAAGTCTTTCCCGATCTGCCCGCGCACGAAGCCGAAGCCCAGCTGTGGAACGTGATTTACCATACCTGCCGCATCAATACACCCGACCCTGTTGCCGCGTGGTCTGCGCACGACCGCCGGCTGAAAGCGGCGGTTCAATTTATGACCGACCATAAGATTCAAGGCGTGCGCTTTGTGGATCGCGAAACCGATGCCGACGGCAAACCGCGCACCGACCTGACCGTTTGGCTCACGGCTCATCCCCAGTGGATCGGCGCTGCCGCTGCCACACCTGCCGGTATCACATTCTTCCCCAATATGCCCACCGAAGAAATCTTCTCCACGCCCGACGCCAACCGCACCGAAGGTTACGCCTGGCTCTCCAAGCCGGCTTTTCCCTTCGAACGCGAAGTCCGCAATGCGCGCTTTGTCTTTGAAAAAGGCCAGGTCGTGAGCTACACGGCTGAAGTAGGTCAGAATGTGCTCGACCAATACTTCGAAATCGAAGGAACCCGGCGTCTGGGCGAGGTGGCGCTGGTTGATGTGCGCTCGCCGGTCAATCAGGCAGACGTCGTCTTCTACGAAACACTTTACGATGAAAATGCCGCCTGTCACATTGCCTTTGGGCAGGCCTATCCCGATGGCGTTGTCAACGGCAATAGCCTCTCTGAAGACGAATTGACCGCGCTGGGCGTCAACAAATCCGACGCACACCAGGATGTGATGATTGGCACCGCCAGTATGGACGTCATTGGCCTGTGCGCCAACGGCGACACGGTCCCGGTTATGAACCAGGGCCAGTTTGTCGACGCCATCGCCGCCGGGTAATTCATAGCGATAGACCGTTTTCCGGTGAACTGGCATTCGAAGATCAAATGCGATAAGTTCTGTTTATTCCCCACCCCACAGATCCGCCTGTATGTGCGGATCTGTTTTTTGTTTATCAAGTTCAGTGATTTCCGAACAAACTGAAATTGCTGTACAATAGGCGTTATCGTCATTTGCACTTGCCCGTCGGCGCGAGAATACAGACACCGTCTCGGTATCAACACAGAAAATCGAACTATCATGCAAAAAGCAGAAGAGACCTACATTGAAGAGAGTGCCCTGTTCCTGGAATCTATCGGGGTGCCGCGCATGGCAGGTCGCATCCTGGCCTGGCTGCTGATCTGCGAGCCACCCGAACAGACCATGCCCGATCTCACCCGCCATCTGCAAGCGAGCAAGAGCTCCATCAGCACCATGACCCGTATGCTCGTACAGTTTGGCATGGTCGAACGCGTCAGCCTGACGGGCGAACGCAAAGATTTCTACCGCATCAGTCCCGAATTCTGGTCACGTTCGCTCGAAACCGCCCAACGCAAATTCGACGGCTTCCTGCGCATGTCGCAGGCCGGTTTGGCGCTCATCGAGTGCGGTGCCGAGAACCCGGCCGAACTTGACAATCGCGGCCAGCGTCTGCAAGAAATGTATGAAGTCTACAATTTCCTCGCCGCATCATTCCCACAGCTTGTAGATGAATGGCGGCGACACCAACCGCGCGCGTCGGCCACGTCACAGGACTAACACAGCTGGACTAGCCAAGAGACTGGACATCACTCCACCTGGTTTGGTGCAACGGCAATTGTCACAGCACGACAAGGCAGTATCACCCAAAAGGAACTGGCTCATGATACAAGTGCACGACCTGGTCTTTCAATATGACGGAACTTCTGCCGCCAACAGCGTGCCTGCGGTACGCAATATCAGTTTCGACATTGCCGAAGGTGAGATCTTCGGCTTCCTGGGACCCAGTGGCGCGGGCAAAAGCACGACCCAAAAAATTCTGATTGGCCTGCTCAAAAACTATACAGGCGAAATTGCCGTATTGGGCAAGGACTTGCAGGCCTGGGGCAGCGACTACTACGAACAGGTAGGCGTGGGCTTCGAATTGCCCAACCACTACCAGCGGCTCACCGGACTGGAAAATCTCAATCTCTTTCGCGCGCTCTACCGTGGACCAACCCGCGACCCGCAGGAGTTACTCGACCTGGTGGGACTCGGCCCCGACGCCAATACGCGCGTCTCGGCCTATTCCAAGGGGATGCAAATGCGCCTGAACTTTGTGCGCGCCATTCTCCACAATCCACGCCTGCTCTTTCTGGATGAACCCACCGCCGGGCTGGATCCCGTGAATGGACGCCGGATGAAAGATCTGATTCTGGATTTGCGCCGAGACGGCTGTACTGTGTTTCTCACCACCCACGATATGATGGTTGCCGATGAGCTTTGCGACCGTGTCGCCTTTATCGTGGACGGCCAAATCGCGCTCATCGATTCGCCCCGCGCGCTGAAACTGCGCAACGGGCAACACCTGGTGCGCGTCGAATATCGCACCGCGGAGTCGGCCGCGGCCGCGACGACTGCCGATTTCCCGCTGGAAGGCGTGGGCAGCAATGCCGAATTTCTCGATCTCATCCGCACCCATCAAGTGGAAACCATCCACTCGCTGGAAGCCTCGCTCGAACACATCTTTATTCAGGTGACGGGGAGAAAGCTTCAATGATCAACAACCGCATGTTTTCCACCATTCAATGGGATGTACGTCTGCAATTCCGTCAGGGTCTCTATTACGCGGCAATATTTGTGATCGTCGTCTGGCTTGTCGTCATGTCTTTGCTCTCGCGCGAAATGCGCGCGCTCTTTCTGCCGTTCGCCATTTTTATGGATCTATCCGTCTTCGGATTCTATTTCATGGCCGGTATGCTCTATCTGGAACGCGGCGAACGCGTGCTCGAAGCGCTGGTAGTCACCCCCCTGCCCCGCTACGGCTATCTGGTGGCAAAAATAACGTCGCTCACCCTGCTCGCCATTGTCATGAGCGCGCTGCTTGTTCTGCTGTTGCATGGCTGGCAGCTCAATTGGCCGCTCTTTATCATTGGCGTGGGCTTGAATTCCTGGTTGCTGACGCTGGTGGGCTTCATTCTCGCGGCCCGCTACAATGGCATCAGTGACTTCATCATCCCGTCCATTGTCTACCTGATCCCCAGTCAATTGCCCTTGCTCTACTATTTTGGCATCTGGGATCACTGGCTGATCTATCTCGTCCCCACACAGCCCGCCATGATGTTGATTGAAGGCGCATTTCACCCCCTGGCGGCCTGGCAAATTGCCTATTCGGTGATCTATCTACTAGCTGCATCGGCGGGCGTCACCTGGTGGGCCATCCGCGTCTATGACCGCTTTGTGGTGCGCGCCCAGGGCAAAACCTGATATGCAAGCCAACCGTCCAGCCAACCAACTGTGCAGGTTCGTCTATCTTTTCGGGAGAGTGATGCCATGACTACTGCTGTCCGCGCCCTAACCGTCGCCGATTGGCGCAATATACGCCGCGATTCGCTGCTCCAGTTCGTATTGATCTATCCATTTATTCTGGGCATTGGCATGCGCTGGCTCATACCCTTTGTGACCACCGCATTGGCGGATCGCTACGACATCACCCAATACAACCATCTGCTGGCAGGCTTCTTTGGGCTGTTGATTGTGCCTGCGCTGGTGGGCATCGCTATCGGCTTTCTGCTGCTGGACGAACGCGACGACCGCACCCTGAGCGCGCTGCAGGTGACGCCGCTCAGCCCCGGGGCCTATCTGGTCTATCGGCTGGGATTTCCCGCGCTGATCAGCGTGATCTCGGTGCTCATCGTCATGCCCCTGATGAACATTGTCCCCGTCAATGTCTATCGCCTGTTGCCCATGATGTTGGTCGCCGCCATGGAAGCGCCCATTTTTGCCCTGTTCCTGGCGACCTTCGCCCACAACAAAGTGCAGGGATTGGCCCTGATGAAAGCCGCGGGCATCACGCTCATCATCCCGTTCATTTCCTGGTTTATCCCCGCGCCGTGGCAATGGTTCCTGGGCATCATACCCACGTTTTGGCCCGTCAAGAGCTATTGGCTTATGGTCAGCGGTGACACCTATTGGCCCCATCTGCTCGTAGGCATTGCCCTGCACGCGCTGGTGCTCTGGCTGCTGGTGCGGCGCTTCTATGTCACGGCCTATCGCACCTAGGGCACTTGCATCCCGTGTAGTTGCACCCAACATAGGTGCACCCAGCGAAGTTGCACGCGCCGTCGGCCCACCACGTGAGGAGTTGCTATCCGTGTCCAATGTTCTGCAAACAGTGCTGGAAACCCAGGGCTATGTCGTGCTCGACGGCGCCCTTGCCACTGAATTGGAAGCGCGCGGCGCAGACCTGCAAGATCCGCTCTGGTCGGCGCGCGTCCTGCTCGACGCGCCCGATCTGGTGCGCCAGGTCCACGCCGACTATTTCCGCGCCGGCGCCGATATTGCCATCACAGCCAGCTACCAGGCGACCTTTGCGGGGCTGGCGGCGCGGGGGCTGGATCGCGCGGCGGCGGCGCGTCTGCTTCAACAAAGCGTGCGCCTGGCCCAGGCGGCCCGCGCCGAATTCTGGGCCGACCCCACAGCGCGCGAAGGGCGCGCATTCCCGCTGATCGCCGCGTCCATCGGACCCTATGCCGCATATCTGGCCGACGGCTCCGAGTATCGCGGCGACTATTCCTTGTCGCAGGCCGAGTTGGTGGCGTTTCATGGAGATCGCCTGGCCGCGCTGGTCGCGGCCCAACCCGACCTGCTGGCCTGTGAAACCATTCCCTGCCAGATAGAAGCGCTGGCGTTGCTCGAAGTGCTGGCAGACCAGGCCACGCACACACCAAACATGCCCCCGGCCTGGCTCAGCTTTGCCTGTCGCAACGACCACCAGCTCAACAGCGGTGAATCGTTTGCCGAGGCCGTAGCCACTGTGCAAGGTGCTCCGCATATCGCCGCGATTGGCATCAATTGCACCGCGCCGCAATATATCGCAGGGCTGTTGCAGATTGCCCGCGCCCACACGGATAAACCGCTACTCGTCTATCCCAACCGGGGCGAACGCTGGGACGCGCGCGCGCGGTGCTGGATTGCCGACCCCGACGCCCCCGCCCTCGCAGACTACCTGGCCGCGTGGCGCGCGGCGGGAGCCGTGGGCATTGGGGGGTGCTGTCGCACCGGCCCTGCCGACATCCAGCGCATAGCCGCGCGCCTGCGTCCCTCCACTCCAGCGTAAGCGTAGACGCTTGCTCGGCGCGCCAATAAAAATCATCCCACAGGCAGGTACCTGCGGGATGATCTGGACTCAATCTGAGTTTGAGTCTTAAATTGTAGATCTCAGTGGACAATCAACGGGAACAACCGCAAGGGCGCTATGCCTACGCCGGCCCGCCATTCGCCGTGAACAGCCAGATTGTGTAAGTAAAATACGCAACCAGCAACACAAAACCCTGCCAGCGCTGAATCTTGCGCGGCTTGATCAGCACAAAGACAAATACCAGCAATGTAAAGCCTAGCATTATCGGGAAATCTAGTGCGCGCATGACCAGCGGCACGGGGATGGGGTTGATGATGGACGCCAGTCCCCCGATAAACAGCATGTTGAACAGATTGCTGCCCACCACATTGCCCACGGCAATGTCGCCTTCGTTGCGCCGCACTGCCACCACAGTCGTAGCCAATTCGGGCAGACTGGTGCCCACGGCGACCAACGTCAGCCCGATGACCAAAGGGCTAATTCCCGCCGCCAGCGCCAACGATTCTGCCGATTCTACCAGCCACTGTGCGCCCAGCACCAGACCCGCCAGACCGCCAATCACCATGAATATTTCAATCCAGATATTGCCGTTGTGGACGATAGGCACTTCTTCGAGGCCGGGCACCGCATGGCCCGTGCGCGCCGACGTATAGCTGCGATAGGTAAACGCCACCAGCCCGACCAGCAGAATAATGCCTTCCACCCGACTGATCTGCCCATTCCAGCTGAAGCCCATAAAGAGCAGCGAAACCAACACAAGCAAGGGAAATTCAAAGCGAATCAAGCCGCGCTCCACGTTGATGGCTGCAATGACACCCGCCACCCCCAGAATCAGGCCTAGATTGGCAATGTTGCTGCCCACAATGTTCCCAATCGCGATGGTACTCCCCGCGCGGTCGCCCATGTTGGCAATCACCGAAACCAGCAATTCCGGCAGACTGGTGCCAAAGGCCACTACGGTCAGACCGATCACCACCGCCGAGATATTCAGGCGCGCGGCAATGCTGCTGGAGCCTTTGACCAGATAATTTGCGCCGGCGACCAACAATACAAACCCCGCCAGAAAATAGACACCATCCATCAACAGTTCCGGAGAAATACCATTCACAAACATGCAGGCAAAATCCTATTCGTTTTGGGCACGGACGCCAGATGCGCCGGCAGAAGATGGGCTGAACGACAGCGGTATTAGTTCGGCATTGGGCAGATCAGCAGAACCAGCCAGGCGATCCTCGACGGGTGAGACATCGCGCACAAAACGCCCCTGCATACTCCACGGCCCGGTCCAGGTGATTTCGGCCTCTACCAGGCACCCCCGCAAATCGTGCTCGCTTTCGATGAATACCAGCTTGTTGCGGCGCGTGCGACCCCGCCACTTGCCTTTGTGTGTCTCTTCGACAAGAACTTCCACGGTCCGGCCCAATTCGCGTGCGTTGATTTCGCGCGAAACGCTTTCCTGCAACTCTTCAATCACACGATGGCGCGCCACCTTAACCGCCTCGGGCACATCATCTTCCATACGCCGTTCGCTCACCGTGCCGGGGCGGGGGCTGTAGCGCGCCAGGTGCACTTTATCCAACTTGAGATCGGCCAAAACGTCTACCGTGTCCTGAAACTGAGCGTCCGATTCGCCGCAGAACCCGACAATGATATCCGTGTGAATCGCGCCATCGGGCAAAATGCGACGAATCCGGCCAATCAATTCCCGATATTCGGCATTGGTATAGCCCCGCTTCATGCGCGCCAATATTTCGTCGTTGCCCGCCTGGATGGGCACTTCGATATGCTCACACACCTTGGGCAGGTCGCGCACCGCGTGCAAAATCCGCTTGGTCATATAGTTGGGATGGCTGGTCAGAAACCGAATCCGCCACAACCCCTCAATGTCGTTGACCGCGGCCAGCAGATCCGCCAGATCCGGCCCTGCGCCCGGCACCTCTGCGGCCAATCCCTCATACGCGCCCACCGTGGCGCTGTTGCCCAGTTCGCCCCGCCAGTCGTAGCCATAGCGATCCACAATCTGCCCCAGCAACGTCACCTCGCGCACACCCTGTGCGACCAGACCGCGAATTTCGTTGAGGATTTCATCAATGCTGCGGCTGCGCTCCACACCTCGGCGAAAGGGAATGATGCAGAACGTACACGCGTGGCTACAGCCATAGACAATCGGCACATGCGCAGAGATGGGCAGCGGGCCATCGGGGGCCAGGTGGCGCATGGACTGCACCGCGCCCACGGGCTGGGTTTCATCCTGTACCCGGTGCCGTTCTTCGACCAGATCGCGCTCCAAACCGGCGGCTTCGGCCTTCAATTCCTGCTGGCGCAGATGATTCACCAGGGGCGTCGCTTCGCTGGGCGGCATAAAGACATCCACTTCTGGATACGCGGCCAACAGCTTTTCGCTGGGTTTCACACCCACCATACAGCCCATCAGCGCCAGGGTGCGACCTTTGCGGCGCGTGCGCCAGGGCTTCAGACTGCCCAGCTTGCCCACGGCCTTGTCCTCGGCAGTTTGACGGACCACACACGTATTCAATACCACCACATCGGCTTCATCCAGCGCCGCCGTCGGCCCATAGCCCAGTTTTTCCAGCTCGGCAGCCACATGGTTGCTGTCCGCCACATTCATCTGACAGCCGATTGTCCAGATGTGATATTTGCGCGCAGCAGCGTCAACGCTACCCAGAGGCGCGTCGCGGGTGGTAATTTCTACTGGTTCAAAGGTTGGATCTTTTTGTCCACGCACGGCGTTTGCCGTGGGAGTGGGATGCAGTTCAGACATGGTTGGCTCCTGTTGTCCGGTTTAATCCGGGCAGGCTAAACATCAATTCATCGTTTGCGGTTGGTTCAGACTAGAGCAATCAGCGCGGGCGTCTGGCGCGCGCCAAACCGCTATTCTAGTGAATGGCAGACGGTTCTGTCAAAGCGGACGCACGCGCTTTGATTGGCGTATCCGAATATGTATCCACAAATTGGCGCGCCGTATTTTGTGCCTGATGTACACAGTCGGGAATCCCGATGCCGCGATAGGGGCTGCCGGTGACGAATAATTGCGGGGGCAATCCTGCCTCAATCGCGTCTACCATTTCCAGGTGCCCCACGTCATATTGGGGCGACGCATCTTGCCAGCGGAACAATCGATGAAACAGCGGCGGTGCAGTCACGCCCATGATCGCGGCTAGCTCGCGCTGGGCAATCGCCAAAAGTGTCTCATCATCGTGGGCCAGAATTTCAGGATTGCGCGAGCCGCCCAAAAAGACCCGAATCAGATGGTGCCCATCGGGCGCGCGCTGGTCAAATTTGCGCGTCGTCCAGGTGATCGCGTTGATGTCACGCTGCTCACTCTGGGGGATGACCACGCCAAACCCGTCCATCGCATGGGGTACCGCATCGGGCGCATAGGCCAAAGTCAGTGTCACCGTACTAACATGGCGTATACTCGCCAACCGCGCCGCAGAATCGGGCGCCAGTTCGCCCAACAAGCGCGCCGCAGTGGGGGCCGGCACCGCGACCACCACCGCGTTGGCGTGCACCTGCGTACCATTTGCCAGCGTCAGCGTATAGCCCGCCGCGTCCTGCCGGGCTGCAATTTTCTGCACCGCGACGCCCGCCTGCGCCTGTTCGCCCAATTCCGAGACCAAACGTCGAATCAGTTCGTGGGTGCCCAAAACCGGCGTTATAAACACCGAGCGCGGCGCGGTCTGGGAACTGCCAGTCTGGTTTTGGGGGGAGGGCGATGCTGCCTGTTTACGCGCGGCCGCGCCTGCCAATATGCCGCGGATCAGGCTGCCGTGGATGCGTTCCAACTCGCGAAACCGAGGAAACGTTGCCAGGATACTCTGGCGGTCGGCTTCGGCGCTGTAGATGCCCGACATGAGCGGTTCGGCCAATTTATCGAGCGCCTCGCGCCCCAGCCGCCGGGTCACAAAATCCGCCAGTGTTTCGTCGCGGTCATCCTGTTTGCGCGGCAACATCAAATCCAGCGCCATGCGCAACTTGCCCAGCGGCGAAATCAGCGGCGACCGCAGAAAGGGCAGCAGACGCGTGGGCACAATCAGTTGCAATCCATCGGGCATGGGCAGCAGACGCCCACCCTGCAACACATAGACCTTGCGCCGGTAGTCGTTGGTGCCCATGAGCGCATCGCCCAACCCCAATTCCTGGGCCAATTGCAGTGCCCACGGTTTCTGGGTCAAAAACGAATCGGGGCCGGCTTCCACAATGAACGGCGTCGCGCCGCCCGTATCCACCACCTCGGTCTGCACCTTGCCGCCAAAGCGGTCGCTTGCCTCGAACAGGGCCAGACGCAGGCTTCGCGGATTACCCGATCCATCGGCTTCTGCCCAATATTTGCGCGCGTAATAGGCCGTAGCCAACCCGCTCACGCCACCCCCCACGATGGCAAGATCGACTGTCTGCCCGTCATCCTGTTTTGCAAACCCAGAATCAGCGGAGCCGGCCGGCGGCTCTATATTAGATTCGTGATTATTTCCGTGCATACGCAATTGCTCCCCTCGACTTTCCATCTTTTCAGTATAGCCCCACCCTCGCCAATAACCTGATTTTTGACCGCTCAGGATTGGAGAATTTCTGCGCTCTGGAGTACCTTTTTGGCAACAACCTGCAACAAGCGCGTTGCGGCAGCCCGAATCCAGCCATAGATCGCCAGTCCATCGAGAAGGACGTGCCTCATTTATCGACAACTTCGCCCGATGCCCTCGGTCTCCCCTTCGTTTGGGGCAGCCGGCGACCCCAAACGCGGTCTGGCGGCGGCACGGCTTTTCTATTTTGCATTCTTCGGGGCCATCGGCTGTCTGGTGCCCTATCTGAATGTCTACTTTGCCCAACAAGGACTCACCGGCACGCAGATCGGCTGGTTGGGCAGTGTCGCGCCCCTCATCGCGCTGGTCGCAAATCCCTTCTGGGGGGCAGTCGCCGACCGCCGCCACATCCATCGTCAGATTCTCGCGCTGTGTGCCATCGCCTCCGGCTTCGTCTCCCTCTTTTTTCTCAACGTCACCAGCTTTGTGCCGTTGCTCTTCCTGGTCACGCTCCTGTCCTTCTTTCGCACACCCATCGCCGCCATTCTCGATAGCAGCGTGCTCGACATGGTCCGCAAAACCGGCGGTCACTATGGTCGCCAGCGCATGTGGGGCAGCGTGGGCTTTGTGCTGGCAACCGTCGGCCTGGGTCAATGGCTAAACCTGCAAGATTTCAGCCTCATGTTCTGGATTCACGCCATTCTGCTGGGCGTGGTCTGTTTTGGGTTGAGCTTTGCCATGCCCGTGGGCGCACGCGAGGGCGCGGTGAGTCTGCGCGACGGGATGGCGCGCCTGCTCCAACACCGCGCCTATGTCATGTTTCTGGGGTCGATGGCCTTGTTGGGCATCAGCACTTCGTGTTATGTCAACTTTCTGGGCCTGCATCTGCTGGAACTGGGCGCAGGCGAACGCCTCATCGGCATCGCGTGGGCGGCCAACGGCCTGGCCGAAATCCCCATCATGTATCTGGGGGGACGCTGGTTTGCCCGCTTCCGCTATGGGCGGCTGATTCTGCTGGGCTATGCAGGATACACCGTTGTCTGGCTGATCATGGCGTCCGCCGCCAGCCCCACCCAGGTTGTGCTCGGTTCGATCCTCACCGGCGTGTGCTATGGTACGGTGTGGGTGGCCGCGGTCAACTATGCCGGGCTGGCTGCGCCTCCGGGCCTGAGCGCTACCGCCCAGGCTTTGGTGGGCGCGGTGCAGTCGGGCATCGGCTGGAGCATCGGCGCAGTGCTCGCCGGCTATCTCTGGGACGGCTTCGGCGGGCAGGCAGTCTTTATCGCGGCCGCGCTGGCGACAAGCCTGGCGGTTGTCCTCTTCTGGTTTGGCGACCGCACGCTGGAAAGTCCGCCCGCCGCGCCGGTCGCGGCCTGACCTGGCCGCGCCACGGCCGCGACAAGTCGAATGGGACTACCATGTAAATAGAGTGGGCATTGGGCCAAAAACCGGCATATTCATATTTATGTCTAACACAATTTCCTTTACACAGTGGTTCATATGTGCTATTATTGAAAATTGTTAGGGGATGAACGGTTTCGACGGGGCAGGAAGTTTGCTGACTGCGGGCCGTAGAGCGTCGGCTACGTAAAAAAGGCGCAACACATATAAATGCCAACAACACAGGCAAATCCTTCAACTTTGGTTTCGCTAATACTGCCCCTGCGGCGGTGGCGGCCTAGTTAAAGGTCGGAATCGCTTCGGCGATTCCCGGTATTGCAAGAATGGTGCCTTCAGGTTCTGCAATACCGTCATATACTGCAAGGCTGCGATAGCGGAACGCCGATAAGGCTATCTAAGACAGATCGGCTAGCCGGGCAAAGCATCCTGTCGTTTGGAGGCTGCCAGGCGAAACCTGCATAAAACGACTATGTCTGTAGATGTCAGTCGACAAATGTTTCGGACGCGGGTTCGATTCCCGCCATCTCCACTCTCAGAAACGACTCGCCGAAATTTCGAGTCGTTTCTTTTTTTTGGAAGTTTCGCGAATTTTTCGCAAGTTGTAGAATCCTCGTCCGCGGGGTATGCTCCCAGGGGGAGCGACATATATATGGATGACTGGTCGAACATTGCCTATTTGCAACGGGGCGGCGAACGCTGGCAAGATGCCTATCGCGCCCTGATGGAATCGGATATTTTTATGGTCCTGGCTGCCTACGATCCCATTCTGGTCGGCGCGTATCCGCTGGGCCTGGAGGTGTCGCAGACGCTCGAGATCATCTGCGCCGCGCCGGATTTGGCGCGCTTCCGCCACGAAATGCTCGCCTTTTACCAGGATGCCACCGATTTTGAACTGGAGCCTGCCGTCAACCTGCCCTCTACCGATGGCACAACTGACGGCACAATCAGCGGCACAGCCGAGGCCACAACCGACAACGAAGCAATCGAAGCCGCGAGCTTCATGCAAAATGCCTTCACGATTCGGGTGCAGGCCCGTGCCCTGCCGGTGGAAGACCAGCCCGAATATCGCGCGCTGGATGTTGCCGCGCGCCTCCTGCGCATGGGCAGCGACGATGCGCGCCGCAGCGTGCAGAATCTGGTACAGAGCGGCCTCCCGCTGTACACAGCATTCGCCACCTATTTCCAACTGGATGGCGATCCCCAGCCCGCACTGGTCGCCCACTATGACGCGAGCTATTCGGAACTGGAAGAAATTGTGATTGCTG
>JBBDIO010000250.1:0-12902 GCA_040880365.1 Litorilinea sp.
ATCCAGGCGACACCGCGCGCCGAGCCGCCCCCAGGGCAGGGGGCGTTGGGTGTCCAGATCGGGCCGATCAGTCGTTTGGCGACTTTGCCGGTGGGCGCGGCATTGTGGGAAGGCGTGGTGAGCACGGTGCAATATTTCGGCATCGTTCTCCAGCTTCCGGTGATGTTGCTCAGCGGTTCGCTTTCGCCGGACGAAGCGCAGTTGACCGGGCCTGTGGGGATTGCCCAACTGGTGGGCGGCGCAGTTTCGGCCACCATCGATACGGGGCTATGGTTTCCAATTCTGCGGCTTTCGGCAGTCTTGAGCGCGGCGCTGGCCGTGACTAATCTCTTGCCGCTGCCTGCATTGGATGGGGGGCGACTCCTCTTCATCCTCATCGAAGCGTTGCGCGGGCGACGCATCAATCCCGAACGCGAAGGCTATATCCATATGGTCGGCTTCATGTTGTTGTTGGGTTTGCTGGTTATCATCACCGTGCGTGATATTACCGGCGTCCAGCAAGGGATCGATTGGGTATCGATCCTGGGCCAGTAAGTGAACAGGCCCATGTGCAACATGCAATTCGTGAAGTCGATCTCCAACGGAATCTACGTGGTAATGCCATGAATATCCCTACCGAAAATCGAGCCGGGGGCCATTCGTCTGCGCCGATCTCCCACGAGTCTGCTGCGGCAGAATCGGACGCCGCGCCAGACTATGCCGGAGATAGTACGCGGCGCAGGTCCTATCGCCCGCCCGTCTCTGACCCGCCGGCCTGGCAGACCGATTCTCGACCCGCGACACAGGCCGCTGCACAGCAGCATCACACGCCAGCCACCAATCCCCGCTATCGGGCGGGGGTGCGCAAGTGTCATGGCTGCGATACCTATGCCTATGTGACCAATGGCGTCTGCCCCGAATGTGGTGAGGATCTGCAATTGCAACCCCAACTGATTCGCTGTGGCCGCTGTGGAGAGCAGGCGAATTCCGAGTTGATGATCTGTCCCCATTGTGCGCGTGCGCTGAAAGCTGCGCCGTCGCGCATGTGGACAGTGGGCGCACCGGCGTTGCTGGTCTTGCTGTTTGGTGTGGTGTTGGTGGGGCGTTTCAGCGGTCTTTCGCTTGTGCCCGGCACGCTGAATAACGCAGGCTCGACTGTGACGAGCAGTGGTGCGGCGAACAGTGGTGCGCCGCTGGTGATGACGCCTGCGCCTGCCAGCGTGGCGAGTCTTCCTGTTACGGAAAACGCAGCTACCGAAAACGTAACTATAGAGAATGCAGCGGCTGACAACACCGCGAATGAATCGTCGGTTGCGGCAGTTGAACCCGAAGCCAGTGCCGCGCAGCCCGATATATCCACAGAGGAAACGGCTGGGGATAGTGAATTGGCCGCCGCATTGTCGGAGCCGATCAGCGGCACCGATATCGTTTCCGACAATGCGCCCAACAATGTTCCCGACGGTGCGGTGGCTAGCTCCGATGTTATCAGCGATGTAGACGGGGCCGCGGCGGCAGAGCCGGGAAGCCTGGCCGAGTCGGTCGTCGCCGCGGTGTTGGATGAACAGGTCCAGGCAACGCCTGAATCACGGGGGATTGGTGGGCTGGCCGGTTCGCGGCTGCTGACCTCTACCTCCTCTACCTCTACTGTGGAAGATGCCGAGGCCGGCACGTCTGACGCTGCGTCTAACGATGACCTGGACGCGCAGGCGGCATCGCTGGTTCTGCCCACGCCGACACCCGGCACGCCAGAAGAACCCGCAGGCGAACTCGCGGATAATCCGGTCATCGACTATGAAGTGCAGCCGGGCGATACTGTTGTGGGCATTGCTTCGCGCCACGGGACGACCGCCGACGATATTCTCGCGCTGAATAGCATGAGCGAGCAGGATGCATTTGGTATTCGTGCCGGCGATGTGCTGAGTGTGCCCGACCAGCGGCTTTCACAGCGCACGCAAACCCCCGCGGCAACCGCGACGCCGGTGCCTGAAATTCAGGCGCGCGCAGCTTCGATGGAGAGTAGCAGCACCGGCGACGCCGACGATTATCGGTTGGCAGCACCCCTGTTGCGCAGTCCGGGCGATGGCAGTGTCCTCGATTGTGATGCGACAGAGCGGCTGTCCTGGTCGCCTGTGCCCTATATGGACGTCAGCGACCGCTATGTGCTGCACCTGGGCTTTGTGGCGGGCCGGCAAGCCGATGGCAGCGAGCGCATTACATGGGTATTGGCGCAGCCGCGCCCGGCAAATCTGACGACGTGGGAATTGGATAACACGTTGTGTAGCCTGGCCCCTGATGAATATGGACGACAGTGGCGGTGGTGGGTAGAAGCGACGGAAGCTGGAGACGGGCAAACGCAAGCGGTCAGCCCGCCCAGCGCGATTTGGACCTTTATCTGGAATTGACATAAATTATCTGGTATGCCAAAGAAATCGAAGAACGAGTCCAATCGGTTTGGACAAAATGGCGCAGAACCCAGCGACAATGACTGGAATCTGTCGGAATTTGAATTAGAAGATTTTCTCAATCTGGAATTGCCCGACGACGAGGAGATCGATTGGTCGGTCTATGCCCTGCAGACGCGGCCCGCCGTGGATATGGACGCGTTTCTGAGCCGGGTGGCAGATAGCAGCTCGCAGATTCCCAATGAAGACCTCACCAGCCTGTCGGATTTGTCGCGCGCCGATGCGGCTTTGGTGCGCGAGCAATGGCCTCTGATTGGCGAACCGCAGCGGCTGGCGCTGGTGACCCGTCTGCTGGAAATCGACCTGGACGATCTTGAGATCGAGTTGTCGCGCTTTTGGCGCATTGTCTTGCACGATGAGGCTGCCGTTGTGCGCGCCGCGGCGATCCACGGGTTAACCGGCGAAGTCTACGAAGATCTGCTCGGACCATTTGTCCAGTTTCTGAGAAATGATCCTGTCGAAGAGGTGCGGGCTGCCGCCGCGGCCGCGTTGGGCGCCTATGTGCTGGCAGGGGAGCTGGACGAGCTGGATTCTTCGCTGGCAATGCGCGCCGAAGAATCCTTGCTCGATGTGTTGCACGATGAAAATGAGCCGCTGGACGTGCAGTGTCGCGCCTTGGAGAGTATCGCGTTTTCGGGCGAAGTCGGCATTCGTCAGCTGATTGATGATGCCTATTATGCCGAAGATGAAGAATTGCGCGTCAGTTCGCTTATCGCAATGGGGCGCAGTGCCGATGTGCGTTGGCGGGGCAAGGTCGTGGCCGAATTGCACAATGCTTCGCCGCTTATGCGCGCCGAGGCCGCCTATGCATGTGGCGAACTGGAGGCCCACGACGGCCAGCGCGACCTGATCGAATTGCTGGACGACGAGCATGAGATTGTGCGGTTGGCTGCCATTTTTGCTTTGGGACGATTGGGCGGGCCAGAGGCGCGCAGCGCGCTGGATGCTTTTGCCAATGCGCCGGAATCGCTGGAATCGGAAGCCGCACAGCTTGCATTAGAAGAAATGCAATTCTTCTCCCAATCCGATGTCGTGCCGCTGCTCAATGAATTGCTGGGCGAAGACGACTGGGATGACGCGGACGAGGATGGCGGGGAAGATTGGGATGATACACTGGACGAGCACATGGTAGATTTTGCGCTCACCGAGTTTGAAGATACTCCCGCATCCGGCACCGACTTCGACGTCCGCGATTTCGACGTCCGCGATGATGAAAATGATGACGATGCAGATGATGATGTAGATGATGGGGAGCTGGACCCGGGTCCACGGCAAACCTAAGCCGGGCCATGAATCTCGGCGCGCTTCTGTCCGGCGGCGGCCTGTGTTCTCCACAAGTAAGCAGGAACAAATCGTGTGAATCTCAAGTTAAAGCGTTTGGTACGCACTACCAGCTCCGAGCAATATGCGCTTTTCGATCTGGATCAAACCGATGAAGAAGATGAGCTACCGCTGACCATCGGCAAGCTGGATCTGCACTACACAGCCGAAGGCGTCTATGGCACCATGTTGCTGTGGGATGAAGCCTCGCGCCATTTGCGGCCCGACTATCGCCGCGCGTTTGTCCAGGTATTGCTGGAAGATATTGTGCAGCCGATGGGCGTGCCCAACGAGTATGTCATCGAATTTTTTGCCCCCACACTGGATTATTATGAAGTCTTCCATAATGTGGAGATGGACGAAGACGACGCCGATTTGGGCGAAGAAGACGCGGACGAAGATGCGGATGACGACCTGCGGAATAATGACCGCGCCGGCCGCGGGCGAAATGCGCCGCGCCTGATTCGTGCCGATGGTGCAGAAGTTGATCCAGGCCCTGCGCAGGATGGTTATGCGCAGGATGATGACGACCTGGATGATGATCTCCTGGATGCGCCTGATTTGGACGCTGAAGATCTGGAGGATGATCGCTAGCCCGACCTGCCCCGCCGCCGCCTGCCGGCGCATTTTCTCCAGTTGCGTGCGCCTATTTGCCCGCGTACGCCGGTATGATGATACTATCGCGGTACACATGCCAATTGCTGCACCCGATACCTTTTCTATAATACTGTTTCTATAAAACTGTTCTCAACAAAACTGTTTGCCTGCAAACGGTTTGCCACCTAGTCAGGCCTAGCTGCCCCGCCATGTTCGTTTTCGAGACATTGCTGCCGATTTTCGGCTCGACTGTATTGCCGGTTTTCCTTGTGGCGGCGGCAGGATTTTTGCTGGCGCGCAAAGTAGATGTGGAAGGCCGTTCGCTGGGGCGGGTCATGTTCTATCTGGCGACGCCCGCGCTGGTCTTTCGCAGCCTCTATCAGACCGAAATCGACCCCTCCGCGTTGCAGCTTTTTGCGCTGGTGGCCGCCGCCGTCACTATTCTGGCGGGCATCATTGGCTGGCTTGCCAGTTTTGACCAGAGCCGCCGCAAGCGGGCCGCGATTGTGCTGACCAGCGCGGTGAGCAACAATGGCAATATGGGCATTCCCATCTGCTTTTTTGCGTTTGGCGCGCCGGGGCTGGCGCTGGGCACCATCTACTATGTGGTCAGCTCGTTTTTGAGCAATACAGTCGGCGTAATTGTGGCTTCGGCAGGACGTACGCCCATCCGCAGCGCGTTGGGCAAGAGTCTGTCCGTGCCCATGCTCTATGCCGCCAGCGGTGGGTTGGGCCTGAACCTGGGCAATGTGGAATTGCCGCTGGCGCTCTTTCGCGCGGTGGATCTGCTCGCCAATGCCGCGATTCCCGGCATGTTGATTCTGCTGGGGATTCAACTCTACGCCGCGCCGGTCTTGCGCGGCCAGGGCGTGATTTTGCGCAGCGCGGTGGTGCGCCTTGCCCTGGCGCCCCTGATGGCATGGGGATTGACCTATCTGCTGCACATGCAGGGCGTCGAACGGGATGTGTTGATTTTACAGGCGGCCATGCCCACAGCGGTGATGGCGGCGGTGCTCACCACCGAGTTCGACACTGAACCCGAAATGGTTGCCACTGTGATTTTTCTGACTACCGTGGTGAGCATGGGAACGCTTTCCGTCGTCTTGTGGTTTTTGTTATAACAAGGCGCACGACACAGAGACTCAACGCCGAAAGCAAGCCCCGCCTGCACTGAGTATTGGATGGGGTATTGGATGGGCGGGGCGGGTTTCGGCGTGGATGGTATAATGGGTAAATATTGCGTTGGACAGGCTGTAGTAGATGGCTGTCTGTAGATGACCATATGGAGAAGTGGAGTACGCTAGACTGTGTCAGATGAATTGAACCGCGAATTGCCCACAGATTTTTTCGACAGGCTCAACGAAAGCGCGCAGCTTTTGCGCCAGAATCGACCGGGCGAGGCTATCGAGCATTTGTTGGAACTGCACGGGCTTGCACCGGATAATGCCGACGTGGCGATCAACCTGAGCGGGGCCTATATTCTCCAGGCCAAATGGAACCGGGCGGTTTCTCTGCTCAAAAAAGCCGTGGCGCATCATCCCACCAATGCCATGTTGTGGACCAACCTGGGCGCGGCCGAATTGGGGCGTCTGGAGTTTTCGGGGCCTGTGCAACAGGATAAGGCCATCGCGGCCTATCAACGCGCGCTGCGCGTCGATCCCCATGCGCCCAATGTGCACTATCATTTGGGGTTGATCTACAAAGAGCGAGGCGAATTGAACCGCGCCGGGGCATTTTTCCAGCGCGCGCTGGAAGTCAACGGCGGTGACCAGGACGCGCAATACTGGCTGGATCGGATTGGCCGGCAGCTGGCAAAGGAACAGCGCAACCGCGCCCAAACCGCGACCGATGCGGACAGTGATGCAGAAAACGGCAACGCTGATGCGAATGCAGATTCGGATGCAGATTCCAGCCTGTCTGCGGGTGCGGAAAATTCATGAGCCAGAACATTCTGACCTGGCCGCGCCAAACTGCCGACCGTTGGCGCAACAATCCCGAACGCATGGCCTGGCTGGTGTTGCTTTCCAGCTTTCTGGCCTTTGTCTGTCTGGCAATTGCGATCCCGCTTTCGATCAATTATTTCGTGCGCCACGCCACGGTGAGCCAGGAAGCGCGCCTGATGCCCACGCTGGGCACGCTGTTGCTCTATTCGCGCGTGGGCAGCGAGCCGGTTGCCATTACCGAACCGCGCACCGATGTGGTAGAAGGCAATCGTATTGTCGCGCTGGATGAATCGACCCAGGGCACGCTGGGCTTTATGGCGGTGGATGGCACCGACGAAGCGTTGGGCAGTGTGCAGATCTACCCCGATACCGCGGTGGAGATTTTGCGGATACGACGGCCTATGTTCGAACGCAGCCCCGAACCCTTTCAGGTGCGCCTGCGGCTGGAGCGCGGCCAGGCGCGCATCTTCACCAATAGCGGTGACCAGCGGGGCATGGTGGTGGAATTGGAGACTGCACACGGCTTGATTACCTTGCCTGCGGGCAGTTATCAGGTCTCGGTGAACGAAACGCAGACTGATATTACAGTGCGTTCGGGCCAGGCTTTGCTCGCCACCGCACCCGACCAGACGCTGACTGTAGAGCAGGGGTTGTGGGCGTGGATGTCGGCGGATGAAGTCGCCAGCGCGCCCATGCCCGCCGAACAAAATTTGTTGCGCAACGGCAATTTTGCCCAATCCATGGCCGATACGTGGGACAGTTATGTGATTGCCGAGGGCGTGGCGCCGGGCAGCGTGCGCATCATCGAGCGAGAAGGGCGACATGTTGCCCATTTTGTGCGCCAGGGCGAAGAAAATACCAATACCGAAGTGGGCATCGTGCAGGCAATCGACGCCAATGTGAATGTCTACGATTCGCTGGTGATGCAGCTGGATGTGAAATTACTGCACCAGAGCCTTTCGGGCGCGGGCTATCTCAGCTCGGAATTTCCCCTGCGCTGGGAAGTCACCTACATTGATATTTATGGCAAAGAGCTGCGCTATGGGTGGGGGTTCTATTTCCGTGACCCCGAGAATGAGAACTGGCGCATTGAAAACGGTGAGAAAATCCCGCCGATTAACTGGTATACCTACCAGTCGCCCAATCTGATGGAGCTTTTGGCCGATACGCGCCCGGCGCGCATTGAAAGTGTGCGCATTTATGCCAGCGGCTGGAACTATCAGAGCATGATCAGTGAGGTTTATTTGCTGGCGCGCTGATAGTGTGAGATGGGTAGTGGCGATTGCGAGTTGACTCTCCGGGGACAGACCTGTTGCGCTGTCCCCGGTTCTTTTTGAAGAGGCGATGGAGTGTTGGCGTGTTGCGACTGGTGAGAAATTGGCGCGTGCCCAGGTGGGGTCGTGGTGGCATGGTGGCATTGTTCGTCCTTGCCTATGGCCTGGCCGCGGGCTATAACCTGGGGCTGCCGGGGCTGCACTATGACGAGGCCAAAGAAGCCGGACTCAACGCCCTGGAGTTGCTGCAGGGCGATCCGGTCACTGCGTTCCGCGGGGCAACGCTGGACTTGGGCATCTGGTCTGGCACCTGGTCTTTGCCGCTCATGGTGCAGGACTATATCGGCGCGCTGAATATCTATCTGGTTATGCCCTTTCTCGCGCTTTCGGGTGTGGGGGTGCCCAATCTGCGCTGGCCCGCGGTCTTGATCGGCGTGTTGACCCTGCTCACGTTGGAGCGGCTGGTCTCGGAGTGGTGGACATGGCACGCGCCTGCCACTGGCGAAACGCCAAATACGCCCGCAGTGCATATCCATACACCCGTCACCTGGGCGGGGCTGTTGAGTGTGGCTCTGCTGGCGCTCAGTCCCAGTTTTGTATTCTGGAGTCGCCAGGGCATCTTTGTGACCAATCTCACCCAGCCTTTGTGTCTTTTTGCCCTGTGGCAAGGCGTGCGCTGGCTGCGCACCGGCGCGAACGGAGCGTTTATCCTCACCGGCGCGGGGGCGGGGCTGGCGCTCTATGCCAAGCTGTTGGCAGGGTGGCTATTGGGGCCATTTGCCGTGCTGGGGTTGATTGGCTATGTGCAGATTGTGCGCGCCCGCCGGCGTGACCCAGTGCGCGGGCCGCATCTGACATCCCGTCTAACACCGCATCTGACGCCGGGGCTGCTGGTGGCAGGTCTGGCCGCGTTTTTGCTGGCATTGAGTCCGTTTATCTGGTTCAACATGCAGACAGGGGGCACGCTGGCGCAGGTGGGCGGCAATCTCACCCAAAGCTACTACGGCGTCGACAATCTGGCGTGGCGCGCCAATCTGGGGGTGCGGCTGGGGCAGGTGATCCAGACCCTGCGCGGCGATCATTTCTGGTATCTGGGCGGACTCTATGCCAATGGCCTCGCGCCGTGGCTGGCGCTGGCCGCGTTGCCGGTGGGGATGTGGCGACCGCGGCTGGTGGGCATACCCCTGCTGTTGCTGGGCAGTGCGCTGGCGCTCAGCATCTTCACCCTGAGCGATCTCTTTATCACACACTTTGCCCTGCTCCAGCCTGTGCTGGTGGGCTGCGTGGCGGTGGGCTGGCTGGCGTGGATGCCGGTGCGCCGCGCCGGCGTGGAAAACGCTTCTGCGGAGAACGCTTCTACCGAAAAAGCCCGCGTCGGGGTGCGTGCCTACGCGGTGACGGTTGTGCTTGCCGCTGCGCTGTGGGTGGGTGCCGATGGCTGGGCCACCGCCCGCTATCACGGCGCGCTGGCGAGCAGCGGCGGTTTGGCCGACCATTCAGATGCCACTTATCATTTTGCCTATCACCTGCGTTACAATGGACTCGGCGCGCCCATTGCCCTGGATTGGGGGATGGATGCGCCGGTGCGTTTTCTGACCGAAAACACGGTGCGCCCTATCGAGATTTTTGGCTATGCCTCGCCCGATGCACCAGATGACGATTTTGTGGCCCGATTGGCGTTGTTTCTCGATAATCCCGACAATGTCTACTTGTTGCGCGATGCATCGCAGACGGTTTTTGCCGGGCGGCGCGAAGTCTTTCTGGAACAGGTTCAGGCACGGAACGGGACGCCTGTGTTGGCGGCTACGTTTGACCAGCGCGACGGCACGCGGCTTTTCGAGCTGTGGCGCGTGGAATTTGGGGAAGACTTTGCTGCACAATAAGCCGCAGTGCTCTCCCGTGTGCAACTTGACATATTCTCTTGACGCCGCCCAGAGCGCGTGCTAGACTACCATCTGTATCTCAAATCATAACCAGGGCGCAAAGCCAGGGCAATCAATCGCTGTGCAACTGACCGAACGACCCATTGGCACCACCAATCCACCGGCTACCCCGCGCAAGACCTCCAAAGGTCTGTGGCGTTCGCGCTATCGGCATGTGGGTGAAGGTCCACCGCGTACGATATGGGGCATGTTGGCGGTGCTTTTGCGGCTGGATGCTACGCCCGCGCTGGTGACTCCGCCTGTGGTGGGCGCAGTGTTGGGCTGGTGGCAAACCGGCGTGTTCGATTGGGATTTGCTGATTTTTCTGGTGTTGGGCACATTGACCGCGATGTGGGGCAGCGCGGCGTTGGGCGAATATTTCGACTATCGCCGCAGCCGCTTCGCCCATATACAGGCCATCGATGAGCCTTTTCAGACTGGCCTGAGCCTGATTCAAAAAGGTCATTTGCGCCCGCAGGTGGTCATCAATCTGGGGCTGATCCTCTTTGTACTGGCAGGCGTTTGCGCGCTCTGGCTGGGGCTATTGGGCGGTTGGCCTGTGCTTTTCTTCTTTGGCCTGGCGTTGGTCATGGCGATTGGCGCGGCGGTAGCCCCCCTGTTCAAATTTACCTATGTGACGTGGACTTTTGTGGAGATTAGCCGCTATGTGGCGTTTGGCTTTCTGCCGCTTTTGGCGGGCTATTATACCCAGTCGCCCCAACTCTATCTGTTGCCCCTATCGATTGGCGCGGGGTTTGCTTTTTTGGTGGCGTCGGTTTTCTTTGCCCAGCGGATCATCCACCTGCGCCGCGACTGGCTTTTGCAGAAGCGCACCATGAGTGTTGTGCTGGGTTCGGCACGCGCCATGGATATCTGCCTGCTCTTTACGGTGGCGGGGTTTGTGGCGCTGCTGCTGGGCGCGAGCCTGACCGCGCTCCCCCTATGGACGTTGCTCACCCTGGTGGGGTTGCCGATAGCCCTGCGCCGCTTTGCCCATATGCGCCGGGAAGAGTTGACGCTCTCCGATTCTATTTCGCTGTATGAAGGTGCAATCGGCGCCACCGCGATCACCGGCTTGCTCTTTATCCTCGCCTTGCTCATAGACGGTTTTGCCTAGACTGATGGCCGAGATGCGTTTGGATGGCGGGGACGATCTGGTTCCCCTCACGCGCAAAGAATTCTACGATCTGGCCCAGGAATGCCACGACTATGCGGTAGAATTGGCGCGCCACGAACAGCACCAGGTACATCTGAAACATTGCTACCAGTTTAACGAATGGCTGGCGCGTGTGCGGCGCTATGATTTGCTGGCGTCCCCGCTCAAGGGTCTGCAACCGGCGCGCCCCATTGCCCGCTGGCAGGTGATGACGCTGGTGGGTGGGGTGGGGCTGGCGCTCATGCTGGCGTTGCCGGGGCGCGTCAGCAGCACGCTGGCGTTGGCATTGCCCTATACGCTCTTTTTTTGTGTGCTGATTTTGATCTTTGTGCCCGAACGGCTCTATGGCACTACCATCGAATTGCTGGAAGCCAAAGTGTTGCGCGTGGTGGAAACGCTGGAACAGTTTCTGATGAATGAGGAGTTGGGATTTACAGAGGCGGCGTTTTTCAAGGTGAAGGACAATCTGGAATTTGCCCGGCGCGAGCTGCGCCAACAGATTGATCTGGCGCATCGTCGCTGGCGCTAGCCTGAAATTGTAGGTCACGCCTCCTAGCGTGACAGAAATTGTAACCCATCGGCTTGTCACAGCTGGAGCTGTGACTTACATTTTTCGTCAATTGCCGGATGTTGCACTAGAGCTGGGCGAAGATGTCTCGATAGGCCTGGGATTCCTGCAACAACTCCTCGTGTGTGCCCACTGCGGCAATGGTCCCTCGCCGCATCACCACAATTTTGTCGGCCCAACGAATCTGCGAAAGTCGGTGTGTGATGAGGATTGTCGTGCGCCCGGCGGTGGCGGCTTCGATGGCCTGCTGAATCTGATCTTCGGTCGCGCTGTCGATGGCGCTGGTAGAATCATCGAGGATCAGAATGGCGGGGTCGGTGAGAAACGCCCGCGCCAGCGCGATGCGCTGTCGTTGCCCGCCCGATAGTGTGACGCCTCGCTCGCCCACAACGGTGGCATAGCCGTGGGGAAAGGTGCCGATGAAGTCGTGGGCCTGGGCGGCCTGGGCTGCGGCTTCAATTTCGGCCTGGGTGGCGTCGGGCTTGCCGAACGCGATATTTTCGGCGATGGTGCGGCTATAGAGGAAGATGTCCTGTTCGATGATGGAAATTTGGCGGCGCAGCGCCGAGAGATTCCACGCGGCTACATCCACGCCATCTACCACCACGCGGCCCTGTTGCGGGTCATAGATGCGGTTGATGAGCTTGGCGACCGTGCTTTTGCCCGTGCCGGTTTGCCCGACCAGCGCCAGGGTTTTCCCGGCTTCGATATCGAAACTGACCTCGCGCAGCGCGGCATGGCTGGCTTCGCCGTTTTTGCCGGGTTCGGTCTGATAATAGAACGTTACATTCTCGAAGCGCACATCCCCGCGCATGGGCGCACTGTGTCCATCCTTGTTCATGTCCAGGTCCGGCTCCGTGGCGATCAATTCCAGGATGCGCCGCGCGCTGGAAAGCCCGGACGAGAGCTGGGAATAGGCGAATAGCGACACAAAGACCGGAAAGCCAAAGAGCGAAATCAGCCCCATATAGGCCACAATATCGCCCACGGAAATCAACCCCAGATCGAACAGGTGCAGCGCATGCCAGAATGCCGTGCCCTGGGCAATGCCCAATAGCAGCAGGGGCAGAAAGCGCGCCTCGACGCGCCCCAGATCCACGAACGCCTCGCGGAAGGTGCGGGCGTGCGTTTCAAACCGCTGCACCTCGGCGTCTTCCTGGGCCGCGCCCTTGATGGTTTCAATGCCCTCAATCGCCTCGGTAAGCCCGGCATTGAGTGTGCCAAAGCTCTGGCGCACCTGTTCGGTGACGGGACGCAGATCGCGCAGATAGAAATACATGGCAATAGTATAGGTAAGGCCAAACCCCAGGGGCGTGGCAATCAACGCGGGGTAGATGCTGGGCGCGACCAGCACGGGCAGGAGCAGAAAGTTTGCCGAACCAAAGACCAGGTTCAGCCCCGGTGTAATCATGAGCGCCAGCTCGCGCACATCGTTGGTGGCGCGCGCCATGATTTCGCCGGTGGGGCGCAGATCGTGAAAGCCCATGCTTTTGCCCAGCAACGACGCATACAACTCCTGGCGCGCGTCGCGCTCCAACCGTTGCCCCAATACTTCGCTGGCGAGGTTGCGCCACATCTGCGAAGCAAAGCGGGCAATCTGCGTGAGGACGAGAATACCTGTGGACCAGAGCAGCGCGGTGAGATTGGGACTGTTGCCGGTCATCACGTCGAACGCGCCGCC
>JBBDIO010000251.1:0-12742 GCA_040880365.1 Litorilinea sp.
CCATGAAGGGACTGTGCAGCCGGGACGGTCGGATTATTCGTGGAATGTGCTGATTGTGCCCGCGCTACACTGGGCAGGGCTGGTGGAATAGGCCCAGGCACGCGGCTAACATTCAGTGTAAGCCGCGCCGGATCGACTATGGTCCGTGCGCGATGTTCGGCGCGCCCGCGTGGCCGATTCATAGCAAATTTGGTTGTTGTTTTATAATGCGGCTACCAATTTGGGATTGAATGTTGCATGTGACTTATATGTAGGTGCGGAATGTGCAGATTTGGCTCAGCGCGGTGTACCCCTGAGCAGTGTGACACACTGCAATGTAACTCTGAGCGATGTATCCCTGCGTGAAAGATTTCGCTTTTCCGAAAGGAACCCGTATGCGCGTTGAGTTGGTAGCCTATACGCAACAAAATCCTGTGCTTACCCCCGACGCCGTAGCCGGACTGGGCGACCTGTCTGCCCTTTGGGAAAGCCCCGATGCCTTCCCCGAACGTTTGATTGAATATGCCGGGCGCGTTTGCTATCGCAGCACGCACCGCATGGGCACCGCGCCGGAATTTACCGCGGCGCGTGTGCGCGAGGGTCACGAAGATATCATTGAGCATGTGGTCGTGACCCTGCATTTTCTCGAAACGGAAGAACCGGCAAGCTGGCGACTCCACAATCGGCACTGTGAAATTTCAGAAGTGGGGCGCGAGGAGTGGCTGGTGAGCGGCAACACGCGCGTATGGCTGGACTTTTTCCGCGCCGAGATGGCGTTGGCCGCGTTGCCCTATCTGGCTGCGATTGCGCCCAAAGTGTTTGACGAGTTTAAGGAACAGTTGCCTGCCGATTTCGATGCCCAGCAGTTGCTGGCCGGCGCGAACAATCAGATCACACAGCCCATTGCATCCTCCGCTGCCGACCAGTTGCACCCCGCCCACCAGGGCGCAATGCGTGTGACTTTGTTGGGTGTGACCCAGCCTGTGCTCAAAAATCCGGCTTCGCTCTTGCACCACGGCGCGGCGACCTTTCTGTTCGAAGGCATCAGCCGTACCTGTACGCATCAGTTGGTGCGCCACCGGCTGGCGAGTTTTAGCCAGGAATCACAGCGCTATGTGGATCTGAGTAAAGGCGGCTGGCGCGCGATTGTGCCCGATGCCGTAGCCGCCAGGCCCGAAGCCATAGCCGAGCTGGATGAATTCTGGCGCATGGCCGAAGAAAAATATGCCCGCCTGCGCGAATTGGGCATTCGCAAGGAAGATGCACGTTTTCTTTTGCCCAATGCGGCAGAGACGCGCATTATCACCACCATGAATTTTGCGGCATGGAGTCACTTTCTCTGGCTGCGGGCGGTGGACAAGGCCGCCCAGTGGGAGATCCGTGCCATGGGCCAATGGGCGCTCAAGATGCTCTATGCGATTGCGCCCACAGTATTTCAAGATCATTGGGACGTCTACCAGGAAAAGTTTGTACGCCAACCATGAATTCTACCTATTTACGCTCGCATCTCAAACAACTGGAATCCGAAGCAATTTACGTCATCCGCGAGGTGGCCTCCCAGTTCGACCGCCCGGTGTTGATGTTTTCGGGCGGCAAAGATTCCATCGTGATGACCCACCTGGCGCACCGTGCCTTTGCGCCGGGTAAGATCCCTTTCCCCTTGCTCCACATCGACACTGGTCACAATTTCCCCGAAACACTGGCCTATCGCGACTATCTGGTAGATTCGCTCAAGGCGCAGCTGGTGGTGCGCTATGTGCAGGATAGCATCGACCAGGGGCGCGTGGTGGAAGAGACGGGGCCAAACGCCAGCCGCAACGCGTTGCAGACGGTGACGTTGCTGGATGCGCTGGCCGAATTGAAATTCGAGGCGGCATTGGGCGGCGCGCGGCGCGATGAAGAAAAGGCGCGCGCCAAAGAACGTTTCTTCTCGCACCGCGACGAATTTGGTCAATGGGACCCCAAAAACCAGCGGCCCGAACTGTGGAACGTCTATAACGGGCGCAAGCACCTGCGCGAACACTTTCGCGTCTTTCCTCTGAGCAATTGGACCGAGATGGACATCTGGCAATATATTGCCGATAACGAAATCGAGATTCCTGCGCTCTATTTTTCTCACACCCGCGAGGTGATCCGCCGCGATGGCTCGCTATTGGCGACCGGCGAATTTGTGCCTCCGCAACCTGGCGAAACGGTCGAAAACAAGACCGTGCGCTTCCGTACCATCGGCGATATGACGTGTACCGGGGCCGTCGAATCGACGGCCGCCACCATCGACGACATCATCCACGAAGTTGCGACGGCCCGCGTGACCGAACGCGGCGGTCGTGCGGATGACCGACGTTCAGAAGCCGCTATGGAAGACCGCAAACGCCAGGGATATTTTTAATGCTTAAAGAGTCTGCACAATCCAATACACAGCCCCCCACCACTGCTCAGCCTGCTGCCCAGTCTGATGCTCAACCCTTTATCAAGCCCGTGCGCACCCGGCCCGATATCTATGGCGCGGCGCAAGAGACCGATTTGCTACGGTTTACCACTGCGGGCAGCGTGGACGATGGCAAAAGTACGCTGATTGGCCGATTGCTCTATGACAGCAAAGCCATCTTTGAGGATCAGATGGAAGCCGTAGAACGGGCCAGCCAGGCGCGCGGCGATGGCTATGTAGATCTGGCCTTGCTCACCGACGGTTTGCGCGCCGAGCGCGAGCAGGGCATTACCATTGATGTAGCCTATCGCTATTTCGCCACGCCCAAACGCAAATTCATCATTGCCGATACACCGGGCCATATCCAGTATACGCGCAATATGGTGACCGGCGCATCCAACGCCGAGCTGGCGATCGTGCTAATCGACGCGCGCCACGGCGTCATCACCCAGTCCAAGCGCCACGGTTTTCTGGCGTCGCTGCTCGATATTCCGCATATTCTGGTGGCGGTCAACAAGATGGATCTGGTGGACTATGATCGCGCTGTGTTTCGCAATATCGTGCAGGAATATACCGAGTTTGCCAGCAAGCTATCGGTGCAGAATCTGACCTTCATCCCCATTTCGGCGCTGCTGGGCGACAATGTGGTGCACAAGAGCCGGAATATGGAGTGGTATGATGGCCCGACTCTGCTGCACCATTTGGAAAACGTGAGCGTGGGCGCATCGCGCAATCTGGTCGATTTTCGCTTTCCTGTGCAGATGGTGATCCGACCGCATCAGGATTTTCGAGGCTTTGCCGGGCAGATTGCGTCGGGCACGGTTTCGCCGGGCGAAGAAGTAGTGGTGCTGCCTTCGGGCAAAACCAGCCGCGTGCGCGCCGTGCTGGCCGCGGGCCAGGAAGTGTCGGAAGCTGCGGCGGGCGATTCGGTGCTTCTGACATTGGAAGATGAGGTCGATGTGAGCCGGGGCGATATGATTGTGCGCAAAAACAATCTGCCCCAGGTCGCCAATCAGCTGGAGTGTACGCTCTGCTGGATGAACGAAACGCCCATGAACCCGCGCGGTTCGTATATTCTGCAACACACCACCCACCAGACCCGTGCCCTGATTTCCGAGCTGAACTATCGCATCGACGTGGATACGCTGCACCGGGACGCCGCGCCCCATTTGTCGCTCAATGAAATCGGGCGCGTCAAGATCACCACCACCCGGCCCCTGTATTTTGATCCCTACCGGCTCAATCGGGCGACGGGGGGCTTTGTGCTCATCGATCCCTATACCAATGTGACGGTGGCTGCGGGGATGATCCGGCGGCGCGCGCGTACGCTGGACGAGGTGGTGGAACAAGCGGGCGCCACGCCCACGGATGCCCGCCGCCGCTCTAGCAATGTGGTGTGGGAAGGCACGCAGATTTCGCGCACGGCACGCGAGCAGCGCAATGGACATGGCGGCGTCGTCCTCTGGTTCACCGGCCTTTCGGGGTCGGGTAAATCCACTGTGGCGCATCTGTTGGAACAAAAACTCTTTGGCCGCGAATGCCAGACCTTCTATCTGGACGGCGACAATGTGCGCCACGGACTCAACGGCGATCTGGGCTTTTCGCCCGAAGACCGCAAAGAGAATATCCGTCGGGTATCCGAAGTGGCGCGTCTGGCCTATGACCACGGGGCGATCGTGTTGTGTACGTTTATTTCGCCCTATCGCGCCGACCGCGATTTTGCGCGTTCGCTCTTGCCGGGTGACCGCTTCATGGAAATCTTCGTGAAATGCGATATCGAAGTGCTCAAGCGGCGCGACCCCAAAGGTCTCTATGCGCGTGCCCTCGCGGGGGAAATTCCCGAATTTACGGGCATTTCTGCGCCCTATGAGGAGCCGCAAAGCCCCGATATGGTGGTCGAGACCGATGTGCAGAGCGCCGAGGAAATCACCGCCGCGATTGTAGATGAACTTATCCGCCGGGGGATTGTCCAACCCTAGTGGGCACGTTGGTTTGATGCGTGGGCGTTTCCTGACACGCCAACGCATCGTATTATTTTCAGCCCTATTTGCATCGAGCAGGCAGTCGGGTCCACTTGCGACCCGACTGCGTCCATTTACCATAGTTGTCATTTTCGGAGCTTATGTTTAATCCGCATCGTTGTATCGCCAACGCTCACACCAGATCTATACCCACTTTTCGTCGTCTGATGGTTTCTGTGCTGTTGCTCGCCCTACTCCTGGCGGGAACCCTGCTTTCACCCCTGCCCGCACAAGCCGAAACTCTCTATCAGAATACAGGCCCCACTCCAGAAACATCCGACCCGGACGCGGCGGTGCCCGATGCGGCAGATCTGGAGGATGCGGTAGACCCGAATGCCGGGTTCGACCCGGACCTGGGCGCGGATGCATCCCTCACCGTGCCCCTCGATATTCCTGCGGCCACAGCGCCCGACGCCCCATCGACCACCGATGAATCGCTCGACGCTGAGGCCCCTGCGCCCATTCTGGGGGCAGAAGTGGCTTTGCCCGACCTGGGCGAGGCTTGGGGCGATGCCGCTACGCTCAATGTGGCGGAACTGGCCGCGTCGTTCGAGGATTTGTTGCGCATTGAGACCAATGGCGACTTTGCCTTTACCTATCTGGCGGGCGCGGATGGCGCGTCGATCCGCATTTTGCCCATTGAGGGCACCTGGCCTGCCGATGCGCCGCTCTATCTCGATTTGGCGTGGCGTTTCGATGCCGATTCGCCGCTCACTTTGCCCGCGGGGACGCGGGTGGATGTGGAGATGGGCGCGCGCCTCTATTCGCCGCCTGCCGGCGCGGTGTTGAGCATCCGCGAAGAAGTCGCGGGCGAATGGCAGAGTAGCTCGGTGACGATGCAGGATATCCAGTGGCAAACCTATGCCGTGGCCCGGCAGGTGGCCGAAGACGCCACACGCGCCGAAATCGGCATTCGCTGGTTGCCCGAATTGCCCAATGCGTGGATCGAAATCGAGGTGCCGCGCCTGATTATGGGGCGCGAAGAGGTGGTGGCGAGCGCGCTGACACCCAATGATACCCCCACACCTGTGCCCACGCCGACACCCGCGGCTACGCCAACGCCCGCGGCCACCGCGACACCCCAGCCCACGCCTACGTTGGAGCCTACACCCACCCCGCTGCCTTCGGATGATTTGTCGGGAACCCCAGCCGCAGAACCGGATGCAGAATCGGCTGAAGCGCGGGCCGAGGCTGACGCAGCAGACGCTGATGACGCAGATGATGGCGCAGATGCTGATGGCGAAGGCGGGGATGATGCAGGTGGGGATGATACAGATGGGAATGATGATGCGGAGCCGGAAGAGGACTTGTTGCCGACGCCGACGCTGACGCCCTATGTGGTGACTTCGACCCCCACGCCGGCAGACGTGTTTGAAGAAGCCACGCGCGTGGCACAGGCGACCGCCTGGGCGCCTGTATTGGGGACAGAAACCCCCACGCCCGAAAACATGGTGACGCCCACGCCCTCACCAACGCCGTTTGTGATTATTGTGACCAATACGCCGGTGCCCGAAAATGCGGCAACCGCAACCTATAATGAACGCCTGGCGACCGCGGTAGCGTTTACTACGGGTACGCCCACACCCATGCCCGCCGAGGCACAAGTGCTGGTCGCGACCAATACACCTGTGCCCCAACCGAAGCCCACCCAGACCCCCACGTCGCTCTCGGTCTTGCTGGCTGAATTGCCGCCTACGCCCGAGCCTGCACCTACGGTGGAGTTCCCCGCCGAGTTGCAGGGCAAAATTATGTTTTTGAGCGATTTTCGCGGCACGCGGGGGAGCCCCAATGTGCTTATCATGAACCCCGATGGCAGCGATCTGGCAATCATGCGCTCGCGTTTGTTCTACAATCGGGCCGTTGCGCGCGAGCCTTATTCGACGGATCGCCGCTTTCTGGCGTTTGTGCAGCGTGAGGGCACCCAGGCCAATGGGCGGTGGCTCCAGATCAAATTTGACGATTATCACTACGATGATCTGGCTAATGCCATGACCTTTTTTGGTAGGGGCAATGCCTGGTCGCCGGTGTGGTCGCCCACGCGCCAATCGGTCGCCTTTGTTTCCAACGAGTCGGGCAATGATGAAATCTATCTGGTAAACATCAACGAATGGCCCGCCATTCAGTTGACAAGAAACGAGTGGGAATGGGATCATCATCCCAGCTTTTCGCCCGATGGCGGGCAGATTGTCTTTTCGTCGAACCGCAACACCGGCACCCGCCAGATCTGGATTATGGATGCCAGCGGCGGCAATCAACATCAGATGACCAATTTTCCCTTTGAAGCCTGGAACCCGGTCTGGGTAAAATATCCCGATTCCTAGATTCGCCTGACATCCAGGCTCTTGCATCCTCAGACCCCATCCCCAGGGCTTGTACCCAGACTTTTGTACCCAGACTTGTGGAAGGATACGCACCTTGGCCCACTATCTAGTGACTGGCTGTGCCGGCTTTATCGCCTCTAAAGTGACCGAGTTCCTTTTGGCCGACGGGCATACTGTCTGCGGCGTGGATGTGCTCAACGACGCGTATGATGTGCGCTTGAAGGACTGGCGACTTGAGCAACTTTTGCCCCGCACGGGGTTCGAATTTGTGCGCCTGGATATTGCCGACCGGGAAGCTGTGGCTGCGCTTTTTTCGGACCAAAACGGCCAGCGCGCGCCCTTCGATGCCATTATCAATCTGGCGGCGCGCGCGGGGGTGCGCCAATCGGTGGAAGACCCGTGGATTTACTACGACGCCAACACGACCGGCACGCTGAATCTGCTGGAGATGTGCCGCGCGCATGACGTCGGCAAATTTGTGCTGGCATCGACTTCCAGCCTCTATGGCGAAAATTCGCCCATGCCCTTTCGCGAAGATGCCGATACCAGTCGCCCGCTTTCGCCCTACGCTGCATCGAAAAAAGCGGCCGAAACGCTCTGCTACACCTATCACCATCTCTATGGGCTGGATGTGACGGTTTTCCGCTATTTCACCGTCTATGGTCCTGCCGGTCGCCCCGATATGAGCATGTTCCGCTTTGTGAAATGGATTGCCCAGGGCACGCCTGTGACCATTTTTGGCGATGGCAAGCAATCGCGCGATTTCACCTATGTGGAAGACATTGCCCGCGGTACAATTCTGGGTCTCAAACCGTTGGGCTACGAGGTGATCAATCTGGGATCGGATACACCGATTGCCTTGATGGATGCGCTGCACACGGTAGAGCAGGCGTTGGATATGGAAGCGCAGCTGCAATTTCAACCGGCGCACGCTGCCGATGTGCAAGCGACCTGGGCCGATATTTCCAAGGCCGAACGGCTGTTGGGCTGGCGTCCCCAGGTATCCTTCGAGCAAGGTATCCACAATCTGGTGGCGTGGTATCGCGCACAAGAAGCCTGGGCCGCGGATGTGGCAACCTAGCCCGTATTTCCCATAGTATCGCTCAAAGATCACCGATGAAAGAGAACAGCCTATGCATGGTTTTCGTTTTATCCAACATCTGAATCAGACGGCGTTGCTCTTTCCCGGCCAGGGCAGCCAGGTGGTGGGCATGGGACAGGCCATTGCCGAAGCCTACCCCGCGGCCAAAGCCGTGTTTGAAGAGGCGGACGCGATTCTGGGCGCGCCGTTGAGTAAACTCTGTTTTGAAGGCCCCGGCGATGAGCTGACGGACACGATCAATGCGCAACCGGCCTTGCTGGTGACTTCGGTGGCCCTGATGCGCGCAATTGACGAAGAATTGGGCAAACAGGCGGGTGAACAAGGCGGTGTCGGTGGTCCGGTCTATGTGGCGGGGCACAGTCTGGGCGAATATACGGCCCTGGTCGCGGCGGGCGCGCTAACGTTTGCCGATGCCGTGCGTCTGGTGCGCGAGCGCGGGCGCGTGATGAAGGCTGCCGGTCAAAAGACACCCGGATTGATGGCTGCGGTGTTGGGGCTGGATGAAGAGGTCATTGCCCAGGTCTGTGCCGAAGCCGCCGCGGGCAAAGGCGTGGCAGTAGTCGCCAACGACAATTGTCCGGGGCAGATTGTGATTTCGGGCGACCGCCCCGGCATGGAGGCAGCCATGCCCGCGCTGGAAGCCGCCGGGGCCAAACGGGTGGTGCCCCTGGCTGTGAGCATCGCTTCCCACAGCCCGTTGATGGCGCCCGCCGCCGAAGCCTTGACCGCCGCTATAGAGGCAACCCCGGTGCACGCGCCGCAGACGCCCATCGTCGCCAATACGACCGCCGATCTGCTCACCAGCGCCGCGGCTATTCGCGCCGAACTGGCGGCCCAGTTAACGGGGGGCGTGCGCTGGACCGATTCCATCCGCCGGGCTTTGGCCGACGGCATGATCAATTTCGTGGAAATTGGCCCCGGCGATGTGTTGGGCGGCATGGTGCGCCGCATCGACCGCAGCGCTAACCGGCTGGCGGTGGGCGATCCTGCGGGTGTGGCGGCATTTGTGGCGTGGCTGCAAGAGTCCTAATTGCTCCACCCCTGACTAACGCTTGATGGTCGCGTTCAATACCGACGTTCGAAACAGTGATATACAGCTATTCCCCATAGCGTGAGGCCGGGTGCTGAAAATTATACGGCTATTCGCCAATTTGATGGCTTCACGGTATACTATTGCCCGATGCGCAGCACCGGCATAGGTTACATGGGTAGTTGTGCGCCCCTGTTGCAGGCTGTGTCTGTCTCGGTTATCGTGCCTGACCCGCTGGCGGGGGGCATTGCACCGGCCGTATTGCATCGACCGATTTGAAACCGAACATCCCACCTGTTCAGATGATAGATAGATAAAAGATTATGGATCCTAGTGAGAATGACGGCGCGCGCGCGTTGCCCCATGCCGGACGCGCGGCCCTGGTAACCGGCAGTAGCAGCGGTATTGGCGCGGCTATCGCCAGGGAATTGGCGAGCGGCGGTGCGCGTGTAGCAATTCATTATCGCGGCAATGCCGACGGTGCCAATGAGGTTGCCGAAGAAATTCGCGCCGGTGGGGGAGAATGTACCCTCTTTCAGGCCGATGTGAGCCAGACCGAGGACGCCGTAGCTTTGGTCAAGCATGTCCAGGATACGTTTGGTTCGCTGGATATTCTGGTGAATAATGCGGGCACCACGCGCGATGCCTTGCTGATGACTATGTCTGAAGAACAGTGGGACACCGTCATCGATACCAATCTGCGCAGTGTCTACGCGGTGAGCCGCGCTGCTTTGCGCGGGATGATCCGCAAACGCTGGGGACGCATTGTGAATATTACCAGTGTGGTTGGGTTGACGGGGCAGGCGGGACAGGCCAATTATGCCGCTAGCAAGGCCGGTATCATTGGGTTTGGCAAGAGCCTGGCGCGTGAAGTTGCCAGCCGCAATATCACGGTGAATGCAGTCGCCCCGGGCTTTATTCCCACGGCGTTGACCGATGTGCTCAACGAGGAACAAAAGGCCGAAATTCTGCGCTCGACGCCTCTGGGGCGGATGGGCACACCCGAAGAAGTCGCGTGGGCTGTTACCTTTCTCGCCGCCGAACGCTCCGGCTTTATCACGGGGCAAGTCTTAACGGTTGACGGCGGATTGGTAATGATATAGCATACGGAAACATGAAAAAACAGGCTAATTCATCCATTGCAATTCTATCCGACTCGCCGCTGACGGCGACCCCGCCCACCTGTGACCCTGCTCGCGACCACAGTGGGACCGACGCGCCGTCTGCGGAAGCTGCCGATATGGCAGTGAATCCTGCTGCGGTGAATTCGGCTGCTTCGGCAGCTTCAGAGGCGACATGTTCAGACCCGGTGGCCCCGTCCGATATGACTGATGTGACTGTCCCGGTGGCGCGTCGAGTCTGGGGGATCGATCCCCACAAGCTGCGTGCAGATTCTGCCGACGCCGGCAATTCCACAGACACAGGCGGGACGCAACCCGCGCGTGGGCAAGCCGACGGCAACAAAGCTGGTGGTCGCCAAAGTGCGGCGGGCAAACGAGCCAAGCCTGTGGTCCCGCCCGACCTGTCACACCTTAGCACCAACACTCAATGGGATGCCGAAGGTGACGATGAGGGCATTTTTCGGTTCGATGATATGGTGGAAGGCGGCGGACACGGTACCGAAGAGCATCTGAGCCAGATTCAACAGCGGCGGATTGCGCGACGGATTGCCGTGCAGGCTCTGTTTGAAATCGACAGTGTGGGCCATGCGCCTGGCACAGTGGTAGATGAACGGTTGGCCTATTACGCGCCCGGTCCCCATGCTGCGCAATATCTGCGCTGGCTGGTCAGCGGCGTAGTGATTCACTGGAAACCCTTGAACCAATTGATCCGGCAGTATGCCCCGGAATGGCCCGTTGAGCAGCTCGCCATTGTGGATCGCAACATCCTGCGTCTTGCCATCTATGAGATGGGCAGCAAAGAGACGGATGTGCCGCCCAAGGCGGTGATCAACGAAGCTGTGGAACTGGGCAAACTTTTTGGCAGCGACAGTAGCCCCCGCTTTATTAACGGCGTCCTGGGTTCGGCCCTGGAATCCGTGTATAGAAAACTATTCTAATCTCCTATGGAAAGCATCTTTGGCATTGGCATTGCGGAGTTGATATTTATTGCGGTCATCGCCCTGATCGTGTTAGGCCCGGAACGCTTGCCCGGCGCGATCCGGGCGGTTACTAATGTGATCGGCCAAATTCGCAATCTGTCCAACGAATTGACATCCCAGTTCAGCGATGAATTTAAGGCGCTGGATGAGATCAACCCCAAGAACCTGATCAAGGATTTGGGCAATGAGTTGATTGGCGAGGACGATGCCAAGAATAGCAAAAAGGTAGGCGCCAAGACGGGTGCGAAACCAGGCTCGGCAAAAGCCGGTTCCACCAAAGCCGCGACTCGCCCTGCCACCGCGACCAAATCCACAACCGCTGCCAAACCGACAACGGCTGCAAAACCGGCAACCGCCGGCAGCACCGCTAAGCCTGCCGCCACGCCCTCCAAGAAAGTTGTCGCGTCCAGCGAAAAAGCAGATATTTCTGTGCCAGTTGCCGCCGGTGTCGCCACCGCGGATTCTGGAACGCTGCAAGAGTCCAAACCGGATGCCGAGCTGGAGGATACCGAGTCGGTTAGCAATGAAAAGGTTGATGCGGACAAGGCCCAACCGGAGGCTGCTGCCGATCCAGAAACCGATACGAATACGGTTGCGGATGCCGTGACTGCACCCGCACGCCCGGAAGTTGCTGCGACTACTCCTGCCGACGACGGCGCGCCGAACCCCAGGAATGAGGCGGTATCCAATTCTGAAGCTGGGGCCGGTTCTGCACCCGATACTGAAAAAACGGTGCGACGCGGCAGCCTGCCCGGTCTTGATAAACGCATTGGGCATGGCGCCGGTTTTGCCGCGGGATCAATTCCCAAGCAGATGGGGATTCCTGCCAAATCGCGCAAAGCGGCGGAAACGCCAGCCGAGTCTGCGCCAGCCAGTGCAGAGAAGGCACCGGCTGGAGATGCTGTGATGAATCCTGTGACGAATCCTGGGGCCGGTGTCATGGCGGATAAGGTGGCAGATGAGGCAGTCGAGAACAGTATTTTGCCGCCGCAGGCACTTCGGTCGGAAGTGACTACACCGCAAGCGACTACGGACGGCGACGCTGCTGAAAGCCACATTTACGACAGCGATATTGCGGATAGCCGCGCCGGGCAGGTGGGCGCGCGCGCCGATGAAGAGACGGCGGATGCACCGAAACCGGCCAAAACCGCCACAGTTAGCGTCAATGGAAAATCAGGGGATTCCCAGGGTTAGAGCATGAGCCAAATTGCATCGATTGCGCCGCCCGGCAATGGCGGGGGCGGTGATATGTCCTTAATGGAGCATTTGCAGGAGCTCCGCACGCGTTTGATGTGGGTGGTGGGTTCGGTCATTCTGGGCACGCTGATTGCCTTGCTGTTCGCTGAGCCCATTCTGGAATTCATCACTTCCCCCCTTACCCGGGTTGGCGACCGCCCCCAGGCGATTGGCCCAACCGATACGATTGTGCAGGTTTTCAAGGTGAGCCTGACCACGGGCGCGGCAATGGCTATGCCCATGATCATCTATCACCTGATCGCGTTTATTGCGCCGGGGCTTTATCCCCACGAGCGGCGCGCGCTGTTGATTATTCTGCCGGGGTTCATGGCGCTCTTTATCATCGGCGTGTCGTTTGCCTTTTTTATCCTGCTGCCCGCGGCAATCAATTTCCTGCAAGGGTTCTTGTCCGAAGCTATTCGCCAGGACTGGACTATCGACCGCTATACCAGCTTTACCACGCGCATTGTTTTTTGGATTGGTGTCGCGTTTGAAATGCCGCTGGTGGTCTCCTTTTTGGCGCG
>JBBDIO010000252.1:0-9199 GCA_040880365.1 Litorilinea sp.
CACCTATATCTATTTCAGCGAGCGGGGTTTGCAATGGGGCTGGTTGCGCCGGTTTCTGGCCGCCTTGCAGGCGCGCTGGCGCGAGCTGTTCGGCGCCTATGAATCGTGGCAGGCCACGCGTCTGCGCGACCGGGCCGCGCGCGAAGCAGCCCAGGGCGGCAAGGGACTGGGCGGTTTGCCCGCCTGGTTGCGCCTGCGCAATCTAACGCCTTCCCAGCAAGTCCGCTATTTCTATCTCTCTACCTTGCAGCGGGCCGCGGGTGCCGGTTTGCCGCGTCGCCCCTCGGAAACGCCTCTGCGCTATGCGCCGCGTTTGGCCCGC
Organism: Litorilinea sp.; assembly: GCA_040880365.1. Classification (GTDB taxonomy): domain Bacteria; phylum Chloroflexota; class Anaerolineae; order Caldilineales; family Caldilineaceae; genus JBBDIO01. The sequence continues at coordinate 323 of JBBDIO010000252.1, forward strand.
TTTATCGAGGAGAAAAATCTGGAACATCCCGATGAAGACGCGGATGTAGAAGAATTGACTGCGGCATTTTTGCGGGTGCGCTATGCCGATGTCAATGTGGATACCGAGGAGTTACCCATCCTCAAACGGGTGTGGGAAAGGCTGCGTCGTTACCTCAGATTGTAATTTAGGTGACACTCGTCCAAAAATCTTGCCTTGACTGTGCATATTTCCCCTGATATAATCTTAAACAAGGGATTATCTATCTCCTTAATTTTCCGGCACACTTGGAGCAATTTTGACGATGGCAGACGCGGATCGATTGAATGCTGAAGCAGACAGCGCAAATGGCGCACATGATGCGAGCGAAGCGCAAGAGGCAGGCAACGCTCAAACTGCTGCGGACCTAGAGCTGTTTGAGCGTTATCTGGAAGAGGACCTGGACTATGACATGCCCGGGCGCGGGGAACTGCGCGAAGGCGTTATTGTCGAGATTCGGCCTGGCGAACTATTGGTCAATGTAGGCAGTAAACGGGATGGGGTTGTGCCCCAGTCCGATTTATCGCGCCTGGATCAGGAGTTTGTCAAAAATCTGACCGAAGGCCAAACGGTTGATGTGGTCGTAAGCCGCCAATCCGACGATGAAGGCGTCTTTTTGTTGAGCATGTCCGACGCGCTGCAGCAGAAGGATTGGATCACGGCCCAGGGACTGCTGGAAAACGGTGAGATCTCCAAACACAAGGTTGTGGGATATAACAAGGGCGGGCTGACAGTAGAGTTCAACCATCTGCGCGGCTTTGTTCCGGCTTCGCATATTGTCGATATGCCGCGCAACCTGAGCGAAGATCAGCGGCGCAATGAACTGGAAAGTCGGATCGGCCAGGAAATGCGCCTGAAGGTAATTGAAGTGGAGCGCCGTCGCCGTCGACTGGTCATGTCGGAATCTTTGGCCGAACGCGAAGCGCAGGCCGCGCGCCGGGAAGAGCTGTTTGGCACCATCAACGTGGGCGATGTCATCCACGGCGAAGTGCGCAGTATGCGCCCCTTTGGCGCCTTTGTGGATATTGGCGGGGCCGACGGTCTGTTGCATGTGAGCGAAATCGGTTGGGGTCAGATCAATCATCCGCGTGAAGTTTTGGAAGTGGGCGAAAAGATCGACGTGGAAGTGATTCGGGTCGATTTGGACAATCAGCGGATCGCCCTGAGCCGCAAGCGTCTGTTGGCGAACCCGTGGGAAACCGTGGAAGATCGCTATAAGGCCGACGAGCTTGTGCCTGTTACCATCACGCGCGTGGTGGACTTTGGCGCATTTGCCCAGTTGGAACCGGGCATCGAAGGCTTGATCCACATCAGCGAAGTGGCCGATATTTCGGTGGCGGAACCGCTGAAGACCATTCAGGTCGGCCAAAAGGTGATGGTCAAGGTGTTGCGTGTGGATGGCAAGCGGCAGCGGGTGGGGCTTAGCCTGCGCCAGGCGCCGCTGGATGCCAACCCCGAACTGTGGGCCGCGGCAGAAGCGGCAGAGGCCACGGACGATTCGCCTCAGGTCGATTGGGTCGTAGCCGAACCGGATACGGATACGGATGCAGAAACGGATACGGATACATCGGCTGCTGATACCACTGTGGATGACTCTCCAGCTGATAACTCCACAGCGGATGATAGCCCAGAGGCCGCCGTGGATACTCAGACGAGCACACCGGACGCCCAGGCGGATGAACCTGTTGCTGATCAGGATGCGCCCGCCCCCGATGCGCCTGCGCCCGAAGAAGACGAGAAACGCGAAGAATAGCGCAGTCGGCGCACGATTCGCGTGTGACGAGGGTAGTTTAACGGATAGAACGTGCGGGGGCGTGCCGGTCGCCGGGGTTCTATCTGGATTGACTACACTGAATATTTGAAACTTGAGTCGCCTTGCCGTATACTAAAGTACGTGCAAGGCGACCCGTTTGTTTTGAACGCCTGTCAGCGGGATATGATTTTCTCTGGCGGGTCGTGTTGGATCGTAGCTGGTTGCTGCACCGATAGAGATACTGTATAGATACTGTTCAGGGTGATTTGGGGCGTGTGATTGGCACTTTGTGCCGAATGTACTACCCCGACGTACTGGCTGGACACATAGATTCGCATTGATGGGAGGTGATTTTTAATGAGCGTCGATTTACGGGCAGGTGAAACCCAGGAAAGTATTCTCAAGCGGTTTCGCAAAGCCGTAGCCGAAGCGCGTATTTTGCCCATTGTGCGACAGAAGCGTTGGTTTACCTCCAAGAGCGAGGTCAAGCGCATCAAACGCCAAAAGGCGATTCGCAAATCGCAGCGCGTCGTTCGCCCCCGCACCTAGTACCTGCTTAACCACTATCTGGTTAATGCGTACACGGTAGTTTTCAATCGTTGCTATCAACCCGTAGATATAAGTAGATATAAACGGTGTATAGCACGACAGCCGGGCAACGATTTGCCTTCTGCATCGTCCCTTTGCGGGGCGGTGTAGAAGGCGTCTTTATATGGCAGGCGGTGGGTTTTCGCAACTGCGAGGAATCTACTATAGCAGTCATCGCAAATTATTGTGGATTAGAAAATGCGTATAGTCTTGAGTGTGCCGCCCGGTTGTGTGTAGAGTTTCATCTGCAATCTGGTCTGGTTTGGCAAGGCTACGCTAGAACGAAAGTACATGGCTGAAGAAACAATTACTTTAGAAGGAAAGATTGTCGATACATTGCCCAATGCGATGTTCCGCGTGGAACTGGAAAATGGGCACAATGTGTTGGCGTATCTTTCGGGCAAGATGCGAAAATATTATATTCGTGTGCTGTTGGGCGACAAGGTGAAGGTGGAACTGAGCCCCTATGACCTGACTCGCGGGCGCATTACCTACCGCTTCCGCAACTAACCAGAGTTGATGATCCGGTATTTCGACATGCCGGTCTGGCGGTGGCCCGCAATCTAGCGCACAAATTGTTGACGGTTACGGCTTCCGGTCGTAGCCGGTTTTTTGTTGGGCCGGAATCGGGGAAACGATTCCGGCCTTTTATTTTTCCGCTATCGGGCCGTGCTTTGGCCTAAATTCCGCAACCCCATATGTCGTAGGGCCGGTTGACGTTCCAACGTGGTGATTCCACTTAGCCGGCGACAAGGGCAATGGCCGCGCGGGCGACTTCCTGTTCGGCGGCGAAGGTCAATTGACCGGGCGCCTCGGCCAGGGGCACCCACAGCACGCGAAACTGCGCGGCGTCGTGGGGCGGGCGGGGACGTTGCCGATGCGAGCGCAGGCGCATCACAAAGTAATGTTCCTGGCGTCGATAGTGATCTGCGCCATAGTCGAACTCCACGGTCCGCACACCCAGATCGGCCACAATTTCCAGATCTTCATAGCCCGTTTCTTCGGCAACTTCGCGCAGGGCTGCGCTTTCCGCGGTTTCGCCGGGGTCAATATGGCCTTTGGGCAGGCGAATTTCCTGGCGCGTCGGGCGATCCAGAATCAACATGCGCGCCTGTGCGCGGCCTGTCCCTTCCGTTTGAACGCCTTCAATCTGGGCGTCTTCGATTACGACACCACCGCCAGTTGCATATTCAATTAAAGCCATGCGCATTTTTCATTCTGTATGGGCCAGCGCAACTGTCGATTGAGATGTCGATGCAGTTGTGGGTTGGGTGGGCGTTTGCAGGACGAGAAAGAGCTTTTCCGCCAGTTCGGCACCCAGAATCTGGGTGAGGGCTGGTTTTGCTTCATGGCCGTTTTGCGAGAGCGCAGACGCAGGCGCGGCTGAGGATGCTACGGGGTGATCGTGGGTGCCGTTGGCATGTGTACTATTGTGCTGCGTGCCGTTGTGCTGTGTGCCGTTGGCGTGCCCCGCGGACAGGAGTGGCCCATGGGGAGGTTGGGACTGTTGCGGGCGCAGTTCCAATGTAATCGGCCCGTTGAACGGCGCGACATCGACGACATGCACATGACAGCCCGGCTCCAGTTTGAGCTGGCTCAGATAGCGCAATACGCTGGCATCGCGGCTGGCGACCCGGCGCAAAATCCCCTGCGCGCCTGCTTCCAGCGCGGGAACTGCGACTAGCGTTTCTGTGGGCAGGCTGCCATCGGCCCGCGGAATGGGGTCGCCGTGGGGGCAATGGGTGGGGTAGCCGCACAGCGCATCCATGCGTTCTTCAAATTCCTGGCTGATAGAATGTTCCAGCCGGTGTGCTTCGGCTTCTACCTGATCCCAGGTGAAGCCCATGATCTGGATCAGAAACACTTCTAGCAGACGATGGCGGCGCAGGAGTTGGAGGGACGCCAATGTGCCTTGCGGGGTCAGGGTGATCCCGTCTACGTTCGAGCGTTCGGCAAAACCCGAATCTTCCAGCCGTTTGAGCATACTGCTGGCCGCAGGCAGTGATACATACATGGCTTCGGCAATGGCGGTCGTGGTGACGCGCTCGTTCACCTCTGCCAATTGATAAATTACTGCCAGATATTCCAACATGCCATCGGTTGTTAGCCCACAAAAAGTACGCATTCAGTTGACCCTAATTTTTATCAAATTCGTGAGAATAATTGGTCGGATTATATAGTGTATGACCCAGGTGTGTCAATCTTGCGGCGTGGCAGGCGGGCATTTGGTCTGCGGGTTTTCAGGTTTCTGTGCCGATTGTGCCGTGCCAGTTGCGCGAGTGCGAGGATGTGCCAGGCTGTCAATTTTGGGCACCGCGAGTACAATAGCGCTATGATCGATGACACGTCTGCCTCTGCACCCGAAAATTCTCTATCCAATCCTTCGGCATCTGAACCTATGGACAATCTGCCCGAATCGGAAACTGAAACATCGACCCCCGCAGCTGGGATGGAACTGTTGCGCCAGGGCTGTGACAAGCTGGGGCTGCCGCTTTCTGCGCGCCAGATTGCCCAATTTGAGCAATACTACCAGCTTTTGGTCGAGTGGAACGCGCGCATAAATCTGACTGCCATTACCGATTATGCGGATGTGCAGGTTAAACATTTTCTCGATTCGCTGGCAGCGTTGCCTATTGTTGCCGAGGAGTTTGACGGGGCAAAATCCGGCGCAGAATCTGGCCCAGAATCGCGCGCGGCTGCCATTCCCACCCAGAATCTGCACATTGTCGATGTGGGCAGTGGTGCAGGGTTTCCCGGCATCCCGCTGCAGATCGTTGCGCCTCATCTGCGTCTGACGCTGATGGACGGCACCGGCAAGAAGGTACAATTTTTGCGCACCGTGGTGGAGACGTTGGGCCTGGCGCATACTCAGGTGGTGCAGGGGCGCGCCGAGGAATTGGCGCGCCAGAGCGCCTATCGCGGCCAGTTCGATGTGGTGACCGCGCGCGCGGTGGCGCCGCTGAACATTTTGGTAGAATATTTGCTGCCGTTGGCCCGGCGCAATGGGTTTGTGGTGGCCTTCAAGGGCGGCAGCGCACCCCAGGAGTTTATAGATGCCCGCAATGCCATCGAGACGCTGGGCGGCGAGCCTGTGCGCTTTGCGCCGGTCCAGGTGCCTTTCCTCAATGAACAGCGGTTTATCCTGCTCATCAAAAAAATGCAGAACACGCCCGGACTCTATCCCCGCGGGCAGGGCATGGCGCGCAAAAAACCGCTCTGAATCCCTCTAAATGCTGCATCCGATACGTTCTTACGAAGTAGGGTAGTGACAGCTAGTGTCACGCCGGGAGGCGTGACCTACCATGTAAACGACTTGTCGGATACAGCACTAAATTCCTCTTTGAATCTCTTTGTGCAGCGGTGGGAACCTACCTACAGCGCAGGTTTGCCTACCGGCGTGCCACATTCTGCACAAAATTTATGCCCGGCGGCGACGCGTGTGCCACACTGTGTGCAAAAGCGGGGGCGGTCGGCATCGCCGTTTGATGCTGTCGGCAGGGCAGATACAGTTGCCGAACCAGGCAGGGGATCGGACTCCAAAGGCTGGGCTTGGGCCGCACTCTCCCCCGGCGCGCTGTGCGCATCGTGCGCGGTCGGTTGCACTTTGCGCAGGCGGGCAATTTCGGCTTCCAGCTCGCCGTCGTGGGCCACGCCGTCGGGTGCGACTTTGTCGATCTGCTGCATCACGCCAATCGCCTGGCGGCGTAGACGCGCGGAAAAACGGGCATAGTCGGCGTCGCTGATCTTGCCCATCTGCCGATCAAATTCCAGATCTTTGATACCCCGCAAGAGAATATCTTTGCGCACCAGCAATTCGGTAAGCCGGCTGTCTTCTACCAGGGGCAGCGTCGGTCCGGGCTGCAAGAGCGGCCAGATCACATAGCCCACAGCCAGCAGGGCAATCAGGCCAGCCGTCGCCACGCCCAACCAGACCACCACATCTACAACAGTATCCACAGTGCGTTTATGCTCCTGCCTGGGCGGCTTGTTCGTGCGGGGCGCGATAGGCCACCGGGCGCGGCGCGGGATGGGGCCAGGCCGCAATCAGTGTGCCCAGCACCAGGACAATGCCGCCAATCCACATCCAGGCGGTGAGGGGATTCACATAGACGCTGAAGGTGGCTGTCTGGCCGTTATCCTGCCAGCCGTTGAGCACTACATAGAAATCTTCCAGCAGCGTGGAGCGCAGACCGACTTCGCTCATGGGCTGGTCGGGATTCTTGTCGAAGATATTGCGATGGGGCAGGATGGAGCCTAGCAACGCCCCATTCTGGCGGTCGAAGACCAAAAGGCGGGTGCCAAACTGGGTATAGTTGGAACCGCGTTCGGTTTCCATGCCGGCATAGCTCACTTCATAGCGCCCCAACTGCGCGCTTTCGCCCTGGGCCAGCGTCACATGGGTGGTTTGCTGATAAAATTCGTTGCCGATGACCGCCACGCCGATCATCACAATGCCCAGATGCACGATATAGCCGCCATAGCGGCGTCCATTGCGCCGCCACAGGTTGCCCATGCTCTGCAAGATATTTTCTTCGTTCAGGGTCTGGCGGGCGATGACGCCGCGCACATATTCCTGGAGAATGGTCGCCAGCACAAAGCCGCAGACGGCCATGCCGATCACCGAGAAGAGCTGGGGCTGATAGAAGGCCGCGCCGGTGCCGATGACCAACGCGCCAACCGCGGGCCAGGTGAACTGTTTGCGCAGTAGATCGAGACTGGTACGCCGCCAGCCCAGCAGAGGGCCAATGCCCATAAGCAAGATCAACGCCAGAAAAAGCGGTCCGTTTACCTTGTTGAAGAAGGGCGCGGCGACGCTGATGCGATCCCCTGTGAAGATTTCGCTGAACATGGGGAAAAAGGTGCCCCACAGCGTGGCAAAAGCGATGCCCACAAAGAGCCAGTTGTTGGCCAAAAACGCGGCTTCGCGGCTGGCATAGGCATCAATGGTGGTTTCGTCGCGCAGAAGCGGGAGCCGGTCGAACAAGAGCCAGAGAAAGCCAAAGAGAATGATGCCCATAAAGACCAGGAAGTAGGGGCCGACATCGCTGCGGGCAAAGCTGTGCACGCTTTCCAGAATCCCGCTGCGCACGGTGAATGTGCCCAGAATCACCAGGAAATAGGTGAGCCAGATGAGCAGCACATTCCATATTTTCAGAATGCCTCGCTGTTCTTGAATGATGATGCTGTGCAGGAACGCCGTAGCGGTGAGCCAGGGCAGGAAGCTGGCATTTTCCACCGGATCCCATGCCCAATAGCCACCCCAGCCCAACTCCATATAGGCCCATTGGCTGCCCATGATGATCCCGGCGGAAAGAAAGAGCCAGGGGATGAGCGTCCAGCGGCGCACGGTGCGCACCCAGGTATTATCGACGGCGCGGCTCATGAGCGCGCCCACGGCAAAAGCAAAGGGAATCGCCAGCCCCACATAGCCCAGATAGAGCATGACGGGATGGGAGATCATCCAGAAGTTTTGGAGCAGGGGGTTCAATCCGCTGCCGTCGGCGGGGATGAAATCCACCATGTGGAAGGGATTGGCGGCAAAGACCAGCAGCACGAGAAAGAATGCCGATGTGCTCAGGGTGACGCCGTTGACAAAGGGCATGAGCACGCGGTGACGCACGCGATTGGCGATGGCGACGGCTACGCTGTAGACCGCGAGAATGGCACACCAGAAAAGCAGGCTGCCGGCCTGGCCCGCCCAGAGCGCGGTAAATTTGTAGATGGTCGGCAACGTTCGTTCGGATGTATTCCAGACATAGGTGAGCTGGAATTGATCGGTAAGCAGACCATACCACAGGATGCCGGTCGCTGCGCAGACCAGAACCGCCACCGCATAGACGGCGTGGTAGCTGCTTTGCGCCAAGCGGCTATTGCGAGTGTAGCCGCCCCAAAATCCCACGCCCGCGCCAAACACAGCCAGCAACAAGGCCGTGATCAAGAGTAGATAGCCAAGATTGAAAATCATGTTTTATCCTTATGCTCAGGGCCGAATTTTGGTAAGCAATTCTTCCATTTGGGCCGGATCGACAATGGGGCCGATGACGCTGCCCACGATCTGCCCCTGGGGATCGATGAAATAGGTTTCGGGCACGCCTTTGATGCCATAGCGACGCGCGGCTTCGCTGCGCAAATCGGGGCCGTTGGGATAGGTGACATCATATTCGGCCATGAAGGCGCGCGCGGCCGGTTCCTGATCCAGATAGTCCATCCCCAGAAAAACGATGCCGTTGTCCTGTTCGCGCCGCCAGGTCGCCTCTAGCAGCGCGGCTTCTTCGCGGCACGGGTCGCACCAGCTTGCCCAGAAGTTCACCACGATCCCCTGTCCGCGCAGATCGTCCCATGCGATCACCTCATTGTCAAACGTGGTGAAGTTGATGGGCGGCGCCAGGCCATCGGCGCGCTGTTCAAAGACGTTGGTGCGATAGAGCTGCCACGCCAGCAGACCCAGAAAGAACAGGAGTATGCCGATGAAAAAGAGCCGCCACAGCAAAAACCGGGTGGCAGAGGGCGCGGCGGTT
>JBBDIO010000252.1:9299-12738 GCA_040880365.1 Litorilinea sp.
GGCATCGGTTGCCGGTTCCGGTGACGGGGTTGCAGAAGATGTTGTAGACGCAGCGGGGAACATGGGTTCATCGCGCGGGCCGACCAGCCGGCGCGCCTGTCGCCAGAGGAAGAAGCCACCGCCCGCGACCGCGACAAAGGGCAATATCCACGCCAGCCAGTTGAAGCCCGTGCGGGGCGGTTCGCCCAACACCTGCGGCCCATATTGGGCGAGGAAATAGTCTTTGATGGCCGCGCTGTCTTCGCCCTCGGCCAATTTCAGCGCAATCACGTCCTTCATCTGGTCACACGCCCGCAATTCGCACGAATCCAGGCGTACCCCGCTACACAGTGGGCACCAGATTTCGGTGGCGACTTGGTTCACCTCATCGGGTGAAACGCCCGGCGTGTTCATCCAGCCGGTGACGGTTTCGCCATCTGAGGGCTGGGCGTCCTGGGCGGCCACAGGTTGGGCGAGCGGCAACAGCCACACGCATAAACCCACTATGCAGGCAGTCAGACAGGCAGTCAGCACACGCCCTGTTGCGCGTGGCGTTACGAATAGCGGCGCGGCGCTCCATCCTGCCCGCCGCAGACGTACTGTCTTGCAGCGTGTAATGACTGGGCTAATCACTGGAATAATCACGAGGTGTGAGTCTTCTCCTGGCTGTTATCCGGGGGGCTTGCGGATAGATCAGCCGCTATTGGCGGCCCTTGGGTCTGGGCGCGCAACCGCGTATCAATTGCCAGCGCTTCCACTTTGAGTTGCGCCCGTTGACGCTGCCAGCTGGCTTCATCCAATGCGCCGCCGGCGTGCAGATCGTCTAGGCGCGCAATATTCTGGAGTAGCTGGGTGCGCTGGGCTGCCAGATTTTCGGGCGACTGCTGCACCTGAAATCGTCCTTGTCGCCAACTGATGGTCAGCGCGGTGAGCAATACCAGCATGACCATGCCCCCCATGCCAAAAAGCACGCCCGGCCCCAGAATCGCCACGCGCCCCGAATTGGACGCTGCCAGATTCAGGCCACTGAATTGGACAAGCACCGTGCCGGAGGCTAACTCCGCGCCTTCCCACACGCGAAAATCCATGCCCTGAAAATCCTGCGTGCCCAGGTCGTCCAGTCCGGCGGCGGCGACCTCAATTTCGGGAATATCTGCCACCAGCAGATTCAGACTGTTTACCGGATAGATAAACTCATTGCGCAGCGTGAACGGTTCGGCGTCGATGGGCATGAGATAGCGCACAACCAATTGGTGGGTGGTCGCGCCGGGGGCAATGGGCACTGTATCATAGATCAGGTTGCCCTGTTGGTGATAGCGACCCCCCAACACGCCATTTTCCAGGCGGATATCCTGAGCGGTGGGCGGCACATGCACACCGACCGTCACGGGCGCGGGCACGCCCGCAAGCTGGGACCCGACATAGGTGCGGTCACCCGTGAACCCAAACGTGAGAATCTGTCCGACCACCAGCCCTTCGGCCTGGGGTTCTACCACCCAATTGACGCGCTCGATATACAAGCCGGTGGGATCGTTGGTCTGGGTATAGAGCAGAATCTGGGTCGTGGTGACGGGCGCATCGGGGACGAGCGTCAACAGGGGGCTGCTGTATTGAATCGCATCGTATTCGGTCACCGCCACATAGACCACATCGGGATCCAGGCTTAGCGCTTCAAAACGAAAGGTGCCATCGCTTGCGAGCGTCTGGGTCACGGTTTGGACGGGTTCAAAATCCAGATAGGCTTCCAGCCGCACTTCGAGCGCGCGGGGCAAGACTTCGCCCGCGGTGCCCATTTGCACCTGGCCCTCGATGACGCCGCTGCCGGGCTGCAACAGTGGCTGCCACGCCGTGATATAGGAAAAGGCGCGCAGTTGTTCGACCTGGGCGCGTTGTTGCGCAGGAGTCCAGGTCGCGCCGATTTCGGGGTGGGCATTCTGCCAGCCTGCCAGCAATGCCGCCGGGCTTTGGTAGATGGTATAGGCAGGGTCGGCAAACGCGGGCAGGCTGGCTGCTGCCTCGTCATTCCCTGTATCATTGCTCACGCCCTGATCGCCGTGACAGGTGGCGCAGCTTTCGCCATAGCGCAGTTCGGCCTCGGCAATCGCGTTTTCATCCAGATGCAGACTCCACGCGTAGAAGACCGCGTGCCAGATTTCCTGGTCACTCAGACGATTTTCCCAGGGCGGCATCATTTGTTCAATGCGCCCATGTTTGGTCACCAGAAACCACTCGGCCGGGGTGCGATCCGCCACGGTGGTGGGGTCGGCAAAGTTGGGCGGGGGCGCGGGCAGGTCGACGGCAACCGGCCCATCGCCCAGCCCGGTATCGCCATGACACGCGGCACAATTCTGGCTATAGATCGCGCGTCCCCGCGCGGCATTGGGAGGCGCAGTCGGCACAGGCGCATCGGTCGCGGGTTCGGGTTCGGCGCGCGGCATGGGTGTAGATGTGGGGGTCTGGGCATGGAGTGGCTGCGCAACGCGCGGAAAAACCGCAAGGCCCGCCCCCAAAATCGCGCCCACGAGCAACAGCCGTGTCAGAATCGAGCAGACCGCACTGCGCCCGCGCCCCACTACGTGATGCATTGGATCAACGCTCTGCGCGGACAAAGATTTCTTCTGGCTCTTCTTCGTAGCGGCTGGGGCAAGACAAGAGTAGCGTATCGGCCTGGAATGACCCATCGGGCAACATTTGGCCTTCGATAATCGCCGACGCCGCGCGTTGGAAATTGTCGGGGCGCGGCCCAAAGAAGACGATTTCCAGCTGTGCGCCCTCTGGTTCGTTTTCATCGGCAATGGCAAAGCGCAGCGTGACGGCCTGGGGGTCCCAGTTTTCGCTGCCGTCGACCACAATGCCGTTGACGCGCACGCGTTCGCCATAGATGGCAGGGATGCGCGCCTGGACTTCGCTGACCGTCAGATAATACGCGCCCGTCACAATTGTCGCCTGCACAATCAGGGCAATAATCACGGCAACCACCAGCAGGCCCGCAAGCATAAATTTGAAGCTGCGACGCTTGGTGTTGGTTTCGGCAAGGTCTGCCGGGATACTCTGGGCCGGTTGAGTTAGTTGAGTCATGCTGGTTTTTCTACTGGTTTTTCTCTGGGAACGAATAATCGCCGGGCCGCAGGTTGATAGGGGGAGAAGCCAACCTAGTCTGCATAAGCCTCAATTTTATCAGGTAATTTTATCATGCCGCCCCGAATTGGCACGACGCGAATACAGTGTACCCAAAATTGTGGCAAAGGGCAAAGATTCTTGTGAAATCTGCCACAAGTTTGAGTCTGTATCATATGCGCGGGCAGGGCGCGTGTCCGTTTGGCAGATTCCGGTTCGCAGATTCTGTTGGGCACAGCCGGATTTTTGAGGAATGCGTTTTGGGAAAGCGTGCGTGTGGAATGGCGCGCTAGTGCGCTGTTTACAAGGATTTTGAATTCTTGCGTAGGTCACAGCTCCTGCT
>JBBDIO010000253.1:0-2102 GCA_040880365.1 Litorilinea sp.
GCCTCGTCATCGTCGTCGCCCGCATTCACCACGCGCAGCAACGGCTTCAGCGAAAGCAGACCAAAGCCGCCCAGCCGCCGCCGCTCTTCTTCGGAGATTTCCATATCGCGCAGCGGACGTTCTTGCTCCAACTCGGCCATCAGCCGTTGCAGCAGCACTTCTTCTTCGGCCATGCGTTTGCGCTCTTCGGGCGTGCCCCGGTTTTTCATGCCTGCGATGCGTTCCAGCCGCCGGTCGATGGTGGTCATGTCATTGAGGATCAGTTCCGTCTCCATGATCAGCAGATCGCGCGCCGCGTCTACAGAATCTTCGGGATGGGGCACCCCCTCGTCGGTAAACGCGCGCACCACCAGCATCACGGCTTCGTTGGCGGCAATGGCATTCAACAGCGGCCCACTGATGCCCGACTTACCCGCCCCTTTGCCCAGCCCTGCAATATCGTTATAAGTCACCTGCGCATAAATCGTGCGTTTGGGTTTGAACATCTCGGTCAGCCGATCGACGCGTGGATCGGGCACATCTACCACCGCGGTATGCACTTCCAGTTGCCCGCTGGAAAAAGCCTGCGTCGCGGTCTGGCTGCGCGTCAACGCATTAAATATAGTGGTCTTGCCGCTATTGGGCAGACCGATAATTCCAATCTCCATAAGTTTCCTTTTTCACATTTTTTCTAAAGATTTTTTCGGGTGGGGGCCTTGCCCGCCTGTTCCAGCGCCAATGCGACCGCCCCCAAAAGCCCCGTATCGTCGCCCAACTCGGCGGGCAATATCTGCAACTGTTGCCAATATGCAGGCGATTCGGCCCGCTGGTGGATGGTTTTCCACACGGCATCTTCTAGGAAGGGATAACAGTGTAGCCAGATACTGCCGCCGATCACAATCCGGTCGGGGTTAAAAATATGCAGCAGATTGGTGATCCCCATGCCGATATAGCGCCCGGCGATCTGAAATTGATCCAGGGCAAATACATCACCGGCGCGGGCCGCTTCCAGCAACAAGCGCGGCGTCACCGCGTCGAGATCGCCGTCTACCATGCCCGTGATCATACTCGCGGCCCCGCCGCGCAAAGCCAACTGTGCGCGCCGCGCGATATTTGGCCCCGAAGCCAGCCCCTCCAGCGTGCCCACCACATGCGAATCCTCGCCTTCGGCCGCGGCGTCCAGCGTCATGTGTCCCGCTTCGGCTGCCAGCCCCTGCCGCCCCAGCAACAAGTGCCCATCTACGATGATGCCGGTGCCAATGCCCGTGCTCACCGTGATGTATATCATGTGATCGGTGCCCTGCCCTGCGCCAAACCGATATTCGGCCAGGCCCGCCAGATTGGCATCGTTGCCCACAGCCACCGGCACATGGAAAGCATCGCCCAATACGGTGCGCAGATTGACATTGTGCCAGCCGGGCAGATTCGGCCCCATGAGCACGACTCCCCGATAGGGATCCGTAGGCCCCGGCGCACCCACCGCCAACCCGGCCACGGCGTCGCCCGCAATCACCGATTCCACCAGTTGAATCAGGCGCGCCAATACGGCATCAGGCCCTTCATCCGCCAAAGTCAGCGCGGTGGCGCGGCGCACAATCTGCCCGGCGAAATCGGCCAGAATCACCCGCATCTGCGTGCCGCCCAAATCGATGCCCACCACATGGCGTGGGCCTGTCGGTGCGCCCAACTCTGCCTCTTCACTTGCGTGCGCGCGCATCTGCATCACAATTCTATCCGCCCATCCTACTCAATCCACCCATCCTGCTCCGCGCACATACCTGATACACACGACTTGTGCATTTCACGCGTGCATCTCCGCCAGCATACCCAGTTTCGTTTTCAGACTGCTATTTTCCATTGTACCATGCCTGATCGCCAATTCGACCTGTGTACACGCTGTTAATCAAGGCCCTACGTACCGTCTCCCAAATAAACCGCGATCGGCGGTTGCATCTGGATGCGCTTTATGCTACGCTCATCATGATGAATCGCTGTTGGGGTAGCTTATCTTCAAGCTACGCGATATGATTCCCGCCCCTCCTTGCTGCAATCAACCGGCGGGTTTCCTCCCGATTCTGACACACCCGATTCTGACACACCCGATTCTGACACACCCGATTCTG
>JBBDIO010000253.1:2202-12689 GCA_040880365.1 Litorilinea sp.
TTCTGACACACCCGATTCTGACACACCCGATTCTGACACACCCGATTCTGACACAAAGGAATATCAACAATACATGGCCCTCCAAGCTGCGCCTAAGCAGAATTCCTGGACCACTGTTGGGTCAATACGCCAGGCCTCCATACGTCAGGCCAAGGTGTCTGACGCCCAGGCTCTCCAACAGAGTACTGTTCAACGCGCCATGCAGGCGCCCGGTTCGCTGTCAGCTGGAGATATTTTGGCGTTGCAACGCAGCGCCGGCAACCAGGCCGTAGTGCAGCTCCTGGGCCGCACCAGTGCGCCGCACCCCGTACAGCGCAACAGCCTCACGGTCGGCCCGGCCAACGATCGTTTTGAGCAAGAAGCCGACCGCATCGCGCAAGCCGTCGTAGACAATCCTGGCACACAGAACACGAACGATGAGTCGCGCGGGAACGGCGTGGTCCAGCGGCAAACGGCCGGCATTGGGCCGGAAGGCGGTCGGGTGGATACCGCGCTGGCAAGCCGCTTGCGCCAGACTCAGAACGCCGGGGCCGCGTTGCCGGTTTCGGTCCGGCGCGCCATCGAGCCCAAGCTGGGTGCCGAACTGGGATCGGTCAAAGTCCATACCGACAGCGCCGCGGTGCAACTATCGCGCGCGATGGGAGCCAAGGCCTTTACCCACAAGAACCATATCTACTATGGCGCGGGCCAGTCGCCCTCGGACCTCAGGCTGACGGCGCACGAGGCCGTGCATACCATCCAGCAAGGCGCCGTGCCCGGAACCGTCACGCGTAGCAACATCAACGCCACTGTACAGCGTGTGACCGGGCATGACGACGAAGTGCTGGATTACATGACCACTTCCACAGACGATGCTTTCAAAGATAAAAGCGGCGAAGTTAGCGACTATCTGAATCAGCTACGCGCGACAAACCGATTCGGCATCCGAAAACACGGCAAGCAACGCAAAGCCGCGCGTAACCTGCTTAACCTTGATCTTGCCGATAAACCGGAAAGAGCAGAAGCCGAACCCATATTCCGTTCGATCCTGTTGGCCGAGTTGGCGGCAGGACAGGGTAACGAATATGTGGCATTTCTAAAAGATGAAATGACGAGATTATTCGAAACACGGAATCAAACGAAGTACACAGTCCAACAATTTCGGCTCTGGTTTAAAGGCCGCAATAAACCCTTGGAAAATTTACTTGGTTGGATCAATCCATCCAATCCTGAAATCATCAACAAGATGGGTCGCCATAACAGCGAAGGCTTCGAAAAGCGCCAGGTGGAGTTGAAGGATGTGCAAAATGCCATTGCCATGTCCCAGGCAAGTATCGAACAATTCCCCCCCACGACGAAAACATCGACCGAATACTTGATGGGAAAACGCACGCTCAACAAGAGCGTTGAATACTATACCAAGGCAGAAAACGCATGGACACAACGCCGCTGGTACGATTTCAACCAAAGTATCGACGACGCGAAGCTTTGGTACAAGGCGGCAGACGAACAGATGCGCGCCTCCAACATCTCCAAACAGGGCAAATATGTCACGCAGCACGAAAGTGGTGAAGCAAGACAGGTTGGCGGTGGACAATTCAGCAAGGTCTACAAACTTAACTATAAGGATGAGTCACCCGGCAGCATCGGCACCGGCTATTTCAAGAGCGAACAACGAGAGTACGCACCCGGTGATGCACCTGCGGCATTTGAAGCTGGCATCCCTGCGTTTGGCGGCAATTTTTCCAATCGCGCGGTCGCCGTATACAAACTGGATAAGTTGTTTGGCTTCGATTTGGTGCCCAAAACCAAACTTGCCGTACACAATAATATCTTTGGGACGGTGATGGAAAAGGCAGAGGGAAAGTCACCGCAGGAGACGCGTACACATGACGACGGAGATGTCAGCGTCCTCTACCGCAATTTTGATATGCGCGATTTTGAAATCATGCGTGGGCTTTCAGGGATACAGCTTTTCGATGCGATCACCGGACAGCTGGATCGGCATGGTGGCAATTACTTCATCGAACAGGGCGACGGCAAGCAAACAAAAGTCCATGCTATCGACAATGACTTAGCCTTTGCCGTAAACAATGACGACTCTACCAAAGCTCAATCCAAATTTGATAAATACGCGGGAATGCCGCAATTTGTCGATGTCGAACTGGCCCGCCGCATTGCACACGTAACGCCAGAGCAAATCGGCGCGGTGTTGGCGCCGCTCCTGGCCCCCCCGGAAATCGCCGTCACCATCGGCCGCTTCAGACAGGTACGGGCCCACTTGCTTGGATTAGCCAAAAACACGGGACAGCTACGCAATCTCAAGAACACACTGCACCGTGGCGCGGACATTCTCCGCCAACGCCGGGATAGCGGCGAAGACGTCTCGGCAACGGCGCGCACATTGGTCGAGAGATTCAAGCAGTTGAAAGCAGAGATATTACAGCGCGGCGCGCTGCTCGACGCCAACGAGTGGACGCAGGAGATTGCAGACCTGCATACCTCTCAGAATAGCTATTTCGGGAGTATCCGGGACCTTGTAGAAAAAAATCGTGCCGCAGGAAAACTGATTGGCCGCGATGAAGACTGACGCTTCCTGGTGGTTCAAAGCAGAATCGCCTTCAACCAGACGTGTCATTATACTCCCGGCCCCTTTGCGCAAAGCCGGCTGTGCGCGGCCTTAATCAAAGCCGCGCGCGTGTTTTCAAAAATTCCATCTTGACAACGCCCTATCGACTGTGATATTGTTGCGCCTGTGTGACCCAAACTACAATTTGCGCGGCATAAATTTTACCTCTGATCCACATGTGATGCACATGCCGCCAAACTATCGTTGATTAGAAAAACCACACACCAGGTATCGGCAGCAACCAGGTATGCCAAACGCGGTATACCAGACAGGAGAGCTTATTCATGTTGAATGAGAAAATTCGCTTCACCATCCTTGGAGGGTTTCCCGCTATGGGATTCATGGGACAAGGGAGGAGTGCGCCTGTCGCCGGTTAGCCGTTTAAGCTAGCCTTTCAAGCCGCAGCGCACCCTACCGGTGCCTGCGGCTTTTTGTTTTCCAAACGTGTATCGTCAGCCAGATTCTGCCACTGGACATCTGACAGGCGAACACACGAATTCGGTGCTCGAATTCATGGAAACGAACGCAGGTACTGAGTAATCCAATGCTCAGCCTGCGTTCGTTTTTTTTGTTTACCATGCGTGTTGCAGGCACACACGCCAGCTCGCCACAGTGATCGCGAAAGTAATTCGGCAGACTGGCGTCCGACCGACAGAATCACAGTAATCATCTAACCGTGTAAGGGGCATCGATATGTCGATCCTAACGCAGACACCGCCACGCGGCGTCGCACCCCAAAATCAAATACCCAATCTCGACACTGGGCCAGTAGACATGCCCTCTGTCGAGGAGATGCACTACGTTGTGGGCGGTAGCCGTATGCAGGGCGTATGGCGCCTGACGCGCGGCTTCCGGCTGCCCTATACCGGCGCCATTCTGGGCCTGGGCGTTGCCACCACATCCCGAACCGGCTCGCTCCTGCTCATCCGCTACTTCGTAGATACATTTCTCGCCGGGCAAGGGGCCTATGCCCTGTGGATGATCGTGAGCGGCTTCCTGCTGCTTTCCATCGTACAGGGAGCATTCACCTTTGTCAGCGGCAGCCTGGCCGCGCACACCGCCGAAAGCATTACGCGTCGCCTGCGCAACTTCATGCTGGATCAGATCCAGCGCCTGCCCTTTGGCTATCACGATAGTGTGCAGACCGGCGAAATGGTGCAGCGCGTCACATCCGATGTGGATGCCATGCGTAAATTCTTCGCATCGCAGGCCATCGAAAGCAGCCGCATCGTCTTCCTGTTTCTGGTGAACTTTCTCGCCATCTACTGGCTCAGCCCGCGGCTGGCGTGGGTTTCGGTGATCATCATTCCGGTGATCATCATCGTATCCGTCTACTTCTTCCACCTGGTATCGCAGGCCTACGAACACTACCAGGAACAAGAGGCAGTGCTCACCACCACGTTGCAGGAAAACCTGTCGGGTGTGCGCGTGGTCAAGGCGTTTGCCCGCCAGAGCTATGAAGAAGGCAAGTTCGAAACGGTGAACACCGAAAAGTATCGCCTGGGCAAGCGGCTACTGCTCATGCACACACTCTACTGGCCCATTTCGGATGTGCTGTGTGGCATCCAGATGCTGGCGGGTTTTGGTGTGGGCGCGTTCATGGCCCTGGAAGGCACCATCACGGTCGGTACCTATCTGGCCTATTCGGGGATGCTGCTGCTCATCATCTGGCCGATCCGCAATCTGGGGCGGTTGGTCGTAGATATGTCGCGCGGCTTGGTTTCGTTCGAGCGCGTGGCAAAAATCATTCGCCAAACCCGCGAACCCATGACCGAGCGCGGCTTTGTGCCACCGGAACGGCTGCGCGGCGAGGTGGTCTTCGAAGATGTGAGCTTCGCCTATCGCACCGAGTCTGTGGCGTCTGTGGCGTCTGTGGCAGAAGCCGCCGCGACGCCGCCAATCAGTGCGGAACCGGCCGCGCCAGTCGGCGCGGCAAAGGCAAATGTGAACGGCAAAGCCAACGGCACCGGCCCCAGCAACGGCGACGGTGCTGCCGAGGGTGCTGCCGAGGCCAGTGCGACGCCCGCAGCCAAAGCAGGTGAAACCGTGGCGCTCGCCGATATCAGCTTCCGCGCCGAACCGGGTCAGCGCATCGCGCTGCTGGGGGCCGCCGGCGCAGGCAAGACCACGCTGGTCAACCTGCTGCCCCGCTTCTATGACTATACCGGCGGGCGCATCTTGCTGGATGGCAAGGAACTGACCGCCTACTCGCGCAGCTATCTGCGTTCGCAAATCGGCATTGTCGAGCAGGAACCGTTCCTGTTTTCGCGCAGCGTGCGCGACAACATCAGCTTCAGCGTCGGACGCGAGGTCGGCCAGGCCGAGATCGAAGCCGCCGCCAAAGCCGCCGCCATCCACGATGTGATCATGACCAAGCTGCCGCATGGGTATGACACACTGGTGGGCGAACGCGGCACCACCCTTTCCGGTGGGCAGAAGCAACGCATGGCGATTGCCCGCACCTTGCTCAAGGATCCCCGGATCCTGATTCTCGATGATTCGACCTCTGCCGTGGATACCGAAACCGAAATCGCCATCCGCGAAGCGCTGGAACGGCTCATGCAGAATCGCACGACCTTTATCATTGCCCATCGCATTCAGACGGTGATGGATGCCGACCTGATTCTGGTGCTCAAACGCGGCCGAATCGTACAGGCCGGTGACCATACCGATCTGTTGCAACAAGAGGGCATGTATCGACGCATCTTTGCGGCCCAAACCCGCATCGAAGAAGAACTACAAAAGGAGTTGACTCGTGTCTGAACAATACGAGTTCGAAGAAGAAGAATTCACAACTCAATTCAACGGCGCGACGATTCGCCGCATTCTGGAGCAGACTCGACCCCACTGGAAGCTGCTGGTGGGGTTCCTTGCCATGATTGCGGTCGCCGCGTTTCTCGATAGCTACTTTACCTATCTGAGCAAGCTCATCATCGACGACGGCATTGTCGCCGGTGATCGAGATGCACTCTGGCGGACGCTGACAATCTATGCTTCACTGATTGTCTTCCAGGCCATCGCCGTCTTTGGCTTCATCTATCTCACCGGCATTCTGGGCGAACGCATCCGTTACGACTTACGCAAAAAGCTCTTTGCGCACCTCCAGCGGCTGTCGCTATCCTATTACAACAACACGCCGGTGGGCTGGATCATGTCGCGCGTCACGTCCGATACCGAACGCGTCGCCGAGCTGGTCACCTGGGGGATTCTGGATGTGACCTGGGGTGTGCTGAACATCGGGATATCGATCTACTTTATGACGCTCATCGATGCCCGCCTGGCGCTGATTGTCAGTGTGATCATACCGGTGATCGTGTTCATCGCCTTCCAGTTCAAACGACGGCTAATCGTAGAATATCGCACGGTGCGCAAGATCAATTCCAAGCTCACCGGGCACTATGCCGAAACCATCATGGGCGTGCGCGTGGTGAAAGCCCTGAGCCGCGAACAGGCCAATCTGGGTGAATTCGACCGGCTATCGGGCGATATGTATCGCGCAGGCTATCGCGCGGCGTGGCTATCGGCGCTCTTTCTGCCCACCGTCCAGGTCGTCAGCGCGCTGGGCGTCGGCACCATCATCTGGTATGGCGGCTGGCAGGCACAATCGAACAACGTGCTGGGCACCGGCTTGACCGTGGGTGGGCTGCAAGCCTTTATCACCTATATCACCTTCATGCTCTTTCCCATCCAGGAAATGGCGCGTGTCTATGCCGAAATGCAACAGGCAGTCGCGTCGGGCGAACGCATTTTCTCGCTGCTGGATGCCGAACCCGAAATCGTGGATCGCCCCCAGGCCGTGGACCCCGGCACCCTGCGCGGCGCCATCGAATTCGACAATGTGGACTTCTACTATGAGGCCGAAAGCCCCGTGTTGCGCGGCTTTAATCTCACAGTAAACGAAGGCGAAACCATCGCATTGGTGGGTCCCACAGGCGGCGGCAAATCGACCATTGTCAACCTGGTCTGTCGCTTCTTCGAACCCAAGCAGGGCACCATCCGCATTGGGGGCATCGACTACACCAGCATGACCCAACACGCGATTCAATCGCGGATTGGCGTTGTGTTGCAAACGCCGCACCTGTTTTCGGGCACCATCCGCGAAAACCTGCGCTATGGGCGACTGGATGCCGACGACGCCGCCATCGAAGAAGCCGCCCGCACCGTAGGCGCGCATGAGTTCATCCAGGAATTGCCTCACGGCTATGACGAGCAGGTAGGCGAAGGCGGCAGTCTCTTGTCGGTGGGCCAGAAACAATTGATCAGTCTGGCGCGTGCCGTGCTCGCCCGCCCCGATGTCTTTATCATGGACGAAGCAACCAGTTCGGTGGATACCCTCACCGAAGCGTTGATTCAACAGGGCATGGATGTGCTCATGCAGGGCCGCACCAGCTTTGTCATTGCACACCGGCTCTCGACTATCCGCAATGCCGACCGAATTCTGGTCATCGAAAACGGCGAGATTGCCGAGATGGGCACCCACAATCAACTGCTGCACCAGGGTGGACACTATTACCGGCTCTATACGCGCCAGTTCCGCCAGGAATTGGAACAGCAGCTAGATCCATATGCCGACGTCACTGCCGAATCCCCACCTCAAGGGGCCGGCACCGGAAATGGCGACACCCCTGCCCGCGCGGCAGACGGCGATTCCGAAAGCGCCCCCGCGCTGACGGCGGTGTAATCACCTGTGTAGAGATAGCGATTTGGCACGTGTCGAATCGTTATCTCTACACAACCCCACACACAATCTTCTGCGTACAGCAATTCAACATTCACTATTTATAGCCAAAATGCTTGACATTATCAGCAATCAATGCTAATATTATGTCGAGTCATCACACTACGTCCTCCAATTGCACTCCTCTCGGCAGAAACGAGCGACCCACCGCCCTCCAAACTCGGCCCATCGACAGTCGATGTGCGCCACCAATTTGGCTGTGACGAGTTCAGCTGTGACGAAACCAGCTGTGACGACTAGGGAAAGGATTTCCTTTCTATGCTCAAGAATCTGCCTCTGCGCGCTCCCCATACGCTGGTCCGTAGGTTTGGCAGCGACGCCGAAGCTTTTACCCGCACCCAATTCCAGAACCAACCGCTACACGGTCACACGGGTCTGGACTTCAGCGCGCCCCCCGGCACGCCAGTCTACGCCGTTGCAGGCGGACTGGTACTGCGCGCCGGCAACGATACCGATGGCGTCGCCGACGGCCCGACAGATGAGTCCAGCGGCGGGTTCGGGGGCGGATTCGGTGGCTATGTCGTTCTCCATCATCCCTGGGGGCAAACGCTCTACGCCCGACTCCAGGACATTTTGGTACGTCAGGGCGATCAGGTCGCCGCCGGGACATTTTTGGGACAGATTGCGCCTATGCCCCCCGCCGCTAATTCTGCCGCCGGCAACGAGACCGGCGACGAAACTGGCGATGAAGCCCAACCCCATCTCCCGGCCCATCTGCACTTTGGCCTGCGCGTCACGCCCTATAGCCTGCGCGACGGCTGGGCAGGTTTTGTCGATCCGGCACCCTATCTCGCGCGCCTCACCACCCCCCAGGGGCCCATTATCGGCCCGCACATCATCGCCACCATTCGGCCCCACCTGCCCACCCTGGCTCGTTGGCAACCGCGCCTGATTCTCGTATTGGATCCCAATCCGGCAGAGGTAGCCGAACTGCGCGCCGTGTGTCCCAATTCGACCCTCGTTGCCCGCCTCTATGTGCCCGAAGCCGAGCTGGAAGCGCGCATTCGCAGCGATCCCCAATCCGCGGCCCAGTGGGCGCACGAAAAGGTGCTGGCGCATTGGTCGCCCCACGTCGATTATTGGCAGATTCCCAACGAATTGTTGCAGAACGCAAGCGGCCTGCCCGTGCTCAACCAATTTGAACTGGCGCGCATGGCCCTGGCCGACGCCCACGGCTACAAATGCGCCATTCTGGCATTCAGCGTAGGCAACCCCGATTTGCCAACCGTCGACCGCATGGCCCACTGGCGTCTGGTCTACCCCGCGCTGGACTATGCCGAGCAAAATCATCACCTTGTGGCAATTCACCAATATGGGATGCCCACCCTGTGGGGACCCGACAACGCCTATGACTGGTACATCCACCGCCTGGAACATCAGATCTTGCGCCGTCTGCCCTTCAAACAACTCCGGTTTGCCGTCACCGAATTTGGCATCGACGGCCTGATTCGCGGCAGCGGGCCTGCGGGCTGGAAAGCCTTTAGCGGCCCCGAACAATATGTCGCCCAACTCCAGAAAGCGGCCCGCTATCTCGAACGCTACTCGCCGCGCATCGTCGGCTACGCCATCTTCACACTAGGCCACTATCCCCCCTGGAGCACCTACGACATTGCCGGACCCGTCGCCGACGCGCTGGCCGGCACGCTGGAACGGGGTACATGGCTGGATATGAACCTGGACATCACCGACATTGCCGCGCGCGAAAGCGATAGCACCACCAGTCCGGGGCCAGAATTTCTACCCGGCACGCCCGATCCCGAAGATGGCGAAGACGATAGAGACGACGAAACCGGCGACGAAGACCCGGATACCGCAGACCCGGATGACGATGCAGGTGATCCCGACGCCGGTGATGGCAGCGGCGAAATCGACGTCCCTCCTACCGAAGAAGATGACAACGAAGACGAGAGCGACCCCGATACCGAAGACCCCGACGCCGAAAATCCCGTGCCACCCGGCAAGCCTGCGATCGAACTGGAACGTCGCCTCAGCCCGTGGGTCGCCCACTACAATATCGGCTTCACGCCCGCATTCCAGCCGGTCGCCGCGGCGGCAAATACGGACCCCGATGCGCTGGTCTATCTGGTCAAAGACATCTTCACCACGCGCAACGGCGCGTGGGAACCCGATGATCAGCCCGGATCCGTGCCCGCCTGGGCGCGCGCTGCCTATCTGCGACCCCTGGGCGCACCCGACTATTTCGACGACGCCGGGGCCGATCATCACCTGTTTGCCGCAGTGATCGGGCTGGATGGTCAGTTCCTGCGCGAGCTGCCCATTGCATTCTGGTCCGACGGTCTGCATCAGGCGCAAAACACCGACTACACCGGCTATGTCTATCGCACGACCAAAGAAAAATCGGGCTGGGCCAATATCGTCATTGGTCCCAGCAGCAGCTTTGTTCCCGAACGCGGCGAAGCCGGGCCTTGGTGTTGGGCGCCCACGGGCCAGGCCGAGATCGCGACGGGCGGTGGACTGCCCGCCAAACACCACATTTCTACCTTTGTCGTCTGGCAGGCCGTACGCCGGCGCGACCTGTTCCCGCCCGACGACACCACCGACGAAGACCCGGATGCAGGCGACGGTGATACGAGCGACGGTGATACGGGGGACCGGGATTATTCAATTCACTTTCCGGTGATTATTCGGGCGCGGTGAGCACCACGTAGCAGGCAAGGCGGCTATCGACCAGAGGCTACACAAACGCCACACGCGGGGTGGTGTCCCACATCAGGGCGCGGCCCCGTCTGCGTTTTCGATGAGGTCGATTAACACAGGATTTACCCGCTCAATCTGCGCGTTTTCCGCGTCCGGCTCAATCAAATCATGGCGCAACCCCCAAGCCTGGGGCAACACATGCAGATTCACCGTAGGGTCGTGCCGCTGCCAGTGATTCGCCAGCCGGTGAATTGGATCCAAATCCAGCAGGCGATCCATCGGGTTCAGCACAACCGTCACCGATTGTGCTTGCGGGCCAGCCCGGCGCGCCAGGTCATCCAGCAGAATCCCCATGCGCATCATCTCGGCTGCGCCCCGCGTATTCCAACCTGCATAGGCATGATAAACGCCCTCCGCTTCTTTGCGCACCGGATCCCACCACTCAAACCGGGGCCGGGCATAGCGTGCAAGGCCCGCGGCAGG
>JBBDIO010000254.1:0-12687 GCA_040880365.1 Litorilinea sp.
AATTGCGCCACAAAAATCAGTGACTTTTCCTCTATGCCCAATGCCGCGCCCACCCCCGCGTCGCGCGGCGTCTGGACCACATGACGGCGCAGCGCCGGGAACTGATGCATCTGGGCGACATGGAGCTTGGCCGAATTATAAATACACAGGGCGTGGGGGGTAGTGTCGGCGGCTTCAGTGTCCCCAGCGCGCGGCGAAGAATCCAGTTGCAGCAGACAGCGGTCATCTGCAATAAATTTCATCCCCGCTTCCAGACACAAGAGCGACGTGGTCGATTTGCCTGCGCCCGTCTTGCCCACAATCAAGACCGCGCCTGCGTCGGTGCCCAGTGCGGCCGCGTGAATCATGGGGAGATTCTGCGCCCGCAGCCACCAGTGCAGCACGACTTTCATGGGGGCAGCCCGTTCAAAAACAAAGATGTGTCCGGGGTCGGCAATCCAGAAATAACCGCGATCCGTCGCCGTATCCAATATGCTCATCGCCGGCATATCACGCTGGGCCGCGGTCAGAAAGCGTGCATTGCTAAACGCAGACACTTCGCCGCGCAGCGCCACCTGCGCCAATGTCCAGGGCGCGACCAGGCGCGGGGTCCCTGTCGATTCGCTATCCCAGATATGCAGTGTTAGGTGGGCCTGCGCCCCCGCATCAACACCGGGTGGCGGCGCAATCGCCAAGTGTGCCAGGGCGGCGGTCAATGCCGGAATCAGGGCCGGCCCGGCAAAGCAGAGCCGCAGACGACGCCCATCCACCGCGAACCACCGTTCGATGACGCCACCGGCGTGCGCGGCTTCGCCATAGGCAGCTTCCACCTGCGCGAAAAATTCTGCCGGGTCGGGCGATAGTTCAGGCGTGGCGGGTATGCTTGGTTCCACAGGCAACAATTCGTCTCACAAACGATCGTAGTGGTTCTTGCGCAGGATTCAACGCGTGGATGGATATGGAAGGCGAACATTCTGGCGGAAATTCCCCATGCGGTATTTGCGCATAGGATGACCCCATGCGGTTGTTTGCGCATAGGATGACCCCATGCGGTTGTTTGCGCATAGGATGACCCCATGCTATTGCTTGAGCATGGGCCAACCCTGCTCATCTACTTCGTGAATCGGATCCAGCAACAGCAGATCCTGCATATCCGTATATTGTTCCAATCCGGGCGGCGCAAAAGACGGAAGTGCACCCGCATCATTCACCGCCTCACCATTCTCTGCCCCACCATTCAGCGCAGTAGCAGACTTCACAGAAGTTTCCGCAGGATGTGCATCTGGGACGACAACAATCAGCGCATCGGCAGCCAGTTTTTCCACAAACGCAATCACGTGCGCGGCAATCTCTTGCTGCGCACCCGTATAGCGCGTGGCAATAGCTGTGGCAATCTGCTGCGTATCGTGCCCCGCGTCAAGCAGACGCCAAATATCATGGGCAACATTCTGCGCGCTGTAATAGGTTCCCGAATCAAAATCAATAATGATAGTCTCGCCCTCAATCGTCTCATGGGCGATACGCGGGGTATTAATCTGATAAATCATACAAATCTCCTGCACACTTCGTCAATGAAATCGTAAAGGCGGCGCATGGGATCGAACGGATATACTGCACGCGGCAGATGCGCCGCGTGCGACTAGAGTCTACACCAACCCGGAATGCATAGAAAATTTAGGGGGATTTTATCTTGTGACTGTCGGTTGACTGTCGGTGCAAGCCCCACCAGCTATGCAGCGTGTTGCGCGGCGAGTTGTGCCGCGACTCGCGCCGCTAGCTACGCCAGGGTCGACGCGGCTGCACCGCGCCATTCACCACATGGGGCGGGCGTCGGCCTGCGAAGAAATCCTCCACGCTGTGAATCACCGTCTGCACCAGATCCTGGAGCGATTCTGCCGAATTGGCGGCGGTATGGGGCGTCAACGTCACATTTTCCATGCGCAACAAAGGGTTTTCCGCGGCCAAAGGCTCCGTCTGAAAAACATCCAGCGCGGCGCCTGCAATCTGGCGGGCTTCCAGGGCGGCAATCAGCGCGGCTTCATCTACCACAGGCCCGCGGCTGGTATTGATCAGAAAAGCAGTGGGCTGCATTTTTGCCAATTGCGCTGCGCCAATCAGCCCGCGGGTGGTGTCCATCAGCGGCGTATGCACCGAAACATAGTCGGCCTGGTGCAAGAGCGCATCCATATCTATCATTTCCGCCCCGGCAGCCGCGCCCTGCTCGGCAGTCACATAGGGGTCATAGGCCACAATGCGCCCCACCATCGGCTGCATCAACTGGGCCACCCGACGCGCAATGCGCCCAAAGCCCACCAGACCCACAGTCTGCACACCCAGGCGGTGGACTGTGCCCGACGCCGCCAATACCTCATTCCAGTTTCCGGCGCGCACCTGGCGATCCAGATAGGCAATGCGCCGGGCCTGATTCAGAATCAGCGCCACCGTATGATCGGCCACTTCGGGCACACAAAATTCCGCGGCGTTGCACACCACAATCCCCAACCGGGTTGCGGCGTCCAGATCTACAGTTTCAATTCCAATGCCATAGCGCATCACCATGCCACAGCGCGGCAGATTTTCCAGCACGCGCGCGGTCATGGGTGTATACAGCCCCATATAAGTCACCACATCGGCATCCTGTGCCGCGGCGATGACGGCATCTTCAGTCTGTGCGCCCGCCAGCGACAGTGTCAACCCCTGTGCTTCCCAGGTGGCGCGCTCGGCGACCATATCCAATATGTCAAAACACTGGGCATCGACCGCCACAACATGACCCGACAGTTTTTCACCAGAAGTATTTGAGGCAGATAAATCAGAGGCAGATGAATTTTGGGTGGCAGAGGTCATAACCGTTCCTGTTTTCTAGGCAAGCAATTTTGGACAAATATTTTGGGCAAAGATTTTACGAAGCAGCCTTGGGAACTTCAGATCCCCAACCGGCGTCTTGAGCATATATGTTTTTTGTCGCGTTGACTTTTTCATCGCCATTGCGATACTGTTCATATTCAATCGCCATTGCGATACTGTTCATATTCAATCGCCATTGCGATACTGTTCATATTCAGAGAGCAAGCCAACTGTACGCGCGGCGCATCTTGCTTGTGGCGCAGGCTTGTTCCCGTCATCGTTCATAGAAGGAATTATTCAATGCTTCGAGCTAATTTTCCCGTCCTCGATTGGCCGCGCAAACCGGCTCTGCCTGTGCGCCTCTATCTGATGGGCATCGCAGTGGGCATGATTGCCGGGTTGGCAATGGGACTATTCAGCCCGCTGCGGGCCTATGCCCAGGCCGAAAACGCGGCCGCCGCATCGCCTGTGCCAACTGTACACGTGGTGCAAGCCGACGAAACGCTGCGCACGATTGCCGAATCATATGGCACCACCTGGCAAGACGTGGCGGCCATCAACCGGCTGGAAAACCCCAATATCCTGGAAGTCGGCCAGGTGTTGCGCATCTTTGGCGAAATCCCGTCCGATTTTGTGGCCGATTATCTGCGCCCCGACTACGATTTTTCGGATATGCCCGTCTATACCGCTACCGTAGACTCTGCGCTTGGCAACGCCGCGCCCCCCGTGTTGCCCGGCACCTATGTGGCAACCGACGAAGTCTATAGCGTGCAGGCGGGGGATACGCTGGGCCAGATTGCCACGGCCTATGGCGTGCCCCTCAGCGCGCTGATCCAGGTCAACAACATCGAAAATCCCACCTATATCTACGTGGGACAGACCATCGTCATTGCCGCTCCGGCTGTTCCCCCGGCGCCTGCCGCGCCCATCGCCGAAGGCAAGGTCATCCTGGTTTCCGTTTCCCAACAATATCTGTGGGCCTATGAAAACGGCCAGGTGGTTGTCGAAAGTTTTGTCACCACCGGACGCCCGCGTGCCGATACGCCGCTGGGAACCTGGGCGGTGCTGGTTAAGTATACGGACTACCAGTTCGTTTCGCCCTATCCCGAAGGCCATGAATTCTACTACAATTCCCAGATGTCCAACTATAGCCTGCGCTATACCTGGGATGGCTATCACATCCACGATGCGCCCTGGCGCAGCGACTATGGGCCGGGCACCAACGTGCCGCACCAGGATTCGCTGGGGCGCACACAAACCGGCTCCATCGGTTGCACCAATGTGACCGCGGCCGCGATGGCGCAACTCTATGAGTGGGCCGAAGTGGGCACACCAGTTGTGGTCGTGGAATAGGTGTGAAATATATAAGTGTGAGATAAAGACGTGCGATAAAAAAGGGGTAACGGATAATTTCCGCTACCCCTTTTTTATCTCTTATCTCTAATTCTGGCGGTTCAACAGATCCAGCATGGTCAGCATCTGCCCATTGGCATAGGCCCGGCTGCGACTGTTCCAGCCGCCATCGCCATCCAGCATGGGCACGTGATCGTCGATCAGATAGCCCGTGAAGCCCACTTCCTTGAGCGTCTTCATCACTTCAAACATGTCCAGATTGCCCTCGCCGATAAAAGCCTCGCGGAACTTGGGCACCGTGCCCAGCACATCGCGGAAATGGACATAGAAGATCTTGCCCTGTTCGCCAAAATAGCGAATGCCCTTCATACACTCTTCGGGGCTCATTTCCGACCACGAACCCACACAGAAATCCAGCCCGTGCACAGGGCTATCCACGACTTCCATGGCGCGCTTGAAATTGTCGAAATTGCGCATAATGCGCGCCACACCGGCCAGCGAAGGCACTGGCGGATCGTCGGGATGGAGCGCAAGTCGAACGCCGGCTTCTTCGGCCACCGGCACAATCGCTTTCATGTAATATTCGTAATTGGCCCACATGTCGTCATCGCTATATTCCCGATCAAACGCCAGCGGCGCGTCTTTGGCGGCTTCATAATCGAACGCGGTGACTTTGGCCCCGCCGCGCGCCGGGGTGGTGGTCGAAGTGCGCCATACGCCCGTCGCCGCCCAGTGATAGCCAAAGACCGGAATCCCCGCCTTGCCCATGTTGCGGATGGTGGTAGACATGTGCTCGATCTGCTCATCGCGCCCCGGCTGGCCCAGCATGATCTTGTCATAGAACTTGATGGGCACATTCTCGATGGCATTCAGACGCAGTCCGGCATCGTCGCAGCGTGTGCGCAACTGCAACAATTGCATATAGTCCCAATGGGTTTCGCTGGTCAGATGCGGCGAGCCGTGGAAAAAATTGAACTGGATGTCTTCGATCCCCAATTGCTTGGTAAAATGGATCACATCGTCGGTTAATTCACGGATTTGGCCCATGGCGACACGCATGGGCAGGCTGTCGTAGTCTAGCATGGTGTTCTTTCTAGAATTGTGGTGGGAAAACGTAGGCGCATGTGCACAGTCACTCTTGCACAGTCACTTTTGCACAGTCACTTTTGCACAGTCACTTTTGCACAGCGCCACTTAAGTATACCACCACCACACAGCCATATTTCCATGCGGCGCAGTAGTGTGGTGCCCAGGCAATGTGGTTCTCCAAAAAAATGCGGGCATGCACAGCCCTTAACTATCGAACTCGTCAATCCCCAGCAGATCCGCCGGCAGGGCGGTATTCACCGCATTGCCTTCGTTGTTCAATTCGGCCATCTTTTCCACCGACATCGCGGGAAGATCCTTCAACCAGTATTTGCCGTTGTTCTGGTCGGGCGGCACAACCAGATCGCCGCGTCCGCCATCCTGACCGGGATAGGGACCCAGATTCTTGTTGAGCCAGGATTTGGTGGCCTCGTTGAGCCGGTTTCGTCCGCGAACTCCCACCCCTTGATCGGGTTCGTAATAGACGGCATAGGCCTCGGCAAACCATTCCCCCGGCGACGAAAACTGATAGTTGCTGACCCCGTGGTTGGTACGCTCATCAGCATCGTAGCTCACCCAGGTGTTATAGTGGTCGAGATGAATCACGCGTCCGTTATGTTTAAGATCGCCCGCGCCGCCATCGTTCAACATCCAGGGCGAATTGCGCGCCTTGAGAAGCTTTCTCTCCGCGCGGCGCATCTTCTGGATAGTTTCTCCATCTATTGTGGCATGTTTCACATTATTATAATAGCGATCCAGGTCAAGCGGCAGCGGATTTCCCTGCTTCGCAGCATCCAGCACCATACTGACCGAGGTATACATGTTATCGGGCGCTTTCAGATTGTCGTCGCTCAATCCCTCCTTCGCCATAAAATGCGCGATAACCCGGTCGGAATTGGCATCGTCATGCACGCCCCGTTCGTCCTCATCGCCCCCATGCTGAATCCAGCCGCCAAACTGCTTGAGCCGCCCGCGCGTTTTGGTAAACTTGATCTTGTGGTCTACGGCATGTCCCATCTCGTGGCGAATGGTATAGGGCAAAAGCTGTCGCCCTTCATGCACGTCGCCAATCCCCCGGAAGATACTCAGCCCGCCGGTTGCCTGGTCTTCCTTGCTGGGATAGCGCGCCTTGATGCTCAGCGCATCCATCTTCACCGCGGCCTCGTCCGAATCCATCAGGCCGGCAGTCTTTTTGCCGATCTTCATATTGCGATGCCACCGCTTGGGCAGCCACCAGGGCGAGCCAACCGCAATGCTCTTATCGTCCGGCGCATAAAAACTGGCCAGCGCCGAGCTGCCCGTGTTGGGCGCGATGCCGCCTTTGCGCAGCCAGCTACCGCCCACGTTGCCTTCGGGCAGCGATTCCAGCGCGCCCTCCACTTCCTTGAGAATATCGGAATTGAAGTGTCTGCCTTCGCCCCCAATCGGCACGCCATATTTCTGGCTCAACGCTTGTTCTTTATCTTGGGTGCCCTTGGCAAATTTCGCGCCTTCCCAGCCGCGGGTTGCGCCCAGGGCCGTGCCCACGCCTGTCCCATAAGCTGAACCACCGATCGCGCCCGCAATGCCGCCGCCCAGCGCCAGCAACGACTTGGTGACGACATTGCCACCCTTGTTCCAGCCCTTTTTGCCCAGCCCATACGCGCCCAGCCCTGCGCCGCCCAGCGCACCACCGATCGCGCCGCCTACGCCTCCCAACAGACCGGCGCCGGCTTGCAACCCCTTTTGCCCCAGCCATTTTGCGCCCTTACCCAGGCCGCTGAAAAAACCGGCGCGCTGCACATGTTCGCCCGACTCCAGCGTTTTGCGCTGCACTTCTTCCTCTTCGGCGTGTGACGGATGGCGCTGCACAGAGTGCAGCAAGGTGCGCCGCGCTTCTACTTCCCCCTCGTGCCCACCGGCATGGCCCGGATGGCGTTGAATCCGCCCTGTGGCGTGCCCTGTGGCGTGCGGCGACTGTTCGCCCGCGCCCCAGGTTTTGCGCTGCACTTCTTCCTCTTCGGCGTGCGACGGATGGCGCTGCACTTTGGGTGAGATGGAAGACAACGACGTTGTTGGTTCGGGTTTCAATAGCCGCTGCACAGTTTGGTTGCCCAGATGCCGCTGCAAACGCTGGACATCGCCCGGCGTCAGGGTTTCGGGCGCGTGCAGACTCCGCTGCACGATACTCTGATCCAGCGCGGTGTAATCCAGGCTCAATTCATGCGCACTGGATAACGCATTCGGTTGTGCAAGAGTGGGAACACGCGGGGCTTTGGTCTGCTGAGCGTCAGAATCGGGCATAGGAACATCCCTTCAGATACGCATAATGCAAGCGAAAAAACCTTCGGCGAAAAATATTCAGAAATAAGTATGGAAATTAAAATCATAACACACAATCTGCCCAAAAGGGTAGCTGTGCTTCTGGCCTTCTGGCCCGGGGAAATTCCTAGCCCAACCGCGCCCCCGTTTCGGTGCTGAAGAAATAAGTCTGCGCCGCGGGCAGCACAATCTGCACCGCCTGGGTCACTGCCAGCGGTTCATTGGTGGCATCGACCACAGTAAAATCGCCTACGGGCGTCTCCACCCGCACATATTGCACGCGCCGCGCATAGTCGGGTTCCACCATCTGCACCGTGCCCGCCAACAGCCCCACATCGGGCGGCAGATCCTGCCCCAACGCGAGCGCCAACGCTTCGGCGCGCACGCCCACCACCACGCGCTGCCCCGCGGCGGCCTGGGCCAATACGGCGCCCGGCAGCGGCAACTCCGCACCGCCCACCTGCACCGTGTTTTGCGCAGTCACCACGCCGTCGGCCAGATTCATGGGCGGCGAACCGACAAAGCCCGCCACAAATGCATTGCGCGGATTGTCGCGCAGCTCGTGATAGGTGCCCATCTGCTCCACACGCCCGGCGCGCATCACCGCAATCAGATCGGCCAACCCCGTGGCTTCTTCCTGGTCGTGGGTCACATAGATGGTCGTAATGCGAAACCGATTGAGCAACCGCCGGATCTCTACCCGGGTTTGGGCGCGCAATTTGGCATCCAGATTAGAAAGCGGCTCGTCCAGCAAAAACAGGTCGGGCTTGCGCACCAAAGCCCGGGCAATCGCGAGCCGTTGTTGTTGCCCGCCCGAAAGGGTGCCCGGCTTGCGCGCCAACAGCTGGCTAAAGCCAAAGCCCATCATCTCTGCGGTTTCGCGAATGCGCGCTTCGGCCTCGGCATTGGGTGCTTTGCGCACCCAGAACGTAAAGCTCAGATTGCCCTGGCCCATGAAGTGGGGATAGAGCGCGTAGTTCTGAAAAACCATGCCGATATTGCGGTCTTTGGGCGGCACCTCGCGCATATCTTTGCCGTCGTAGAGCACGCGCCCATCATATTCGAGATCCAGCCCTGCCACCACGCGCAACAACGTGCTTTTGCCACAGCCCGAAGGCCCCAGCAAGACCACCGTCTTGCCGTCGGGGATGGTCAGATCGATCTGGTCCAGTGCGGCCACTTGTCCGTGGGTCGCGATCTGGTTCTCTTCGTCGGCCCGATAGCCGGGCCGGGAGACCGCTTGCCCATGAAAGGCGCGGGTCACCGCTTCCAGTCGAATTTCACCCATTTTGCTTCCTCATCATCCCAAATTGTGCCGCGGCATCCAGGTCTGTGCTCGACGCCCGTGCTCGACGCCTGTGCGCCAAGCGGGCGTGCTATGATAGTATCTATGTACCACAGTTTGCCACAAACCCGACCGCGCAGCCATCCGCCGCGCAGTTATCAGCCTGGAAACTGCAAACCAGCAATTTTCACTCAAGGAGACTTGCCATGCCTGCACGTATCAACCGTGCCATCGAACTTCTGAGCCAGGATCAGCCCCTCTACTACACGGGCGGTCACACAGGCCATGTGCTGACCTATGAACAGGGCCGGCAAGATGCCCATACCTGGGCCGACTATATCAACGTGGGCATGGAACACGGCGCGTTTAACATGGCGGGGCTGGATGACTATATGCGCGGGCTGGTAGATGGTGGGCCAACTGCCAGCGGGCACCGCGCGCCTGCCGTGATTGTCGAAACGCCTGTCGAAGGCGTTTCGGAAGAATATGTCCGCTATAACGCATGGCAATTTCGCCAGATTCTGGCGCGGGGTGTACATGGCATCCTCTTGTGCCAGGCCGAAAGCGCCGGGGCGGTGCGCGCCTTTGTCGAAGCGTGTCGCTATCCCATCAACCGCATCGGTGTAGGTGAGGGTGTAGGTGAGGGCGTGGGCGTGGGGCTGGGCGAAGGACGGCGCGGCGTCGGCTCCGAACCTTCGGCCATGCCCATCTGGGGCGTAGACCGGGACACCTATCTGCGCAAGGCCGAACCGTGGCCCCTGAACCCCGAAGGCGAGCTGCTGTTGGGCGTGAAGATCGAATCGGTCGCCGCCATCCCCCACATTGAAGAGATCCTGGCCGTGCCGGGGTTGGGCTTTGCCGAAATGGGGCCGGGCGATCTCAGCCTTGCATTGGGCTATTTTCACCGTCCCAGTCCTCTGCCCGCCGAAATGCAGGATATTCGGGGTCGCGTACAAGCTGCCGCGCAAAAAAATGGCCTCGCCTTTCTCGAAATTGCCACCCCCGACGATATCGTAGAGAAGCTGGACGAGGGTGCACGCATCATCGCCGGCGACCGGGAAGATACCGCGCGCATCGGCCGCGCCCACACCCAACGCGCCATGCCCGTCTAGCCGCTTGTCCGACTACATACTATCCAGCCATATACGGTCGGAAATGGCGTGCCACGCCATCCCCGATCATATGTGGTTGCATTCATCATTTCGCGAATACAAAAATCCGCTAAAAGTCAGATGCACAACCCCAAAAAGTATGGCATACTAGGCCAAATACGCCACAAGCTGATCCACAGGAAATCAGACTGCTCACATCCAGGATAAAACCATGAAGAGTGCCAACCGTTCGCAGAAGGATCAAACACCTAAACGCGGGACATTGATGCGCGCGCCCGCCTTGAAATCTGCCACCCAGCCATTCTCTACCGGCATGGAAATCGCACCGTCGTGGCAGCAGATCGCCACGAACCCCACCAGCTTGCAACCCCAGGATGTGCGCACACTCCAGGCCCGCGCCGGCAATCAGGCCGTGCAACGCCTCTTGGCGCAGCACACGACGTCATCGCCTGCGCAAGAGAACTCTGCCGACGCGGTGGCCCAGCAGATGGTAAACGCTCCTGTACTACAGCGTGCGCCCAGCGCCGACCCGCTGGATGCTCCCTCGAAAATTGCCAAAAACCACGCCGCCCACAACATGGCATCCACCAATCCCATCACCAAACCGGGGCTGCAACGCAAGCCCGCCAACGCAGGTATTGGAGGTGTTGCAGGAGGTGACGCAGTCGCCCCGGAAATTGAACAGGCCATCCAACGCGCCCCAGGCGGCGCGCCACTGCAAAAAAACCTGCGCGACCGCATGGGCAATGGCATAGGGCAAGATTTTAGCCAGGTGCGAGTGCACACGGATGCCCAGGCCGATACCCTGGCGCGCTCGCTGCAAGCTCGTGCATTTACCACCGGGAGCGACATCTTTTTCAAGCAGGGCGAATATAACCCGGCCAGCCAGAGCGGGCAACATCTGATGGCCCACGAATTGACCCATGTCGCCCAGCAAGCCGGGTCTCAGCCTACGGTGCAGCGCAAATCTGACAAACTGCCCACCAAAGCGGATATGCGCAATCTGGCGAAATCGGGGTTCAAGCTCTTTGGCACCAGTCTCTATGGCAAAATCCTCAACGCCGTAGACGAATATCACACAGGCATCCCCAACACCGACTTTCGAGCACAACTCAATCAGCTGCTCACCATCCACAACCTGATGACGCAGTGGCAGGTTTCCCACGGCATCGCCGATACCAACACGGGCAGCAAAAACAAAGCCGAAGGCAATCGCCGGGATGTGCTTGCCACGCTGCGCACCGAGCATCTGCCCAAAGAAACAGCCGATGTCTATCAACAGGCCAAAACGGCCAACGTGGCGATGGACGTACATATGCTGATGGCGCTCATGGATATTGTGGCGGGCAACCCAGGGGTGGGCGCGGCCATCGAGCAGGATTACGCCTCGGCCCTGCATGGGTATACCGCAAGCACGGGCGATGTCACCCAGGCCGAAAACCTCTTGGAAGGGCCGAAATCCAAGCTCTTCGATATGGCAGGCACCGGCCTGGACAGCGCCGTCAACAGCCTGCGCGGCCTCAGCGACGATCCCTCGGATGGCCGCATGTCCGAGGATATTATGGATGCGCCCATCAATCCCCACGATTCGGACACGCTGAAAAAGATCAAAAAGGAACGGCTCAAGCTGCGCACGCTGGTCCCCTCGCTCCAGAATATCAGCAATGTGGAGATGAAGTCGATTGGTTCCTACACCGACGAATCGGGCTATCGGGAGATGAACGCCATGCTGCGTGGCTCCAGTGGCCTGATGCAAGGCAACAACAAATCCAGCCGCAAAAACAGCGTAGACTTGCGCAAAGAAGTAGCCGTATCTATGCTCATGGCGACTTCGGCGCTCAATCGTCTGCCCGATTGGGATGGCAGCACCGTCTATCGCGGGGAAAATATTGGCTGGGCAGGCGGGGCGATCCAGAATGGTGCGAATATCACGCTGAAGTCATTTACCAGCACATCTGCCAACCGCGCGGTGCCCCTCGGCTTTGCAGGTTCCGGGCCAGATTCAGCGTTTTGGGAAATTGATGGCGTCACCACCCAGGGCAAGGATATTGCCAAACTTTCGGTGCAGGCCAAGGGCGATTATCTGGGCATAAACGGCGGCGGCGCCACCGAGGACGAAGTTTTGCTGCGCCCCTATACCACCTTGCATATCGACAGCATTACCGATAATCATGGGCAAGGCAGTTTCAAGTGGTTGATCCGGGCGCACGCAGTTTAGCGAGCGCGGGAAGAATCGAGATTAGATATGGATTGCATGGACGAAACGACCACAGCGGCCATCCGCACAGGATTTCACGACTACTTCGAAACCGCGAATCTGGAACTGCCCGACCCCATCCCCGCGCGCGGCACGGTGGAAGGCAACGGCTGGCATGTGCGCTTTGTGCGCCACGAATCGCCGCCCGCCGTAGATTTTTTCGCGCAAAATCGCATGACCAATACGCGCCATGTGCGCATTGCTGCCGACGGCAGCGCCGAATCGCTGGAAAACTATCAGGATGCGATCATCACCCAGCCCGGTGAAGAAGACGACTGGGCCAAGGCCCGCCAACGGCAGGCGGAACACAATCAGCGCGTGACCGAAATTCTCCGGGAAAAGGGTTTAATCGACTAAACCGCGCACCATAATTTTCCGGATCCCGCGGGCGCGCCAAGCGAATGAAAGGCGCGCCCGCGTCGCGCCAAGCCTCTTCGATCCGCTCTACGTGGGGGTCAATGAGGTCC
>JBBDIO010000255.1:0-12589 GCA_040880365.1 Litorilinea sp.
CGCGAACACAATCACACCAAAGGCCAGCGCCATGGTGAGCGCACCCAGCGCCAACGCGACTTTGTGGCCCCTCCGGTCGGCAATAATGCCCGATATCAGCCCACCTACTGTCTGACCGACCAACAACGTCACCGTGTAATAGCCAACGACAGCATCTGCAATGGACAATTGCTCCACTGCCGAAACCGTGACAAAGCCCAGTCCCATTGTGCCCAGCGTATAGAGCGCGCGCACGATCAGAAATCTGCGAAAATTCACATCGATGCGCAGAATATCCATCATCCGCGACCAAAGGGTTTCCCCAACGGTGGCGACGGCGACAGGCGCGCCCAGCGGTTCACGCGTGAGCGCCAAAAATAGCCAGCTGGTAAAGAGCGCAACGGCGGCGATAGAAAAAATGATGACAAAGTCATACGGGTATTCGTACTTTTCCAGAATATAGCCACTCAGCACCGCACCACCCGCCGCGAAACCTGTGCCCAGAAAGGTGGTAATGCCATACATCTTGCCGCGCCGTTCGATGGGAATGATGCGCGCCAGGAGGTCCTGCCACGCCGGCGCAACCAGGCCCGCGCCAAACCCGTGCCAGCTCCAACCCACGATAAACACGGCTAGCCCCCACGGCGGCGACCAGACGCTCACCAGCGCGCCCAAAGGCCACAACAGCACGGGCACGCGCTCCAGGAAGAAGCCCAGATTCACCAGAATTGGCTTTTTGCGCGCACTGCGTTCAATCACATGCGCACTAAGCAGTTGGGGCAGCTGCCAACCGGCCTGCGCGATCATGGCAATCAGACCAATCAGAAGCGGATTCAACGTTACCTTGCTCACAAAGAGGGGCACAATTGTGGCCGAGGAGACAAAGGCCAGGCCGAACCAAAAGGAGACGCCATCGAGCAAACTGACACGGAAGTTCCACGGATAGTTTTTGCGAGCTTCAGATTCAATCTCCGCTTCAGTGCGAAGGGCGACCGGCTGGTCGAGCAACAGCAACCGAACAAGTATGCGTCTGCGTAGTAACATCCCGAACTCTCAGATCTGGCTGAACGATTTTGGTGTTCTGTTTCCTGCCGGAAATCAGAGCGATTTTGCACAGTATATCCGAGTGGCGCATAATCATATCTAATTGCCCGCCGGCAACCGAAAGTTATAACCAGCACGGGCATGATGGCAGCTTTGCCCGGCCCAATCTCGATATGCAGCTGATAGCGTGGATATGAGCGACAAGCAATCGAAGTCGAAGCCCGGTTTGCCACCTACGTCCCCGCGGGCTGGCGGGCGCAAGCTACCCTATCGGGACATTTATGCTGTGGGCGATACTGTCCAGGTTTCGGCTATAGCCAAGCCCCGACGGCGGTTTCGGCTACCCCGGATTCGTTTTGACCGCTATCGCTACCTGTCCGCCTCGTGGCTCGCGATTCTGGGGTTCGCATCGATTGTTGTTGTGGGCACGTTGGTGTTGAAATTGCCCATCGCGGCGGCGGCGGGTGTCCCGATTACATGGAGTGAGGCAATTTTTACTTCTACCAGCGCCGTGACCGTCACGGGGCTGGTAGTTCTCAATACCGCCGAAGATTTCTCGCGCTTTGGGCAAATAACCATCCTGTTGCTACTTCAGATTGGG
Organism: Litorilinea sp.; assembly: GCA_040880365.1. Classification (GTDB taxonomy): domain Bacteria; phylum Chloroflexota; class Anaerolineae; order Caldilineales; family Caldilineaceae; genus JBBDIO01. Next base: position 1,625 of record JBBDIO010000255.1, read on the forward strand.
GGTGTGGGATTCGTATCCCTTTCGGTGCTGCTATTGCGGCTGATTGGGCGGCGTATCACGCTGCAAACGCGCTTCCTCGTGCAGCAAAGCGTGGGCACCGGCGAATGGAATCGGGCAGGCAAACTCGCGCTCTACATTTTGGCCGTCACTGTGGCCTTCGAGGCAGTCGGCGCGCTCTTGCTATGGTTGCGCTGGCGCACCATGCTGCCCGACGAAGATGCGGCCTGGCTCGCGATCTTTCATGCGGTCAGCAGTTTTTGTAATGCCGGGTTCGACTTGTTTGCAGGCACAGCCGCACCCACCCTCTTCGGCTTTGGCGCAGACTGGTTCACGCTTGCCACAATGGCGGCGCTGATTATCCTGGGCGGGTTCGGGATCACGGTGCTGTTCGATCTCTGGGCATCGCGCACACATTTTCGCTGGGCGCTCAATACGCGCTTTACGCTGCTCATGGCGCTTGCATTAAGCACGATTGGCTTCTGTCTATTCCTGCTCGACCCGTTTTTCCGCACGTTGGGAGGCGAAGAGTATTCGAGCGTAGAACGCACCAGCGTTGCCGCATTCACTATTATTTCCGCGCGTACCGCGGGGCTTACCATTGTTGATTTGAACAGCATCAGTGAAGCCAGCCAGCTCATTATCCTGCTGTGGATGTTCATCGGCGGCGCGCCGGCCAGCATGGCAGGTGGCGTCAGCACCAGCACCGTCGCCGTGTTGATCTTCTCGGTATTAGCGTTTGCCCGGGGACACAACACCTCTGTAGCGTTTCAGCGCACGCTGCCAGCCGAAACTATCGCCAAAGCAGTTGCCATCATGACGGTGGGCACAATTCTGTGTGCGAGTATGACGTTAATTCTATCTATGCGCCTGGGGTTGCCCATCTTTGCCACCGCATTTGAGGTAGTCAGCGCGTTTTCCAATACAGGCTATTCGCTGGGCATCACCAATGACCTGGATACTTTCTCTCGGTACCTCATTGCGTTTACCATGTTCTGGGGGAGATTGGGGCCGATTACGATTGTGGTCGCGTTGGCTCAGAGCGCGCAGCCCACGCTGATTCGCCATCCGGCGGAACCGGTCATCCTGGGGTAAAGGAATGCACGGTCCGATTCGGATCACAGAGGAGATACGACGTATATGACAACCACTCACATTTATAAATTGGTGGATGAATCGGAATTGCCCGTGGGCACACTGGACGACGCCGGCATTATCTATCGGAGCAACATGGCGACAGGTCGCCAACAGATTGGCCGGATTGCGCAGGGTGTCCTCTATCGGATCACGGCACATGACGAGCGAGAACTGGGCCGTGTGGATGCACAAGGGCATGTGCACAGTCATGGCTTGTTCGAAGGTGGCGCGCTGGGGTGGACAGATCCCGATGGCGTGGTCGTGCGCGGTGGATTGATCTTTGGTGAGGAAGAGGTGGGTCGCATCGAAGGGCCGCTGCTCTATGAGGGCGGCGCAGCCTTGCTCTTGCTTTTTCTACCCGAAGACGACGAGGCAAGCCACCGCCAAACCCAGCGCAATTGAATTTGTGTCCAATCCAGAGCAAAGCCGGTAAACGGTAAGGAAGCAATTTGTGGAAATCAGCACCCGAACCATCGAAACAACCCGCCTGAATCACTATTGCCGCATTGCCGGCAACCCCGAGGATCTGCCCGTCCTGCTCCTACATGGCAGCTTTGCCAGCAGCCGTTGGTGGGAACCCTTCATGAGCCTGATGCCCGACGGCTTTTATATGGTCGCGCCCGACCTGCGCGGCTGCGGCAAAACGGGTGAATCGGTCCACGGTGCGCGCACGGAAGCCGCCGCTGCCGATGATTATGCCATCGCTGCCCAGGCCGCGGATGTGGCGGCACTGGTCGATTCCCTTGGCTGGGACGAATTTGAACTTGTAGGCCATTCCAGCGGCGGCGCGATTGCGGTGGAATATGCACTCACCCAATTCCAGGGTGTGCGCACGCTGACATTGATAGATAGCGCGCCGATTGAAGGTGTTTTTACGCCGATGGAAATGTTGATGGTGTTGGATCAGATGCGGACTGACCGCGCGCTTCTGCGCCACGGTCTTGCCGCGCTGATGCCCACCTATCCCACCGGGGTGGATGCTCAGTCTTCTGATGCCCCACCCTTCGACGCTATCGATTCAGATAGCACCGAAGCCAGCGCGATGTCCGCCAGCCCCCGTTTCTTCGAACAGTTGGTCGATGATGCCGCGCAAATGGCGCCCACCGCGTTTATCGCCGTCGCCGAAGCATTGAATCAGTGGAATCGCTTTGCCGATGCCGGCGCGCTTACCCTCCCTACCCTGCTGGTCTGGGGCGAACTGGATACCGTGGTGGACCGCGACAGCATGACCCGGTCGTTGATTGCCATCCCCGGCGCGGGCAATCTGGAAGTGTTGCGCAATGTGGGACACAGCCCCATGCTCGAAGCGCCGGTCACGCTTGCCGAGCGTTTCATTGAGTTTGTGACAGATGACCTGGACGACTATGCGCAAGTGCGCCGCGATGCTTATTAGCTCAACTTTACCCAATAAATGGGTCGCCAATCCGATCGTGCCGGGGTACGTAGTTGACGATGATACCGCAATCAAAGTGATTTCCGACTAATGCGGATAGGATGTGCGGGTTGCCATGATGCATGGCAGACGGTTTACGAGACATATGCCTCCCCGTCTCTGTGTCAGAATGGGTCCATCGTTATATGAATCACGACACGAATCGATGTCTACCCATTCGAGACACCTAAGCATCAAGGAGCATTCAGTGAAAACCAAGCAATCTGTCCAGCGATTTTTGATCGCCCTCTTCGTCATCGTCGGCCTTGCGCTATCAGCGGGTAATCTGTCACCGGCCCCTGCAAACAGCTACGCTCAATCTACCGGGCGTTTTCTCAGCGGGCGCGACCTCACCAGTGAGCAGCACCACGGTCACAAGCCGGACGCAAAACTTCAGGCATACAAGGTACAGGCCCAAACCGTTTCCGCCACCACCAAGCCCGAATATAAATACGTCCCCGTACGCCGCTACTGAGCCCGGCAATTCGGATAAATTCGGCTACCAAATGCCAGGAAGGGAGGTCGAGCCGCGCGCGGCTCGACCTGCCTTCCTGGGCTTCGTTTTGACTTCAGACAGTGCCGAACTGGTCAGCGCGCAAACATCTGTTCACGTTCCGGCCCCACTGAGACATATTCGATAGGCACGCCGGCCAACTCGCTGATGCGATCCAGATAGCGTTGCGCGGCGGGTGGCAAGTCTTCCCAGGTTCGGCAATTGGTGGTGTCGCTCTGCCACCCCTCCCACTCTTCATAGACGGGTTCGACATCATTGAGGACCGGTGTATCGGGCATGGAATCGCGTACAATATCGCCCGTGGGCAGCTTATAGCCCACACAGATCTTCAGAGTCGAGAAATCGTCCAATACATCCAGTTTGGTAATGGCAAGCCCGGTCATGCCGTTGACCCAGGCAGCGTAGGCAATTGCCACGCCATCGAACCACCCACAGCGGCGGGGACGTCCTGTGGTTGCGCCAAACTCTTCGCCGGTGGTGCGCAGCGCCTCGCCCAGTGCATCGTGCAGCTCCACGGGGAAAGGCCCATCTCCCACTGCGGTGCTATAGGCTTTCACCACGCCGATAATCTGCTCGATGGAACGCACGGGCAGCCCTGCGCCGGCACCGGCATAGGCTGCGGTCGGGTTGCTGCTGGTCACATAGGGATAGATACCCCAATCCAGATCGCGCATGACCCCCAGCTGGCCTTCGAGCAAAACATGCTTGCCCGTTTCCAGGGCATCGCGCACCAGGGGCACGGTGTCGATGATGCGATGGCCCAGCTTGGCGCGCATGTCCATACACTGGGCGTATAACTCCTCGCCCTGCATAGGCTGTCCGCCCAGCAATTCCAAACGGCGATTCACCGAGACCAGCGCCGCATCCAGGCGCGCTTCCAACCACTCTGGCTGCAACAGATCGCCCATGCGCAGCCCCGAACGCGATGCCTTGTCTGCGTAGGCAGGGCCAATGCCACGCTTGGTGGTGCCGATCGGATCATCGCCCCGCGCGCCTTCTTCCAGCGCATCCAGTTCCAGATGATAGGGCATGACCATTTGCGCGCGGGCACTGATCCACAGATTATCGGGCTGAACACCTGCCGCTTCCAGCGCGGCCAGCTCTTTCAATAGCGCCTGGGGGTTCACCACACATCCCGCCCCGATTACGTTCTGCGTGTTGGGGTTAAAGATGCCACTGGGGATCAGATGCAGGGCATGCTTGCCAAACTCGTTGATCACAGTATGGCCGGCATTGTCGCCCCCCTGAAATCGAATCACTACATCTGCCTTTTGGGCCAGATAATCAATGATCCGACCCTTGCCCTCATCACCCCATTGTGCCCCCACCACGGCTGTTACAGTCATGATACCCTTCTTCTAGAGACCGACCGACCAATTTGAATTTTGAATACGTTGAAATTACCCTGCGAAAATGCCCGACGCGTCACTTGGCAGATTCGCCGCCATCGACTGTCAGAATCGCCCCGGTGACAAACCCTGCTTCATCGGAACAGAGATAGGCCGCGGCATGGGCAATATCTGCCGGGCGTCCGATTCGACCCAGCGGGATCTGGGGAATCTGGGCCTCAAAGAAATCGGCGGGCATTTCGGCAAACGCCTCGGTATCAATCAGCCCCGGACGAATGACGTTCGAGCGCACGCCATAGCGCGCGACTTCCAAAGAAAACCGGCGGCTGAAACCCTCCAGACCGGCCTTGCTGGCTGCATACGCCACATCGTCAAATTCACCCGAAACCGCACCGATGCTGCTGATGTGCAGCACATTGCCTTTGGTCGCCGCGAGATAAGGCATGGCGCGGCGCACCAGTTCGAACGCGGCATCCAGGTTCACCGCCAGCACATGTCGCCAGGTTTCGGTGCTCATTTCGTCGACCATTGCCCCGGCTGCGATGGCTGCGTTGTTGACCAGTATATCCAGCCGATCATAATGGGCAACCGTTTCACGAATAATGGCAGGCGCATCCACAGCCACATCACCCGCCAACGCAAAAGCGTCCAGACCCTGGGCCTGGAGCTGCGCCACTTTGTTCTCGATGAGATGAGTGCGGCGACCACAGAGCACAACCTTCGCGCCTTCGCGGGCGAATTGCTCGGCAATCGACGCGCCAATTCCGCTGCCCCCACCAGTGATGAGCGCAACCTTATCCTGAAATCGTCGCCGTTGTTCGGTTTCCACCGGCAAAATCCTATGCAGTTGTCATTTTGATGCCCAATCGGATCACGAATGCAGTACAGCTATGACCGACTACGCTGAATTTGATAGTTGGGCGCTTCCTTGGTAATGGTAATGCTATGGGGATGGCTTTCGTGATAGCTTGCGCCACTGATGCGCACAAAATTCGCCTTCTCCCAAAGTTCGGGAATATCGGCGGCGCCCACATAGCCCATGCCGCTGCGCAGCCCCCCCATCAATTGATAAACAAAATCACGCAAATGCCCCTTATAGGGAACTTGGCCCTCAATGCCTTCGGGCACCGTCTTGCCGCTGATATCCGGGCTGGCGGATTCCTGAATCTGTCCCGATTGATAGCGGTCCGCCGCCCGCCCCTTCATGGCGCCCAGACTCCCCATGCCCCGATAATCCTTGAACGAGCGCCCTTCGCGAATCACAATATCGCCCGGAGATTCATGCAGTCCTGCCAGCAAACTGCCCAGCATGACACACGACGCGCCGGTCGCCAACGCCTTGGTGATATCGCCACTATAGCGAATCCCACCATCGGCAACAATCGGCTTGCCCAGACGGCGCGCCATCACCGCACAATCGAGAATCGCCGTCAACTGGGGCATCCCCGCGCCGCTTACAATGCGCGTCGTGCAGATAGATCCTGCGCCTACCCCTACTTTGACCACATCCGCCCCGGCTTCCACCAGGTCTTTGACACCCTGCTGTGTGACTACATTTCCCGCAAAAATAGCAATATCAGGATATTGGCGGCGGATGGCCGCGACGGTGTCCAATACCCCGCGGCTGTGCCCGTGGGCCGTATCAATTGCCACGGCATCCACACCGGCTTCGATGAGCCGATTCGCGCGCTCTAACCCTGCGTGGCCCACACCAATGGCCCCCGCCACCAATAATCTCCCCCGATCATCTTTTGCAGCAAGGGGATAGTCCTGGCGCTTAAGAATATCTTTATATGTAATCAAACCCTTCAGATATCCGTTGTCGTCGATCAGGGGTAGCTTTTCGATCCGATACTTGTGTAAAATCTCCTGGGCTTCGGTAAGCGTAGTGCCCAGGCGCGCCGTGATCAGATTGTCGGTGGTCATAAACGACGAAATTGGTGCCGCATAGTCACGCGCAAACCGAACATCGCGGTTGGTCAGAATCCCCACCAGCTTCCCGTGTTCATCAGTTATCGGCACGCCGCTGATATGATATCTGCCCATCATCGCTTCGGCGTCGGCCAGAGTGGCCGTTGGCGGCAATGTGATGGGGTCCACAATCATGCCGCTTTCGCTGCGTTTCACCTTGTCGATTTCTTCGGCCTGGTTATCGGGGGGCAAATTGCGGTGGACAATGCCCATGCCGCCCTGCCGCGCCAGACCAATCGCCAGTTCGCTCTCGGTCACCGTGTCCATTGCCGCGCTGAGGACAGGGATATTCAGGCGGATTCGCTCGTGGAGTTGAACACTGAGGTCAACATCGGAGGGCAATTTTTCGGATAAACCCGGCACCAACAGAACATCGTCAAATGTCAGCGCCTCCGTACCAAAGCGATCCGTCGGTGTCGGTGTATTGCCATTTTCGTAATGAACCTGTTCTGTCCAGCCTGCGCCCTGTGTCTTAATTGCCATTGCGCTACCTGCTCCTTCCGCTTATCCTGCCCCGAATGCTCTATCTGGTCCGATCATAGCACACGCCCGAATAGCCGCCGAAAACCAAGCTTGCCCATTTACACTATCATTGTCTGCCACTGTCTTTTACTGTCTGCTACGGTATGAACGCGTGCGTATGCCCGCGTCACAGTACTGCGTCAGACAATCATACGCTCCTATTGCAGTTCCAGCACAAAATAGCAACCGGGATTCCAGCTCTGACAGACCAGATGAAGCCCACCGTTATGCTTGTGCCAGACGACATTGTGAATATGATCTGCCAGATCGATCCCCAGCTCTTCTTTGGGGCGAATTGTTGAAATCACTGTGTGAGTTGCACCGTCCAGAATATAGATGGGGGCAGACCGCGTGCGGTCTGGATCGTCCAGACTGCCGACCGCTGCATACACGCGTCCGTCCCACTCCGTATAGTCGATGCCACAGGGGCGACACCCTGCCGGCAGCGCAAAGCTGTGCCTAAACTCGCCGTCGAAGGTAAAGAGTTCCAGACGCGCATGGAGCCGATCTGCGACGGTAAGATGTGCACCGTCGGGCGCGATGTTCATGCCGTGTGCGGTACCAAAGCGGCCATGGACGGTCGGATCTTCCGTCTTGCCGCCGAACGTAGCGCGCCACATTTGGCCCACAGGGTCCGCAGTTGAAATGTAGTTGGATCCATAGCCATCGGCCACATACAGCCGTGAATCGACCAGCGCGCTATCCGTGGGTTTGAACGGCTGCTCGGCATCGGCATATTCCTCAAATTCGGGACGTGATAGCTCAAAATCGACCTGACCATCCAGACCGACAACGACAACCCGGGCATCCAGATTGGCCGCCAGCACCAAACGCGGTTTCCCTTCGATGGTCGCCAGGCGCGTACTGTGAAAATTGACACCGCGCAATTCCGGCGGCAAATCAATGATTGCCTGGCGCGTCAGATCGGCGCTGACCTGCACAATGCCGCAATCGACCAGGCCGTAGTAGAGTTCGCCCTGTCCAGGCCGCGTGTCCTGGGCAAAACCGCCGTGCAATTTCGCTTCGTGCGCTTGCGCCGCGGCAGGCATATTGCGGAAATCATCCCGATAGGCAAATGTAAAGGGCGCTGTGCCACTGGTCTTCATGCTAAGCCTTTCCTGATGTGGTCGATGGATGGTGGCCGACGTTGATTGGCAGTGGTACTTCGCTAGTGTGGCGACAATCGGCTCCCGCCGCGCCTAGCGCATCCGTCCGGCCAACTCTGCCTGCACATCGGCCCAGGTCATGCCGCGTTCGGCCAAAAGCACCAGGCTGTGATAGATCAGATCGGCCATTTCATAGATAATGCGGTCGTCGGTTTCTCCCTTGGCGGCAATGATGACTTCGACAGCCTCTTCACCCAGTTTTTTGAGAATTTCGTTCTCGCCCGCGGCAAACAGGCTGGCCGTATACGATCCGGTACGCGGGTTGGCCCGCCGATCCAGAATAATCTGGAAGACCTGTTCAACCGTATCCGCACCTGCCCCCTTGCCCGGCTCTATTCCGTGATTTTCCGCCACGTTCCCCTGCTCTGAATCTTTGTGTTCCATGTGTATACTCGCGTCTTGCTAGCAATTGATTTACGTGCAAAAGTCGTCGCCAGGCGTTCTCATTCGAGCGTCACCTGGCGAAAGAAACAGGAAACGGCGCCCGTATGGCAGGCAGGACCCGCCGGTTTAACGCGCAACAAGAGCGCATCACCGTCGCAATCCAGCCGAATCTCCACGACACGCTGCACATTGCCACTGGTGGCCCCTTTGTGCCATATCTCCTGGCGACTGCGGCTCCAAAACACGGCTTCCCCCGTGGTCAGAGTCTGTTCCAGGCTGGCCCGGCTCATCCACGCAATCATAAGCACTTCGTTGGTATGGATATCCTGGACAATCGCGGCCGCCAGCCCCGCGCCATCGAACTGGATCGCGGCCAGCAGTTCTTCTGCCGTCAGCGCGGCTATCGTGCTTGCTTCCATCATACTTCTGTGTTTCCTGTCTAGTCCAGCAGACCGGCTTCGGGCATCCGCACCGCAACCCCGGCCTGGGCCATGTGTTCCTTCACGTCCATCACGCTCAACCGCCGGAAGTGAAACAGGCTCGCCGCCAGCGCCGCCGACGCGCCACCGGCTGTGACCGCGGCCACAAAGTGATCGGGATTGCCTGCCCCCCCGCTGGCGATGACTGGAATCTTCACCGCGTCGCTAATCGCACGCGTCAGCGCAACATCATAGCCTTCCTGGGTGCCGTCGCCGTCCATCGAGGTGAGCAATAGCTCCCCTGCGCCCATTGCTTCGGCCTCAATTGCCCACTGCACAGCATCCAACCCGGTGTTCTTGCGCCCGCCACTGACATACACATCCCAACCCGGCCCGCGTTCCTGTGCTTCTTCGCCCGTGCGCAGGCGCGCATCAATCGCGACCACAATACACTGGCTGCCAAAGCGGGTCGCCCCGTCGCGGATCAACTGGGGATTGTGCACCGCCGCGCTGTTAATGCTTACCTTGTCTGCACCCGCCAGCAGAATCGCGCGCATGTCGTCAACCGTGCGGATGCCACCCCCCACCGTAAAGGGAATGAATACAGTATCCGCCACCCGGCGCACCATATCAACCACAATATCGCGCGCTTCGTGGGTCGCCGTAATATCCAGAAAGACCAATTCGTCGGCACCCTCTTGATCATAAACCTGGGCCTGTTCTACCGGGTCGCCGGCGTCGATCAGATCCACAAAATTCACACCCTTGACGACTCGACCGTCTTTCACATCCAAACAGGGAATAATGCGTTTTGCTAACATGGCGAAATGCGCTGCCTCATTGCTGGTTGGCTCAATATCAGTTTCCCGAAAGTGGGGTCTTGTTTTGCAGATACTGCATGGCGGCTTCGAGCGCGGGCAATTGTTCGGGTGCCGTTTCCGTCAGCAATTCCCAAGCCGCGTCAAATGAACGCCACACCGCTTCGCAGTGATTTTCATTCTCCAGACGCACTTCGGCAGTCGCAACTTCGGCGGGGAAATAGATGATCGTGCGCTCAATATCATAGTGGCGAATGGTCGCAGTGTAGTTCAGCTCAATACGACAGTCGTCGTGCATAGTAACAACGGCAAGCCCGGTTTCTTCCTGAAACTCGCGCCGCGCGGTCACGCTGTCCGCTTCGTCCCGCTGCACACCGCCGCGGGGAAATTGCCACTGGTCAAAAAACAGGTTGAAAATCATCAGAAATTCGGGTCCACGCGCGGTCATACGATAGGGAACCAGACCCGCACTGCGCCGCGCCAGGGGTTTACGCCCGATTTTGATCGCTTCGGACAGATCCAGGTTGTTGGTATAAATGGCCTGGCCTACAATCACGCCGTCGATATTGAAGTGTTCGTGAGCCTTTAGGCGGTGAATGTCATCAATCCCCGCTACGCCGCCGCTGGCAATCACTTTGAGGCCGGTAATGTCGCCCAGGCGCGCCGTTGCCTCCACATTCACGCCGGTCAGCAGGCCGTCGCGGCTGATGTCCGTATAGACCACGCGCCGCACCCCCATGGCGTGCATGGTATGGCCCAATTCTACTGCGTCGGTCTCGCTGATTTCCTGCCAACCGTGAATTGCCACCATGCCGTCGCGTGCATCAATGCCCACCATGATGCGTTCATGGCCCCAGCGCTGTACTGCCTCTGCCACCAGATTCGGGTTGCTGATTGCCACCGTGCCCAAAATCACCCGGTCTGCGCCCAATTCCAGCGCAAGTCGAATATCTTCCATCGTACGCAGGCCGCCGCCAAATTGAATGGGGATTGATACCGCCTCACGGATTTCGCACAGACGCTGCAAGTTGATGGGTAGAGAGCGACGCATGTCCGCGGGGCCATCCAGGGCGGTAGTTTCACCCGGTGGCTGTACACGAATGCTGGACGGACGGTGCAGCGTGTTCAAAAGCGCGGCGCTGTCGCCGGGGGAACGCACCGCCGCCGCCTGCGCCCGGCGGGTGTTGCCGAGGTTATTGCGCGCCGCCGCCCAGTGATCCGGGGTGGTGTCGGGGCGAAAGACGCCGAGCGCGGCC
>JBBDIO010000256.1:0-3144 GCA_040880365.1 Litorilinea sp.
TTCGTTCATGGTGCGCCCTGCCACCGATTTGTATATTCTCAGCGCGAGCCTGGCAGATTTTCTTGTGCCCAATCGCCTGCACACGCTGCTGCGCCCTGAAAGTTTTGAATGGGTGGGCAACCGCATCGCGCCTGTGAGTGAACGCACGATTGCCATTGGCTATCTGCCGTTGGTGTTAGTGGGCGTCGGGCTGTGGTGGGGGCGTCGCCGCGCCGGAATGTGGGGCGCGATTGCGCTTTTTTTTATGTTGCTCGCCCTGGGTCCCCGGCTGCACGCGGGCGACATTACCTGGGATCATATTCCCCTGGAGAATACGGAAGCGGTCCTGCGCGGCGAAAAGTCGCCCTTTGGACTGATGAACAATCTGGTGCCGCTGGTGCGCATGAGTCGCAGTGTGAGCCGCTATGCGTTGATGGTGCAATTGGCCGTAGCTGTGGCCGCGGGGATCGGGCTGGCTGCGCTGGGCAGGCGCAGGTGGGGGCGTTGGGGATTGTCGGCGCTGGGCGCAGGCGCATTGATGATCGTTCTGGCCGAATTCTGGGTCGCGCCCTATCCCATGAGCGCGCCCGATACGCCCGACTATTACACGCGCCTGGATGCCGAGGCCCCGCCGGGCGCGGTGCTGAACCTGCCCATGAACTGGGATCGCCCCGGCTATCTGCTCTATCAAACCGCGCATGGACGACCCCTGACTGTGGCCTACATCAGCCGGGATGATCCGCGGACGGCGACTACGCGCTATCCCGTTTTGCAGCATTTGCGCCATTTGGGGGCAGACATTCTGACCGACGATCCGGCGCGCGTGGGCAAAACAGTGTTGGCCGACCTGGGTGTCGGCGTGGTGACGCTGGATCGCTATAAGATGCCGGGCGGTGAGGAACGAGAGATAACCGAGGCCGTGGCGGCACAGGTGTTTGGCGAAGATGTGCCGCTGTATGAGGATGATCGGATCACCGTCTATGGCGTGACGGCCCCCGCACAGCCCGTGCCGTATCTGGCGTTGGGGCCGCTCGATTGGGGACCATTGGTGCACGCGCAAACGACGGATTCGTCTGAACAAGCGAGCACTGCGCCGGCTGAACCGGATGCAGGCGAAACGCACTGGCGCATAGTCGGCGCGGATGCGGCAGAAATCTGGGTATCCCATGCGCCGCCGGGCAGCGCGTTGACGGTGCGGGCTGCCGGTGCGGAAGGTTCTTCGTTAGAGGTGATGTTGCCCGATGGCACGCCCGACGGCACAGTGCAATCACTTTCTCTGACGCCGGCTGTGCAAAGCTGGACTGTGCCGCTGCCCAATCCTGACTCTGCCACCCCGGCCAACCCGCAGATCGTTGGCGTGCGCGCGCCCGCCGGGGATGCGCAGATCTTCGCGGTGACTCTCATCCCCGGTCCCTGATGCTGGGGGGATTGTATCAGATTTGCTCGAAATAACGGCGACGTTCCCAGTCGGTCACGGCATGGTCGAATGCGGCCTGTTCGGTGCGAAAAAAATGCGTGTAGTGATCGGTTGCATCATCTCCCAGCACGCGGCGCACCAATTTGCTGGCCTGGAAGCGTTCCGTCGCGTCGCGCAGGGTCATGGGCACCTGGGGCAGTTTTGTGGCCTGGTAGATATCGCCCACAAAGGCCGCCGGCGGTTCAATGCGGTTGGCGATGCCTTCCAGCCCCGAATAGAGGACTGCGGCGTAGGTGAGATAGGGATTGCAGTCGGCGCCGGGCACGCGGGATTCGATGCGCAGATTTTGCCCGCTGCCCACCACGCGAAAGCCTGCCGTACGGTTATCGCGGCTCCACGCAATGCGCGTGGGCGCCCACGATCCCGTCTGATAGCGTTTGTAGGAATTGACTGTGGGCGCATAGAAGACCATGAAGTCGGGCAGATAGGTGAGCAGGCCCCCCAGAAACCAGCGAAATTCGGCTGATGTGCGGAAGGCGTCTGCATCTGTGATGGCGGCTGTGGCTGGGGGCGTATCCGGTTGGGCCTTGGTGCGCCGACGCGAAGGTTTGCGCCCACCTGCGGCCGCGGTGTGCTGTGCCACCGGCTCATCGCCCACAAAGGCGTTGCCGTAATCGTTCCACAAGCTGAGATGGACATGGCAACTGGAACCCGCTTGCGCGGCGTCGAATTTTGCCATAAAGGTGACGCTGCTGCCGCTCAGTTCTGCGGTTTCTTTCACACACTGTTTGAAAATCACGTGCCGGTCGGCCATAGCAAGGATGTCTGTATAGCGCATGTTCAGCTCGTGTTGCCCTTTGCCCCATTCGCCTTTGGTGCTTTCGACCGGAATCCCCGATTCTTTGAGCGCGCGGCGGATTGCGCCGTGGAAGCTTTCTTCGCGCGTGCCCTGGAGCATGTGATAGTCTTCGATATATTGGCCGTAGGGCTGCAAATCGCTATAGCCCTGGTTATTGGCAATCATATACGAATCGCGAAAGAGATAATATTCCAGTTCCGAAGCGGCCATCGCCCAATACCCCGCATCTTCGGCCTTGCCGATTGCCTCGCGCAGAATCGAGCGCGGTGCATGGGGCACCATTGTGTGCTGGGCCGTGTGCTGGGCCGGTTCGGTCACATCGCAGATGACCAGCGCCGTGCGGTTGAGCCACGCAGCCACGCGCAGGGTCTGGTGATCCGGTATCAGGTGGAAATCCCCATAGCCCTGTTCCCAATTGGCGTAGCTATAGCCCTGAACCGGGTCCATTTCCATATCGGTGGTGAGCAGATAGTCGCAGGCGTGCGCGCCGTGGCGACTCACATCGCTGAGGAAGTGTTCGGCGTCGTAGCGTTTGCCCAGCAGACGCCCATAGAGGTCGGTGAAGACGACGGCTACGGTGTCGATGACATTGTCTTGCACATGGCGACGTAGCTCGTCCATGGTCAACATTCCTAAAATATCGGCCATTCGTTGGTTACTCGATCTATGTTGGAATTCTGGGTGTGAATTCGGTATTGGAATTTTGTAGGCGGTTCGAGACTGCAAATTGCGCCGTGGCATCGTCTGGTCTTGAGCGCGCCCGGCAATCGAAGCCGGTTGCCGTTGGCCTGGTCCAGTGTACGTGCATTGTAGCACTCTGCCAATTGGGTATGCAACCCAGCGCCAGCAAACCGCCTCTATCCGGTGCAATGGTGTGTCACCGGATAGA
>JBBDIO010000256.1:3154-12499 GCA_040880365.1 Litorilinea sp.
GTTCTTTGTTCTTGGTTGATTTTTGGTGAGATCTTTGTTGGCGCGTCTTCGCGTTTATTCGCGTTTACTCGTAGCGGAGCGCTTCTGCCGGATAGATGCGGGATGCCTGGTAGGCGGGCGCAATGGTGGTGAGCAGGGCGACGCCATAGGCTACCAGCAGGATGAGACCGATTTGGCCCCACGGCGGCACAAAGACAATATCGGACGAAACTGCGCCCAATACGCCTTCGACGATGCCTTGGCCCATGACCACACCGGCGGCGACGCCAATGCCCAGCCCGGTCAGGGCGATGAAGCTCGATTCCAGCACAAACGAGAGCGCGATCATGCGTGGTTGATAGCCGATGGCGCGCAGCATACCCACTTGTTGGCGGCGTTCGACGACGGTGCGCGTGCTGATGACGCCCAGCGCCGCGATGCCTACCAGCAGGCCCAACGCCAGGAAGCCCTGGAGCAATTGCAGAATGCCGCGTGTGATGGCCTGGCCCTGGGCAAAGTTTTCGGCCAGAACGGTGGCATAGAGGGCATTGCCTACAAATTCGCGCTCGATAGCCGCGGCAACCGTGTGCACCGAGGCATCGGGGGCGACTTTGATATAGAAGGTGGGGGCGGGCAGGTCGGTTACAATGCTCTCCAGTGCCGTCATGTTGATCTGCACACCCTCACCGGCAAGATTGCTCTGTTGTTCCAGCACACCGATGATCTGCACGCGATGTTCTGTGCCTTCGGTGTTATTGCCCGGTGTGGCGTCGCCCTGAATAATCAGCTCCAGGTCCGGCAATTCCTGAGCATCTTCGGGCACATAATCGGCGACGCGGCGCAGCCATTCGGGATGTACAATCGCCACGTCGGTGCGTGTGCGCAGAGCTTCCCAGATGGCGGCATCGTCGGCAAATCCCGCCGCACGCAGGCCGAATGTATACGTTTGGGATGCGGCGTCGATGTAGCCCTCGTTCAGGCCGATCAGCGAGCGCATGGGCCAATCGCCCTCGATATAGCGCGCTTCGGTCAGCCGCATTTCAGCATCGGCTTCGGAGATGGCGGCGACGCTTGCCACATCGTCGATGGGGAAATTTTCGCGGCTTGCCATGGCCGATTCCAGATCGCGCATGGGATCGAAGAAGCTGAGCAGCGAACCGCTGGCCGAAATTTCAAAGCCCAGCGTGCGTTCGATGTCGGGGCGGACCGCGGTTTGCGTCGCTTCGATCACCAGCGCCATGACCGTCACAGTGCTGATGATCATGGCAAACAGGACCATCGTCGTGCCGGTGCGGAAGCGTGTGCTGAGGGGATAGGCGACCGCAGTGCGCAACACGGGGGTGAGTGCACCCACACCGCCCAGCAGGCGCGTGAGTCCCCAGGTCCAGGCATCGGCGTTGAACATGATCACCAGGATCGCGCCCAGGATGATCAGAGGCACGGAGAGGATGAAGCCCAGCATCCGCCAGGGGCCAATGCTTAGCGGCGAGGAGTTGAAGATATCAAGTTGGTGTAGGGGCACTGCCCAGATCAGCAGCAGGCCCGCGCCCATGACGGTATAGGCCACGCGCTGGAGTGTTTCTTCGCGCATGTTGCGAAGATCCATCGCCCAGGCCAGGGTGAATCCCAGCCCGAATGTGCCCAGCGTTGCGGCCACGCGCAACAAGGTCAGATCGCGGTCGGCATAGAAGACCGCCAGCACAATGCCCAACCCCAACAGCAGCGGGCCGCGCGCGGCGCGCCACACGCGATGGACCACGCCGCGCCGCTGGGCCGAGACCGGCTCCGGCAGATCGCGAATCGCGGCAACGATGTTGAGACGGCTGGCGCGCCAGGCGGCAATGGTGACGACAATGAAGGTGAACAGCACGCCGATGCAATAGGCGATGACCAGCGACGTGGGCGCGGCGCGAAACTGGATGGCGAAGAGCGCCGATTGGCCGGTTACCTGGTTGCTGATGCTGTTGAAGAGTTGGCCGATGAAGCCGACCATCGCATAGGAAATGCCCAGACCCAACGCCACACCCAACGCCGCCGCCAATAGGTCATAGACGACGCCTTCGGTCACAAACATTTGCACCAGGTGGCTGCGTTGCAAGCCAATTGCCCGCGCCATGCCCAGCTCGGCGCGGCGCTCGGCGGCCATCATGATGAAAATGAGGAAGATGAGCAGAATGCCCGCCAGGATGGACAGCGCGCCAAACATGGAGAAGAGCGACGAGAATGTGACCCCGGCAATGTCGGCAGCCAGCACCACGATTGACTTGCTGAGCGGGTCTAGCACGTCGAATTGATTCAGATCGGCCAGGGCTGTGCGCAGCGTATTGTGTTCTGTGGCGGGCAGGTCGAGCTGCAACAGCCATTCGCGCACGGCCAGATCGGCCAGAAGCTCGCGCAGTTGGTCGCTGTCGTCACTTTCCAACGCTACGGGCAAGCGTTGCACCTGTTCGATCTCTGCGCCAAAGGCCCCAAAGTTTTCCAGAATATCGAGAATAAAGGGCGGCCCGTCGAATTCTTCGGCGATGGTCTCTGCGAACTGATCGGCTTCGGTGCGCACAATGGGGAGTACGTCGGGCTGTGTGAGGATAGACTGAGCGGCGGCGAAGGCTACTGGATCGAGCGCCAGCACGCGCAGCCGTTCGGAGACGGCCTCGGTATGTTGCATCCCGGTCAGCTCGTCGCCCTGGTTTGAAACCAGAATCGCGTTGACCTTGTCGCGCATAAAGAGTAGCTGCTGCGCCTCATCCAGTCGCATCATGACCACCGGGGCCAGTGCGCCCACGGGTCCCACTTCGTCTACGATGGCGCGTACGCGGAAGGGCACGGGCAGCGGCCCAATGAAGATTTCTACAATATCCCCCGGCTGCGCGTTCATGCGTTCGGCGCCCATGCGGCTGAGATAGATATCACCCTGGCGCAATTGAAGCCCGAATTGGGCCAGCACGCGGTCCATCTCGGCGCCCAGCGTGTTGAGATTGAGCGCACCGAGCAGGTTGGTCCCCAACGTTTCGGCGGCCTCCAGGTCGAGGCCCACGCTTTCGCCGACGCTGCCCAGGTTGACGGTCGTGGTTGATACGCCCAGCGCGCGCAGTTGCTCGGCATCCAGGCCCAAACTATCCAGACTCAGCGATTCGATGCCCTCTTCTTCCAGAAATCCGGTATCCAGCCCCAACGCTGCCAGCGACTCCACATCTATGGAGATATCAGCCAGATCGACACCCTCTTCGCTCATGCCGGCTGTCAAGGCGGTGCCGATGGCAGCAGTCGCCAACGCGGCATCGGAAATGCGAAAGCCTTCCAGACCCAGTTGCGCGGCAGATTGCTCGACCAGCGCAAAAAGGTTGGATGCCTGGGCGAAGATGTTGCCTACGCCTGTTTGCAGGTTTTCCATGCGCACGGGCGTGCCGTCGATGCTGGTTAGCCCGAATTCATCGGGGTAATTGGTATCTACCGCGAAGATGAAGCCCAGGGGTTCACCCTGGCCGGTGGTGACGTTGCGAATAATGGTGGGGAAGATAATTGAGCCTGTGACCGCGTCGATAAGCGGTTCTTCTTCGGCTTCGGCGCGCAATTGGTTATAGCGTGCCGTGCTGACACCTGGCAATCCGCCATCCAGAAACGCCAGTACCGTGGTGAGACCGCCTTCCATCAGGCGGTCCAGCTCTTCGGCCTGGGCGTTGGAGTCCGTTTCGGCCTCGTCCAGACTTTCGGGGTCGGCCAGACTGGTAAAGAGTGACAAGAGTGGTGGCGCCAGAATTTCATCAATGTTGCCATAGGCCTTGATGGTGTGGCTGCGCACCGAATGATTGAGTGTATCGCCAATGCTGAACGCGCTGACGATGATGATGGTGCTCAGGGTCAGCCCGACGACGATGAGGATTGATTGTGCAGGCCGGCGCGGGATATTGCGCAGAC
Organism: Litorilinea sp.; assembly: GCA_040880365.1. Taxonomy (GTDB): domain Bacteria; phylum Chloroflexota; class Anaerolineae; order Caldilineales; family Caldilineaceae; genus JBBDIO01. Next base: position 7,049 of record JBBDIO010000256.1, read on the forward strand.
CCACTTTGACCAAAACCGGATTGCGCAGGTTGATATAGCCGATATAGAGCAGAATCAGCCCGATCCCGGCCAGCAATCCCAGCATAATCGAGGTGGGAGATAGCCAATTCATGCGCTCACTCCTTGCCTTTGCTGGCGGCTGTGCTGGGGTCTGTGTTGTCGGCTGTGTTGTCGGCTGTGGTGTCGGCTGTGCCGTCGTCGATGATCAGCCCGTCTTGCATGTGTACGATGCGGTCACACTGCTCACCGATTGCCGCATCGTGGGTGACCACGATAAATGTTTGGCCGGCTTCGCGGTTGAGCCGGTGCATCAGGTCCATGATGTCCTGGGCGGTTTTGCTGTCCAGGTTGCCGGTCGGCTCATCGGCCCAGACAATGGCAGGGTTGTTGACCAGGGCACGGGCGATGGTGACGCGCTGGCGCTGTCCGCCCGAAAGCTCGGCGGGGCGGTGGGTCATGCGATTGCCCAGCTCTACCTGCTCCAGCGCGGCTTCGGACCGGCGTCGGGCTTCGCGTGGGGCGACGCCGCTGACCAGCAACGGCAATTCCACATTTTCCAGCGCGGTGATTACGGGTAGCAGGTTGTAGGTCTGAAAGACAAAGCCCATACGCCGGGCACGGTAGGCGGTGCGGCGATAGTCGCTCATCTGGCGCAGATTTTCGCCTTCGATCTCAACTTCACCGGAATCAAAATCATCCAACCCCGAAAGGCAGTTGAGCAGGGTAGTCTTGCCGCAGCCCGACGGCCCCATGATGGCGATCATTTCGCCCTGGGTGACGTACAGCGAAACCCCGCGCAGGGCGTGCACTTCGATGCGTCCGGTGCGGAATGTCTTGTGAATGTCGTGGGCGGCAATGATCAGGTCGGCGGCGTTGGGGACGGTTGATTCCGGCGCGCCATCTGTGGTAGTCGCCGGGGAGGGTGCGTCGGGCGAAGATAAAATTGGTGGGGGCGTTTGTGAGACCGCGCCCGCGGTGCGTGTAGCCATGAGAATCCTTTTCTATCCAGTTCTGTTCGGTAAGGCCGCTTGCTACGATGCCCGCTGTAATAAGGCAGCTAGGGATCTGTGCTGTGCGTCTGCGATGCTAGCGAGATAGCAGACGCTGCGACAGGGGCAAAAGGCCATACTGTACAGTGTGATTTGTACTGTTCGCGTTTTTCACTAAAGGTACAGCTACGGATATGTACGCAAATCGCCGCCATACGTTTCGGAAGATGGAAAGACCACTCTCCAATATCAGAATTGTGCGCGTGTACGCCGCTGGATCTATATCCTGCGAATGTACCCAATCACTATATCACGGTCTATATGGCTTGTATGGCGATCTTGCTACACTTGAGCCAGCTGGACAGACTCGGACAGACACAGATAGAGAGCCAAGCTCGGATGGAATTAAAGAGCGCGCACGGGTGAATTGAGAAGGACGCAGCCGGGCAGACTGCCGGTAGATTCCCGTGTGAGTCGTGCAGCAGAAGTTTTTGGAGATAGCGGTCTTTGGAGATAAAGGAAATCTAAAATGAACCTTAATACTTTACGTGACGTGTTTCATAATCAGCTCAAAGATGCCTATAGCGCAGAGAAGCAATTGGCCGACGCATTGCCCAAGATGCAGCAGCAGGCTTCGTCTCCCGATTTGAAACAAGCCTTGCAGAATCATTTGGGTGTCACCGAACGCCATCTGGAAACCGTGCGCGGGATTCTGGATGGAATGAACGTGAATCCTGGGAGTACCAAGTGCCACGCGATGGCGGGCCTGATCGAAGAAGGCTCGCATATGGCTACGGAAGACGGTGACCCGGATGCGCGCGATGCAGGTATTATCTGCGCCGCACAAAAGGTCGAACATTATGAGATTGCCACCTATGGCACGCTGCGCACATGGGCACAGATTTTGGGTGAACAGCAGACCGCAGATACGCTGCAACGTGTATTGGATGAGGAATATGACGCGGATAACAAGCTGGATAAGTTGGCGCAAGGCTATATCAACCAGCGCGCTATGCAGCGCTAGACGCGCCCGGACCCAATAATCCAGGCCAAATAGTCAGATACCAAAGAGGGGAAAGCTGCCGCAGCATATGGCTTTCCCCTCTTTGTGTTCCATGCAGTCTAATGCGTACTGTTCTGCTACTTACTGCCCTGCTACTTATTTCTCTGCCGACGGTACATAGAGTGTAAACGCGGCGGTATTGGGCACCAGTTCGAACGCGCCAATATCACAGAGGGCAACACTATCCCCGCTGCCGTCTGCCGGACGTTCTACCCCGCGCTGATCGACGGCGAAACACGAATTGCTCGACGTGCCGGGTTCGCTATTGTTGCCTGCGTCAATTGCCGGGCTGCCAAGCGCAAGGGCGTGGGTCGGTGTGGACCCCTCATTCAGGGCCAGTGGTTCCAGCCCCGCGTCAGCGGCGGTGATATCGCTGGCCGTAGAAGATGCCAGAAAACACCCAGTACTGACCAGATTGAAGCCATTGGAATTGACATCCCCCAGGCAGTCGTCGCCGTCGAGGTTGCCGGCAACGATGGTGTTTTGGATAGTGAAGCTGGTCCCCGCCGAGGTGGCGATGCCGCCGCCCGAATTGTTGGTGAGCGTTACATTGCGCAGATCGGTAGTGCCATTGCTGAAGAGGCCGCCCCCCAAACCGCCAGTATTGCCGGAAATGGTGGAATTTTCCACGGCCAGGACACTGTTACCGGCAATCGCACCACCGCGGAAGGTGGATTCGTTTTCCATGAGCGTGCTGCGACGGATGACGGTTGTCGTAGTTCCCTGGAGATAGAGTCCGCCGCCGCCATCGCCGCCGGTAGAATTGTTGCTGCGAACCACCACACTTTCCAGGCGCAGGTTCACAGAATTGCCCACCAGCACGCCACCACCCGAATCGGCAACTTCACCGCCCTGGATTGTCAGATCCTGAAAGAGCACCTGGTAGCTATCGCTGCCAGGATTTTGTAAATGGAAGACCCGGTCCAGTCCGTCGGCGTCGATAATGGTGGACTGTGCGCTCGCGCCCACGATGGTGAGGGGGGCGGTAACGTCCAGATCGCCGGTGACGTTTTCGTCTTCGCCTGCGCCTTCCCGGCTGAGCGTGTAGTCACCGGCAGGCAGTTCGATGGTGTCTTCGGCAGGGGTGCTATTGGCGAGAGTGATAGCGGCGCGCAGCGAACACGCCTCGGCGGTGCAGGGTGCATTGTTATCGGCGGTGGTGGTGACGTTGATTATGGCGGTGCTGTGGGCATGGGCCTGGGGCGCGGTGAGATGCGCGCCCACAAACAACAGCGCGAGCAAGAGCGGCGCGACAAATGTCGCCAGCCCGTGACCGGCCTTGCCATTTGCTACCGAAAGGAACCGCAAAATTGTGACGCCAAGTGTAGATCCAGACATGGGGTATTGCGCTCCTGTGTTAGGCTGTCCAAGGTGTAGGCTGTGCGGGTTGGGTTTAGATTGTACAGACTCGCTATTCGTGGAACGTGGCAATTTCTGACAGTGATTTTTTTGCGATGTCAGGCACCTGCACGTCCTGGGCAGGGTAGCCGGCTATCAGCAACAAAAACGGACGTTCGTGGCTGGGGCGTTGCAGGATCTGGTTGAGGAATCCCATTGGGCTGGGCGTATGGGTGAGGGTGACCAGCCCGGCGTGGTGGAGTGCGGTGATGAGGATTCCGGTGGCAATTCCGACCGATTCGGTCACATAGTAATGCTTGATACGGTCGCCCGCGGGTGTGGGGCTATAGGACTGGGCAAAGATGGCGATGAGATAGGGCGCGGTTTCCAGAAACGGTTTGGCCGCATCGGTGCCCAGCGGGGCCAGGGCGTTGAGCCAATCTGCTGGGGCGCGGTGTGTGTAAAATTCCTCCTCTTCGGCTTCGGCGGCGCGCCGGATTTCTGCTTTGATTGTGGGGTTGCTCACGACGGCGAAATGCCAGGGTTGCTGGTTGGCACCACTGGGGGCAGTGCCCGCGGCCAGGAGACATGCCTCGATCACGGCGCGGGGCACCCGACGCGACGAAAAGGCACGGACTGAACGTCGCCGTTTTACGTCTGCATAAAAGTCGGCCGCGCGTTTCTCCATTTCCGCAACGGGATATTCCTGATAGGCGGTCAAAGGGATTTGTTGCGATGCGGACATGACCGGGTTTCCTGTTTCTGAATAGAATGCCTGTGTGCATTCAGTCTATGCGGATTTTACAACTGAAGTCGGGTGTTTGGCGACTTCACGCACGGATTCACGCTATGTTATGCCGCGTTATGCCGCATTATGTAGCGTTATGCCGCCAGATGGGGATAATTTGTAATGAGTTTTGCGTCGTATGGAGTTGCTGTTAGAATTCAGGTTGTTCTGCAACATACTGTTCTGAGGAATGTTAACTCCAGAACCGTTACCCAGTCAGGAAACTTCTTGTCGTTGCACGTGTGCGTGGGTTTTTTTAGAGCCACGCGCCCATATCGCACTGCGCGTCATCCTGGTGCGGCGGCTTATCTGGCAAGACCAGGCAGACGACGCCCGCGCTGAATGCGTACCGAGCGCGCACCCATACTTGGATGCGCAGTCTCTGCTTTGTTGTTGAAGCTTTATACTGGAAACTGTGGCCTTGGTCCGTGCCCTCCATTACAGGATCCTGCTTCCAGGGAATTTATCCCCGGCTATATGCCCAAGGTTACGTTTTATTCGTCAGTGGAAAAGGAAAGATATGCCAAAACCAAAAGTTATTGGTCAGCCTACGGCGAGCCAACACTTTACGCTAGGGATCGACACGATTGCCGACTTGCTCGCGCCCACACTAGGCCCGGTGGGTGGCGTCGTGTGCAATCAACGTGATTATAAACGCCAACCGGAATTGCTCGACGATTCTGCTACCACTGTGCGCCGGATTCTGAATATGGGCAATCCGAATGCCGATGTGGGCGCGATGCTTATGCGCAGTATGATTTGGCGGGTGGTGCAGCGTGCCGGCGATGGCGGTGCGACTGCCGCGGTTTTGACTCGCGAGCTGTATGCCGATGCGCTGCGCATTATTGCGGGCGGCGCAAATGCCATGCAGGTCGCCAAGGGTGTGAATCTGGGCGTGGAGGCCGCGGTGAAGGCCATCCGCCGGCAGGCGCGACCTGTGAACCACGAAAACGAGCTGGCCGCGGTCGCCCTGACTGTGATGCAGGAGCCGGCTCTGGCCGCGATTCTGGGCGAGATGAGCTATCTGCTTGGCCCCGATGCACATGTGACGATTGAGAAATATGTGGCATCGTATCTGCAACAATCCTACCATCCCGGCGCAAGCTATAAAGCCCAGTTTGCCTCTATGTATTTCTATACAGACCCGGTACAGCGCACCGCGATTCTGCCGGCGGGCTATTTGGCCCTGATCGACGGCAGGCTGGATTCGGTGGATCAGCTGGTGGCGATCCTCAAGTCGGCCAAGTCGGTGGATGGCAAGTCGCTGACCTTTG
>JBBDIO010000257.1:0-2650 GCA_040880365.1 Litorilinea sp.
TTGAAGGTTACGATGTGACGGTTTGCCCAACAGGCATTCGCAACAGGTTTGCCCGCGGGTTCACCGCCAGGTTGCCCCGTCAAGTCCCCGGTAATCGATTCTCAATGCGCAGATGTATACCCAACGGGCAAGCAAAACACCGGATCCGCGCGCGAGCCGGTTATCGGTATTTTTGGCGAATGCACGCCGCGCACATGCAATTTGGGTAGACAGCTTCACATCTGGAAATCGGCTTGGAAAATTGAGAAGAATTGGGTGCGATTCAAACTATATGCGCGTTGACCGTCCTTGTCAAACAACCCAAAAATGCCTCCCCAAAATACATTTTTTTTGGGGAGGAGGGTGTGGGCTTCGACTCCATCTGGGTCCACGACCGCTTTATGCAAGTGGGCGAAATCGGCGTGTGGGAAAGCTATGCGCTGCTGGCCGCGCTGGCCGCCGTCACCACGCGCGTGGAGATGCGCGTGGAGATCGGCAACCTGGTCACCTGGTTTGGCTATCGCAGCGCGCTGATTGTGGCGGATGCCATCCACACCCCAGCCACCCTGTCCGCCACCCATCCATTTGGCCCGCCAATCCTCGGCCCGCCCGCCGAAATCGCCACCAGCCTGCACGCCTTTGCCGCCAAAAGCATCTCCCATTTGCAGATCGCCGTCACGCCGCAATCGCCCCAGGGCATCGAAGCCTTTGGGGATGTGCTGGATGCACTGCGCACAGCCCAAAATCGCTGATTGTCTGGCGCGCACCCAAACCTGCGCATCAAACCTGCACATGAAAACTGCGTGTATACCCGATGCGGTTTCGCAGAAACGGGTGAACCGATATAGCATACCGATATAGCATGGAGAAACGATCACACCTACCACACCCAAACGCAAGGAACACCCAATGTTATCCGCGGTCAAACACATCAGCTATGTCATCATCCTCTGCGAAGATATGCAACGCATGAAGGCATTCTATCGCGGCCTGTTCGATTTTGCCGTCGATTCCGAATCTGAAACCAGTCTGGCCTTGCGCGCCGGTTCGCTCTTGCTGGGCTTGCGCAAACGTACTCGCGCCTACGACGGCAGCGGCGTGCGCCCGGAGTTGCCCGGCGTGCAGATTGCATTTCTGGTGGAACGGGACGAGGTAGACCGATGCTATGCACAACTGCTGGAAAAAGGGGTAGAGATTCTGGACCCGCCCGCCGACCAACCGCGCGGCCATCGCACCGTCTATTTTGCCGACCCCGAAGGCAATCAGCTCGAAATCTATGCCGAAATCGAACCCTTTGAGGGCTAGCGCCCGAACCCGCCTCTAAATCACGCACACCTGGATCGCGCACACCTGGATTGCACACAGCACATGGCAAAAGTACCCGTTCATCCACCCATTGCCCCGGCCCAACCCATAGCGCAGGGCACGATGGCCGCCCTGCGCCAACCCGGCTTTGCGTGGTTTCTCACCGGCACCATCCTCTCCAACAGCGGGCAGTGGATTCAGCAAGTCACGCTCAGTTGGCTGGTCTATGAATTGACGGGATCGGGCGTAATGCTGGGCACGCTCAACCTGGTGCGCTCGATTGCCACGATTGGGCTGGCCCCCCTTTCGGGTGTGGCGATTGATCGTCTATCCCGCCGTGGCCTGCTCTATGCCACCAATGGCTGGCTGTTTACCATCAGCCTGATTTTTGGGTTTGTGCTGCTGTTCGCGCCGGGGGTCATCTGGCCGCTTTTTATCTTTGCCCTGTTGGGGGGTGTGGCCCAGGCCGTGAGTATGCCGCTGAATCAGACGCTGGTCTTTAGTCTGGTGCCGCGGGCGCTGGCGCCCAGTGCCGTGGCGCTGGTCCAGACCGGCTGGGCGGTCATGCGCTCCATTGGCCCGGCAATTGGCGGCTTTCTGATTCTGTGGTTTGGGCCGTCGGGCAATTTCTTTGTCCAGGCGGGCGCCTATGCCCTGGTCGCGCTCACCATCACCCGGCTCAACCTGCCCCCCGAACGTACCGCGCTCAAACCCGGCTCCACCTTCGGCAGCCTGCGCGAAGGGCTGCGCTTTATCAAACAGCAGCCGACCACGCGCGCCTTTATCCTCATGGGCTGGGTTTTGCCCCTCGTCATCATCCCCATTTTTTCAGCGTTGCCGCCCATTTATGCCAAAGACATCTTTGAAGGCGGCCCCGATACGCTGGGCCTGCTACTTTCGGGCGTGGGCATTGGCGGCATCGCAGGCGGGTTTGTCAGCGCCGGGCTGGGCCGGTTCGACCGCCGCGGCCTGATCCAGCTGTTATCGCTGCTGCTCACCAGTCTATCGCTCCTGGGGTTTGCGCTCAGCCCCAATCTATGGGTCGCGCTCGCCTGGTTTATAGCCGCCGGTTTCTTTGAAATGATCTACATTACATCCAACCAAACCCTGCTCCAGCTATCCATACCCGATGCTCTGCGCGGCCGCGTGACCGGCATTGTGAGCCTGAACGCGGGGCTTATGCCCATTGGCGCGCTGCTGGCGGGCGTGGGTGCAGATCTCTTTGGCCCGCAACTCATCACTATCATCCTCAGCGGCAGCGGCATCGCCATCGCCATCATCGTGTTTTTGGCTTCGCCCACCATCCGCGACTATCGCCTGAGCCGCGCCCTGGAAGACGCCACAGCAGACGAACAGTAGAAGATGA
>JBBDIO010000257.1:2750-12458 GCA_040880365.1 Litorilinea sp.
AAGATGACATAGACCGCGATCCCCCTGCGCGTGTGTGCCGATTTTTTTCGGTTGCGACACAAAAAGCTCTATGCTAGACTCTTGCCATTCGCGCGTAACGTGGGTATTGTGCCCATACAGGATTAAAGCCACAGCGAGTTTAGGTTCAGGCGAGCACAGAAACCGTCAACGCAGTTCCTCTAACGAAATCAGGCCAAATCAACCGAGCCTGTATTTTTGATAATCACATTGGTAATCACAATTCATATCCGCATACGCCAGTATGGGATATGCCCCTATGCAATTCACCAGTATCCATGATTATCCGATTCAGCTTGTGGTTATTTCAGCGAACAATTCAGAACCTATATCAAAAAGGGAGCAACTTATGCAGCAGGGCTTTTCTCGTCGCGATTTTCTGCGCGGCACAACTCTCCTCGGTGCAGGCATGTTGGCCGCGTGCGCCGCACCCACCAGCGCGCCCAGCGGGCAAACCAGTGGCGAAAGCAGCGCCAATGCCGGTGCCGAGAACATCAGCATCGAATGGTGGACGATTAATCTCAAGAGTACCTTTGGCGAAATCATGCAGAGCTACATTGACAATTACGAAGCCGAAAACCCCAATGTCACGATTGAGTGGGTAGATGTGCCCGGCAACGAAATCGCGCAGAAGTATGCCACCGCGCTTTCGGGCGGCAACGCGCCCGACGTCGCCAATATGTATCAGTTGGCCCGCTTCATCGAATTGGGCAGTGTGCTGGCGCTGGATGAATATGTGTCTGCCGAAGATCAGGAAGCATTTGGCAGCTTCTGGGAATCGGGCGCAATTGGCGGCAGCCACTATGCCATCCCCTGGTATAGCACCTTTGCCAAACCCGCGGTCGTCAACGGCAAACTGGCCCAGGCCGCGGGTCTGGATCTCAGCAGCCCGCCCCAAACCTGGGAAGAGGTCTTCGAAATCGGGCGCGCCTCTCAGGATGCATGGGGTCCCGGTGTCCACGCCTGGGTCGATTGCTGGGATAGCCGGGCCTGGGCCTTTGAAGAAGGTCTGAATATCCTGAGCGATGATTTCACCGCCGCCGCGGTCAATACCCCCGAATGGGAAGCCCATATGGAAACCGTTCTGGGCCTGCACGCCGATGGGCTGATGAGCCTGGATAGCTACGCCTGCCCCGATTACCGGGTCGCCATCGACTGGTTCTGGCAAGGCATGGGCGCATTCATCAATAGCGGCACCTACATCCTCAATCGCACCGAAAACGAAGTGCTGGAAGCCGGGGAATTTGATGTGATCCCCACGGTTGTGGGCGACGCCAATCGCATCCCCGCCGACCCCCAGATCTTTGTCATCAGCCGCGATTCCGAACACCCGGAAATTGCCGTCGATTTTACCCTCTCCGTGGTGCGCACAGAGAACTTCATCCCGTTTGCCCAGGCTGTCGCCATTGCGCCTGCCTATCTGCCCGCATTGGAAGACCCCTTCTTCACCGAAGAGCCGGCCGAAGAGCCGGAAACCTATCAGGCAGGTCTCATCCGCAAGGCGGTGCAAATCGGCATCCAGGATATGCAACGGGTGTCCATCGAACCGCTGAGCAAACCTGTCTCCTATTGGACTTCGGTCTATGAAGAAGTCTGGCAACAGGTCGCGGGCGAAGAGCTTGCCATGATCGAAGGCAATATCACCGCGGCAGAGTTCCTGGAACGCTGGGAAACCGCCATCAACGCGGCCATCGCCCAGGCCGAACCGGTCACTGCGTAGCACAATCACTTTGTACAAAGTCGCCGTCGCCCGTGTGCCGGGAACCCGTGTGTAGGGCGCCCATGTGCAGGGCGACGGCGCAATTCACCAGGGAAGTCTGCAAATGGCAAGTTCCACACTAATCGAGACCAGAACCAAACCGCGGCGCATGACCATGCAAACGCGACGGGTTTACATGGCCTATCTTTTTCTTGCGCCCGCGCTGTTGGGCCTGATTATCTTTCTCATCATCCCCCTGGTCTGGGGCATCTGGATCAGCTTCACCGATTTCACACCGGGAAGGCCCAGCACCTTTGTGGGGCTAGAAAACTACATCCGTGTCTTCACCGATCCGATTGTGCGCGGCGCAACCGTCGTGGTGATTAAATATGCGCTGGTAGTCATCCCCTTTCTGGTAGTGGTGCCGCTGCTCATGGCTTTCCCCCTCAACCAGGATTTTCGCGGCATCGGCATCTATCGGGCAGGCGTCTACTTCCCGCATATCGTCTCGATGGTAGTCGTTGCGACCATGTTCATCTACATCTACCGCAGCGACGGCATTATCAACCAACTGCTATGGCGGCTTTTTGGGCTGTTTGGGGCAGAATTCGAGCCGATTTCGTTTCTCAAAAGCAGTAGCTGGGCCTTGATCGCCGTGATCTTTGTCACGGTTTTCAAATCCAGCGGCTACTATGCCATTCTCTATCTGGCCGGGCTGCAAAATGTGCCCGGCGAATTGCTTGAAGCCGCGCAGATCGACGGTGCCAACTGGCTCCAGCGACTCTGGTATGTCATCCTGCCCCAGATACGCCCCATGTCCACGCTCATTATCATTGTGGCAACCATCGGCAGCCTGAAACTGTTTGGCGAGGTCTTTGTGATGACCAATGGCGGGCCTGGGCTGGCGACGCAAAGCCTCATGCTCACCGTCTATCAACAGGCCTTTCAATACTTCCGCTTTGGCTATGCGTCGGCGCTGGCAATTGTGATGACGGTGTTTATTCTTATGCTTTCCTGGTTGAGCCTCAAAATGTCGGAATGGAGTCAGCGCTAAGTGGCGTCTATCGATACTACCCCTAATCCATCGCCCGGCACACCGTCCGGCACACCGCCTGGGGCCTCCAATCTGGCGGTCGAGCCTGCGCTCCCCACACGTCTGCGCAAATTCCCCTGGGCCAATCTGTTGACCATCGTCATCATGACCCCCCTGCTGTTTGCGTTCCTCTATCCATTTCTGTGGATGCTGGCCGTCTCGATCTCGCCCTCGTCCATCAATCCCTATGCCTACCCCCCAAACCTCTTACCCTGGATCGGCGGCTGGGTGCCCACGCTAGGCCATTTCGAATCGCTGGTCAATCAGTTTCCCTTTTTTCGCTTCCTGCTCAATAGCTTCATCTATGCCATCGGGGAAATCATCCCCATGCTGCTTATTGCTTCGATGGCGGGCTATGTGCTGGGGCGCTGGGAATTTCCGGGGCGCGACTTTGTTTTCGCCCTGATTCTGGCGACCTTCATCGTGCCTTCCGAAGTCACGCTCATCCCCACCTATCTGGTCGTCCAGAATCTGTTGGGGCTAGACAACTATCAGAGCCTGATTGTGCCTGCCTGGACCAGCGCGTTTACCATTTTTCTCATGCGCCAGGCGTTCCAGGGGCTGCCCCAGGAACTGGAGTCCGCCGCGATTGTCGACGGTGCAGGCGAATTTCGCATTTTCTGGCAAATCATGCTGCCACTCACCCGCCCCACGCTGGCATTTGCCGCGACCACGGCGTTTGCCGTCACCTGGGGCGACTATCTGCGCCCACTCATCTATCTCACCAGCGAAGAACTCTATCCCATTACGCTGGGCATTCTCATGCTCAATTCGGCGTTCTATGGCAGCTTCAATGTCATCGCCGGGGGCATGGTGCTGGCAACCCTGCCGATTGGCATTATCTTCTTCCTGGCACAGAAACACTTTGTGCGCGGGCTTTCCGAGGGTGCACTCAAGGGCTAACCCTTGCCCCTAACGTGTGCGCCGCTGCCGCCAGAGCAGATAGATGAAAAAGGGTGCGCCAATCGCGGCGGTAATCAGGCCGCAGGGTAACTCGGTGGGGGCCAGCAGCGTGCGCCCGGCCAGGTCGGCCGCGACCACAATCAACGCGCCGACCGCGCCCGCCACCGGCACCAGTCCCACATGATCCGGGCCTGCCAGGCGTCGCCCAATGTGCGGCGCCATCAGCCCCACAAAGCCCAGCGTGCCCGCCGCCGCCACACTCGCGCCGGCCAGCCCCACCGCAGTCAGCAACAAAACCCCGCGTCGTCCGGTCACCGCGTTGCCCAGCCCCTGGGCCACATCTTCACCCAGATTCAACACATTGAGATCGCGCGCCAATAGCCAGGTCAGCGGCACACAGGTGACAATCCAGGGCACAATCGCCCAGACTTCTGCCCAGGAACGCCCATAGACGCTGCCCGTGAGCCAGACCAGCGCGCGCTGCACATTGTTGATTTCACCAAATGTGATGAGCAGCGTAGTCAGCGCGCCGATAATCGCGCCCAGACCAATCCCCACCAGGATAAGTCGCAGAGGCGAATCGCCGCCTTGCCACGCCAATACATAGATCAACAGCGCGACCCCGGCCCCACCGGCAAACGCGGCCACGGGAATCCACCCGGCCGCCACATTGGTGAAGAGCACAATCAACGCCACAGCGGCCAATCCTGCCCCCGCGTTGATGCCCAGAATGCCCGGCGCGGCCAGCGGATTGCGCGTCAATCCCTGGAGAATTGTGCCCGCCACGCCCAACGCCACCCCCGCCAGAGCGGCCACCAACATGCGCGGCAAGCGCAAAATGTTCACCACAAAGTGAAAATCGCCATTGGGCGTGGGCAGCCCGACCAATGTACGCAAGACATCACCCGGCGCGATGGGATATTCGCCCACCCCCATATTCACCACCATCACCGCCAGGGTGGTCAGCAACAGCAGCAGCAACACCCCCGGCACACGCCGCCCCATCCGCAAAGAGAAGCGGCCCCCGGCCCCGCGCACAACCGTCCAGATTTCCCCGTCCGGCGCGCGTTGTTTATTGGTCGCGCTCATTTGTTCATTTCCACTTCTGCCAAAATTGCCCGGTTCACCGTTGCACGCGCCAACGTACCAGATAGATAAAGAACGGCCCGCCGATGAGCGCGGTCATAATACCCACCGGCAGTTCGGTCGGGCGCAAGACCAGCCGCGCCGTCACATCGGCCACCAGCAGAAAAATCGCGCCCGCCAGCGCGGCATAGGGCAGAATCCAGCGATAATCCACGCCCACGGCAAAGCGCACCATATGCGGAATCACCAGCCCGATGAAGCCAATCGGCCCGGCGACGGCCACGGCCCCACCCGCCAGCAACACCACACACAGCGCGGCCAGCGCCTTGATCCAGAGCGTATTTTGCCCCAGGCCGCGCGCCACATCTTCGCCCAATGCCAGCGTGGTAATCTGGCGACCCAGCGCCAGCGCCACCACCATGCCCACCGCCAGATAGGGACCCACCTGGAGCAGCAAGGTGAGGTCGCGCCCGGCGATTGAACCCGCCAGCCAGAAGCGGACTTCTTCCAGTGTGCGCTCGTTCAGGATCAGAATGCCGGTGGTGAGTGACGACAGCAGCGCGGTAAACGCGGCCCCGGCAATCGTCAGGTTCAGCGGCGTCGGGCCACCCCGCCCCAGCGCGCCGATGGCATAGACCAGCCCCGCAGTGATCGCCGCGCCCACCAGCGCAAACAGGGCATAGAGCGTCAACGTCTGGATGCCCAGCAGATAGACTGCCAGCACCACACCCAACGCCGCGCCGGTGTTGATGCCCAGAATACCGGGATCTGCCAGCGGGTTGCGCGTGAGGCCCTGCATAATGGCCCCCGCCACGCCCAACGATGCACCCACCAGCGCACCGACTGCCGCCCGCGGCACGCGCAAGGTGCGGATAATCAGATGATCGGTGGCGGTGGGGTCAAAGGCAAAGAGCGAATCCCACACATCGCCCAAGCCAATCTGCGCCGCGCCAAAGGCCACACTCCCCAGCATGGTCAGCAGGAGTGCGCCCATCCCCACCACAAGCCCGCCCAACAACACAGGATGGGTACGCCGCGCGCGTACCCGTCCCTCTGACATCACAGCATGATTGCCGGCTGCGCTCGTCATAGTCTAGTCCGCAGAATCCAGCAGGACCGCGGTCACAATTTCTGCCACCAACTGTGCCGAAAGCGGCCCGCCAAAGAGCCACGTATCACCACCCAGCGGATAATCATGCCCATTGCGCACAAATTCCAGATTTTCCCACAGCGGGCGAATGGCATCGCGCTGGAAAACATCGTTGTCGGCCTGCACCACATAGAAGAAGCTCACATCACCCAATTCGGGCAGCGTCTCCATGCTCACCGTGGTGAAGCCATAGGTCTGAAAGCCATCTTGCCAGCCGTTGCGCAAGCCCAGATTTTCCACAATCTGGGTCGCCATTGCATTGTCGGTAAACAGACGCACCTGGACCGTGTCACTGCCAAAAGCCTGCGCCAGCACAAAGGGGCGGTCGGCCTGCCCGGCGTCGGCGATCTGCGCGCGCAGTTCGGCATAGGTGTCTTCCACATCGGCCAACACCTGCTCGGCCTGCGCCGTGCGATCCAGCACCTGTGCGATGGTCAGAAATGTCCGGCGCATCTCATCATACTGCGTGCCCTGTTCGGCAGTCGGGTAGGAATCAAAGACCAGCGTCGGCGCAATCGCCTGCAATTCTTCATAGGATTGCTCGACCCGGAAGGCAGAAGCCAGAATCAGATCGGGCTGCAACGCGGCGAGCGTTTCCAGATTCGGTTCCTGGCGCGTGCCCACATCGGGCACGGTGTCATCCAGCGCAACCGGAATGCGCACCCAATTGTGATAGCCCTCAATATCGGCGACGCCTGCGGGCTGGATGCCCAGCGCCAACAGATTCTCGGTATAGGTCCATTCCAGTGTGACAATGCGCTGGGGCACGCCACAAATCTCGGTCGCGCCGCGTGCATGGGTCACGCTGACACATTCTGCGGCGGCTTCATCGGCTGCCGCACTCGCCGGCGCAGCAGTAGATGAGGCCGCGGGCGCAGTAGCCGCTGGTGCGCCGGGTGTGGGTGCGGCAATGCAGCCTGCCAGCAAAATCGCGCCTACCAGCAAAAAAGCCACGCGCGGCAGACGAATATGGAGAATCGAAACCGATGAGGTTCGACGGGTTGGCAACTGTTTTTGTAGCATAGGGTGCAGCATTTGACACTCTTTCCTGGTTTATTCTGAAAAATCGATTTGGTTTGTGAAGGGCGCGAGTTTGCGCCGGGCTTCATCTATAGGCAAGACAATCCCGTTTAGGCGGAATATACGACGGGCGTCACCGGTTCGAATGCGGTCGCGTGTTCCTGGGTCACTGCGGTCAATGCGGACACGGCATATTGAGCGTAGCGATAGGTTTTAGACGCGCCGGTTGACCCCTGGGTTTCGATCCAGTCGATGATTTCGACCCGCGCGCAATAGCGTCTCCATTCGCCCGTGGGCGCGGTATAATCCAGCGCCAGTTCCATCCAGTGTGGATCGCTGTGTTCTGTGTCCTGGGCCAACACGGTGGTCGAACGGGCATAGTCGAACCACGCCCAGCCCACCCGCTCCCACAGCGCGCGCTCGGCGGCCTGGGCAAAGCCCGCGTCTACCCCCGCCCAGCCCCGATAGTGAGCGTGCAACCGTTGCGGATCGACCTGGCGCGCGACAATCTGCGCGGCTTGCTCCTCGCCCACATAGGCCCAATAGTGCCCGGTGGGGAAATCCATAAGCGTGGGCGCAAAGATATGCCCACCAAAGTGGCTTACCCGCCACACACGCAGCCCCGCATGGGCATGGTGGTCGCGCAGATGCTGATAGAGAGGAAAGCCAAACTTGGCACAGGCCACATCGATAGTGCCGTGGGTGCAGACCAGCAGATCCCGGGTGGTGGCTGGCAGGGGAACCTGATAGCGCGCATAGGTATCCAGTTGGCTGCGGTCTTCGAACAAGGCCCAGAGCAACGGCCCGGCCGCGGCGTCGGGCACAAGATATTCGGTGCGCCGAAAAGCCGCAAAGGGTTGCGCAATCGGTGTCCCATCCGGTGTTTGATCCGGTGCCTGATCCGGTACCGGCATCCGATCGAAGTAGATCACCCGCCGTCGCCCCGGCACGCTATAGGCGGGATCGGGCGCCACCAGCAAAGGGCGATGGTTATAGGGTTGCCCCGCGTGATAGCGCGCCAGCCACAGATCGCGCAGGTCGAGCATGGCCTGGGGCAGTGCGCCTGCCTGAGTATAGAGACTGTTTTTCCAGGGCAAGGGCGTCTCTAGCAAGATCGCGTCGTCAAAGTGCCCGGCATGGCCGCCGGGATCAAACCCCTGGGCGTGAGCCAGCACATTACAATAGTCTTTGGTGGGCTGGGTTGTGCTATGAATATTCATAGGTCGCTTTCTGCATAAAACGCGTATTTGCAGGCATGGAGCAACGTTTCCAGTTGAAAGTGGAATTCAGAAACAGATGCAATTGTCGCAACTTGCGGGTTTACACGCCGACGCCCGATTGTCTAATGGGCGGGCATCCGGGTTTGCGCGGCGACGGGCGCGGGCGGAACCGGCGCGTGGGCAAGGAGTGGATCATCTGTGCCCCGCCGTCCATTCTGCATTTGGGCATAGAGTCGCGCCCGGCAAATGGGGATACACATGGGCGTGCCAGTGACGGGATCGGGCACAATGCAGGAACGCAGTTGAAACACATCTTCGATCATGGCTTCGGTCATCACCTGGGCGGGCGTGCCCTGGGCGCGGATCTCACCATCGCAGAGTGCAACCAGATGATGAGCATAGCGGCAGGCATGATTCAAATCGTGGAGCACCATCACAATCGTGCGCCCGCGTTGATTCAATTCTTCCAGCAAATCCAGCACTTCCAGCTGATAGGCCAAATCGAGAAACGTAGTCGGCTCATCGAGCAAGAGAATATCGGTTTCCTGCGCCAGCGCCATAGCAATCCACGCCCGCTGCCGCTGTCCCCCCGAAAGCGTATCTACCGGACGGGCGGCCAATTCGGTCAGGTTGGTAATCTCCAGCGCGTCCTGGGTGATGCGCGCATCTTCGGGCGACCACTGTTGAAACCAGCTCTGATGTGGATAGCGGCCTTGCGCCACCAGTTCCTGCACGGTCAGCCCTTCGGGGGCAACCGGACTCTGGGGCAAAATGCCCAGCTGGCGCGCCAGCTCTTTGGTGCTCACGGCGTGAATCGCCTTGCCGTCGAGCGTCACCTGTCCGGCCCGCGGCCGTAGCAGGCGCGCCAGCCCCCGCAGCAAAGTCGATTTGCCACAGCCGTTTGGCCCCACCAAAACGGTGATTTTGCCGGCGGGGATTTCCAGATCCAGTTGATTGATAATCGGTGTGGTGTCATAGCCCAACACCAATGTCTGTGCGCGTAAATCGTGCATGAAATATCCTGTTATACATCGTGTTACACTGTGTTACACTGGGACCGGCTGCCATCCAGAGGTCGGTTAAACCCCCAGGGCGGCCGCGATTCGACGTTTACTCGCTTGGGCACAATCGGCAGACAGCGCGCCGACCGACCCGCCGGTAAACCATAACACTTCGCCATGCACCATTCAAGGGGGTCGGGCGGGGAATTTGCGGCCAGACGCCTACTGTCCATCCAAAGCGGCCACTTAGCATGATTTGAGTTTTGGGTTAGCCTTGCTTAAGCAGATTGACAAGCGCGGTTAGCTACCTATACTGTTGTGAACAGATACGATTTGCCAGGCTTCACCCATCGGGAAAGTGATTGAATGACCCAGCTTTTGGAAAACAAGTCCGTTCTGATCACCGGCGGCGGTTCGGGCATTGGCCGCGCGGCGGCTATCGCCTGTGCCGCGGCGCGCGCGCGGCTGCTGGTCACCGATGTAGATGCGGGGGCAGCCGAGGCCACCGCCGCCCAGAT
>JBBDIO010000258.1:0-12452 GCA_040880365.1 Litorilinea sp.
GGTGCGGCGGGGGTTGGCCGAGCTGAATCGCAGCGAACGCCCCGGCATTACCGCGCTCATCGCCCAGGCGGGTATGCGCGCAGGCACGGTGGATTCCACGGCCATTGCGTTTCGGCTGGGACCGCGCATCAATGCGGCGGGGCGTTTGGCCCATGCCAAACTGGCCTATCGGTTGCTGCGCACCCCCGACCCGGCAGAGGCCTATACGCTGGCGGCAGAATTGGAAGATCTGAACGACGCACGCCGGACTATGACCGATGCTGCGCAGATTGAGGCCGAACCCCAGGTGCAGGCCCAGATGGAGGCAGACGCTTCCGTATTGGTGGTGCGCAGTCCCGCGCTGCGTTCCGGCATTGTCGGGCTGGTCGCGGGGAAGCTTGCCGAGCGTTTCTATCGCCCGGCCGTCGTGATTGAGGAAGGCGAAGAGTTTGCACGGGGCAGCGCGCGCAGTATTGAAGAATTTAACATTACTCAGGCATTGGACGGGCTGAGCGAAATGCTGGTGCGCTACGGCGGCCACAGCCGCGCCGCGGGCTTTACGATTGCCGCCGAAAATTTGCCCCATTTTGAAATCCGGCTGCGCGAAATTGCCGATGAACAATTGCCCAATCTGCGCGAATTGCGCCCGACGCTGGCGATTGACGCCGAGGTGCCGCTGGATCAACTCAATTGGGGCCTGCGCGAACAATTTGCCCGTCTGGAGCCGCTGGGCAGCGCCAATCCTGCGCCGCTGCTCAAGACTCGCGCCCGCCTGCGCGATGTGCGCACGGTGGGCAAGGGCAAGCATCTGCGCCTGGTGGTGGATGATGGTCCGGCGACGCCGGTGCTGGATGCGGTTGCGTTTCAGCAAGGCGAACGGTCTCGGGTTTTGGAGACTGACATGCTGGTAGATCTGGTGTTTCATCTGGATGTGAACGAATATCAGGGGCGGCAATCGCTGCAACTGAACGTGCAGGATATGCGTGCCGCCGGGGATTCGTAGCGCGGATTAGTAGAATCCATTCTGTGAATAAGGTAGAATAGGAGGCGGGGCGGAGGCCGTTGGCAATTTCTGGTTGCCGCGTGGCGAATGCACAATTTGTTGAACTGATTTTGTAGAACAGGAAAAGTCTTCTATATGAACGCGTTGAGTTTGAAACTATCGCCTGCGTTGCGCGTAGGTTTGTTGTTTGGTGTCATCGGGCTGGCGTTGACGGTTGTGGGGATTGTGCGGGGGAATGTGCCCATGAATCCGGCCAGCATTGGGATGGCGCTGTTAATTGGCGGCGGGGTTTGGTTTTTGGTGAGCTGGGCCGTCGCGACCGCCGCGGCGGATGTGGAACAGGATGTCGCTTCGGCAGAACCGGAGCAGGAAGGCTAGCCGACCATGTTCGGAATGGCAACGGGCGCGTCCATCGTTTCCCCACAATCGCGCAGACGCAATCTCGCGCGCCGATGCAGCCAGGGGATAGGGATTGTAGTGTTGCTGGCGTTGTTCTGGCTGGGGCTTGTGCCAGGGCGACCTGTGCAGGCAACTGGTGCCGACCCTGCGCGGAGTGTGGCCGCGGATGTCGGTTTGGGCGTCGATTGTGACGCGGGCGCGTGTTCGGTGCGGCTGGGGGTGGGCGGGGCAGACGGTCCGGCATTGACGTGGCGCGTCGCTGAATCGAACCTGACGTTGCTGCCGGCGGGTGGGCTGGAATTGCGCAATGCCGCCACGCTGCAATCGCCCTGGGGCGAGATGCGTCTGGCCGACCTGCAATTGCGCTTAGCGGTGGATGCCCACTCGCAATTGACCGGCGCGCACGGGTCGGCGGTGGTAGAGTTTCCCCGCATCGGCGAGTTTGCCCTGTTGCGCAGTGTGTTGCCGCTGCACACGACGATTGGCTTTGGGCCGTTGCCGGATATGCCACAACTGGCGAGCACTTTTGCGGGCACTGTGGCTGGATTGGATGCGCCTCCGGCTTATCTCTATTTTGATGTGGTCGCAGGCCAGCGCCTGGGCGCGCATACACCCACGCAGGGCGTAGATGAGGCGGGATTGGCCGTCGCACCGGGACAGCAGGCGCGGGTCGTGCTGGACCCCGAATCGGGTGTGTTGTGGGCAGATGGCGAGCTGATGCTCTATAGCTATGGGCAGGGCGCGCTGATTGAGCAACTGCTCACCGGCGACCTGGCAAGCGTGGAGTGGAGCCTGGATGCGTTGCCGCTGCGTCAGGTATTGGTCCTATCGGCAACAGGCATGAGCGACGCGATGGCGGGGAATGCGCCTGCGCAAATGCTGGGCGAAACTGGGCCATTTTTGCGCACCGCGGCCGAATATATGGTAGATGCCGGCGCCGTGGGCGAATGGTTGCGCCTGGGCGATTCTCGGCTGGTCATCGGTGGTGGCGTAGATGTTTCGGCCCAGGGCACCGCGCTTGCGGGGCACGTCGCGGCAGCACTTTTTCCGGCCTCTCTGTTGGATGCGCAGGCCCAGGCCCGATTGACCCTGCCCTCCAGCGATGCTGGACTAGATGAAGAGCGCGCAGGCGAACTGGTTGTCGTCTTGGGTGCGGATTTGCCTGTGCTTGGCGTTTCGGGCGATTTGGCTGCGGCAATTTCTTCCCGATTGCAAGTGGATGCTGCGTTAACCCTGGCGCATACATGGGGCGGCGCGCCGATGGTCTATTCTCGGCAAGGTTCGACCAGCCCGGCCCAACTGTGGCAGGTGGCGCAGGCCGGCTGGGAGCGTATCCCCTGGGACTCTGCAACGTTTGAACACGCAGTCTGGGAAAATATGGCGTGGCAAAATATGACTGGGGCTGTCACTTCCGGTTACAATGAAGTGTCGAGCAATATGACAGGGCAGGCGGTGGCACAGCAAGCGTTGGCACAGTGGACGCGGCTCGAAAACGGGTTGGGATCGCTGCCGGCGGCGCGCAGTTTTGTGCCGGGCGTCCGCATTGCGTGGCTAAACGGCGAATAGAACAGGTTTGACGGTGATATCAGTCCTTCAAACACCAGCATCGAGGAGTGACCGCAAGGTATGCAACGGGTAACAAGTTACCAGAATTCGGCAGGGAATACGGCAGAGGATTTGGCCGTCTTGCGCGCCGTCCAGGCCGTTTTATTGGATATGGACGGCGTTTTATATGTGGGCAATCGCGGCTTGCCGGGCGTCCAGGATTTGCTGGACTATCTGGACGCCACGCAACGGCGGTGGCTGTGTGTCACCAATAATTCCAGCCGTACTTCGGACACCTTTGCCGAAAAGCTGGCGTCGATGGATGTGAAGGTGGACCCCGCCCATATTTTGGGCAGCGCGCAGGCGACGGCCAATTGGCTGGCCCAGCAGGTTCCCGCGGGCACCAAAGTGTTGATGATGGGCGAAAAATCTTTGCGCGATGCGCTGGCGAGCAAGGGCTTTGATCTGATTGCCGACCCCATGACGGCAGAGGTCGTAGTCGCCAGCATTTTCTTCGGGCTGAACTATGAGATTCTGACCGATCTCACGCTGGCGATTCGCAACGGCGCGCGCTTTATTGCCACGAACCCCGATACCAGTCTGCCCACCGAGCGGGGACAGGTGCCGGGCACGGGGAGCCTGGTGGCGCTGTTGAGCGCGGCCAGCGGTGTGACGCCCGAATTTGTGGGCAAACCCTATCCGGGGATGTATGAACAGGCCATTGCGCGCGTAGAATCGGATCCGGCGCATACGCTGATGGTCGGGGATCGCTATGAGACCGATATTGTGGGCGCGGTCGAGCTGGGGATGCCCACGGTGGGGGTGCTCACGGGTGTATCGACGCGGGCAGAGTTTGAATCGGCCGCGTTGCCGCCCCGCTATGTGCTGGCCGATCTGCCCGAATTGCTGGAACTGTTTCGCCAGGCCGACGCGCAGGGCTAGACCCGCGGGTTGAAGCGGATTGCCCGGATGTGCTGTTTTTTTGTGATGTGAGTGATTGTGATGTGTGAGCAGGATGGCTCGCAGCCCGTGTGGGGGGAGCCGGAAGGTGAGTGACGCGTATGGCGCAAATTGCATTGATCGATAATTCCGCCGATGAGCAAGCGGCGGGCCTGAACCCCGCAGCCGAGGGACAGGATGAGCGCATTTCGCTGCTGGATTTATCGCAGGAAGAATTGACTGCGTTTATGCAGGAACTGGGACAGCCGGCCTATCGGGCGCGCCAGATGTGGGAATGGATCTATCGCCGCTATGCGCTGGATTTCGACGCCATGGCGAATCTGCCCAAGGCGTTGCGCACGGCATTGAGTGCACGCGCCCGCATCAATCCGCTGACGCCGATTGCCGAGGTAGTCTCCGCAGCGCAGGATACGCTCAAGGTGCTATTTCGGCTGCACGATGGACAAACCATCGAAGCGGTGCTCATGGTCTATGATACGCGGCGCACGCTGTGTATCAGCAGCCAGGCGGGTTGTGCGATGGGCTGTACTTTTTGCGCCACGGCGCAGGGCGGGCTGGCGCGCAATCTGACCGCAGGCGAGATTGTGGCCCAAGTGCTCTATTTCGCCCGCTATCTGGCGCATACCCCCGGCGACTCCACAAACGACACCCTAGGCGACACCCCAGGCAAAGCTGCCGATGGCCCGTTGATGGATGTGGAAAGGCCGACACATGTGACAAATGTGGTGCTCATGGGGATGGGCGAGCCGATGCACAATTATCACAATGTGTGGACGGCATTGCGCCGTTTGAACGCGCCCGAAGGCTTTGGGCTGGGCGCACGGCATATCACGCTGAGTACTGTGGGCCTGGTGCCCATGATCGACCGCATGGCCGAAGAAGGCTTGCAAGTGGGGCTGGCGGTGAGCTTGCACGCGCCCAACGATGAACTGCGCGACCGCTTGACGCCCATCAATACGCGCTATCCGATTGACGAACTGCTGGCGGCGGTGGAACGCTATATCGAGCGCACGAATCGACGGGTGACTTTTGAGTATGCGCTCATGCGCGGGATTAACGATTCGCCCGAATTGGCCGAGGAGCTGGCGCAGAAGTTGCGGCGTCTGCTCTGCCATGTGAATCTGATCCCGCTGAATCCGATTCCCGATAGCCCGTTTCAGCCGACCAGTGATGCGGATACGCTGGCCTTTGCCGAGATTTTGCGCAGCTATGGCATATCGACCACGGTGCGTGTGCGTCGGGGCATTGAAATCGCTGCCGGCTGTGGACAGTTGCGCCGGGCCGTGGCCGCATAGTAGAGGCCGTGGGCCAAGTTTGGACGGAATCGGCACAGCAATTGGTAAAAAAATAGAGGACAGCAGGTTGTGTCTGCTGTCCTCTATTTTGTCAAGCCTATTGCCAACCTGATTGTGGAACCAACCAGCCCATTGGGATGTGGCCCCTGCACAATTGCCGCAAGCCGCAATTGCTGCAAGCCTATGCCTTTTCCAACGTCTTGATGCACGAGGTGCACAGGCGCTTGGAAACAAACTGGCCTTTGTCGAGAACCTTTACCTTTTGGACGTTTACGTTCCAGCGGCGTCGGGTGGCTTTCTTGGACCAGGGGCGATTGTTTCCAAAAACAGGACCCCGGCCACATGTGTCGCACTTTGCCATCGCTCTGACCTCCAATAAAATCGAATCAATGAGTGCCTGAATCTTCAATCACACGCCCCGCCGGCCTGGATTTGCACAAGCCATCGAATGGCCCGACGCGTTCTATCAGACAACCTTCTTAGCTTATCATGAAGCATCTGGGTCGTCAAAAATCCGATAGCAGGAGTGATTTTTCAATCGTGTAAGAATTATCGTATAAGAATATCGTGTTCAGGATCGTCTGCGACCAGCATGGTGTGTTACAAGATCCCTGGGCAAATGGTCGACGGAGCAAGATAGAAAACTGGGTAGAAAATTATCCGGCAGCCCTATGGAGCCATGCCGCACGGCGCACACGGAACGCGATGCGCCCCGAAATAGAATGATTTTGCTGATTCGCCCTTAGGCGGGTATCCTGATACTGTTATAAATCGGAAACCATTTACAAGAGAGCCACTAGCCAAAACGCATGTCTAAAGTCCGGATTGTCACCGATAGCAACGCGTATTTAGCGCCCGAGTTGCTGGAAAAATACCCAATTGATGTGATCCCCCATCGGATCAAGATTGGTCCGTCCATTTATGAAGAAGACGAACACTTTTCGGCGGAGGATCTTTTTGCCAAGTTGCAAGAGGCGCAATCCGTCGGTATGATCAAGCTACCCGAAGTACAGGCCGCGGATCTGAATTCGATTCTGGATTGTTATCAACGTCTGGGGCGGGAGGCTGAGCAGATCGTCTCCATCCACATGAGCAGCGAGCTTAGCCCCATGTGGGCACAGGCGCGCAAGGCCGCAGAGATGCTCAAGGGGCGCTATACCATCCGCGTGCTGGATAGCCTGAGCACCTCGTATGGGCTGGGGTTGCTGGTCGAACAGGCCGCCAAAGCCGCAGCCGACGGGGCCTCTGTACATGACATTGCCCGGATCATCAACGGCGCGATTCCGCATCTCTATTTTGCTGCGTTTGCCGAAAGCCTCCACTATCTGGAGCGCAGCGCGCGGCTGGGGCCTTCGCAGAGTCTGCTGGGTTCTATGCTGGGGATCAAGGCCATGCTGATGATGGAAGATGGGCATTTGGCCCCTTTGGAAAAAGTGCAGACGCGCGAGGAAGTGGTGGATAAACTCTTCGAGTTTGTGGTGGAGTTTGCCCATGTGGAACGGGTGGGAATTTTGGACCACGATTATGGCGCGACGCGCGATCTGTTGGTGGCGCGGCTGACCGAGGCTTCGCCGCGTATGCAAATTGACCACATTACCTATCCACCCAGTCTGGCGGCCTATATTGGGCCTGAAGCAATTGGGGTCATGATCTATGAAGGAACGTATTAGCGTGAACGTATCGGCGTTTCGGCGGTTGCAACGAGTAATTGACCTGGAAGAAAAGCAGGGGTGGCGCAATCGCGCGGTCATTGGCGGTTTGGCCGCGATGGCGTCCCGCTGGCAAGGTGATGCGTTGGCCGAAGACGCGGATGCGCAACAGGTAGACGTGATTGCCGTGCTGCTAGACGCCTATGATCAGGTAGAGCCGGCGCAACGCCCCGCGCTGGCAGAAAGTTTGCGCGCCGCGCTGGATGGTCGTCTGGATGCGGCGGGGTTGGCAGCAGCCCTGGCCCAGGCCGGCATTGCGCCATCTGCGCCCGCTGATTCTGCTACGAACGAACCTTCTGCCGATAGCGTTGCAGACACGCCTGCAGGCGATGCTATAGACGCCATATCAGATAATGCGCAACGCGCCACTTCCGGCTCGCCGCGCACAGCGCAGCCACGCTCCACGACGGCCAAAACCCCCCGCGTGGCCTATGCCCGCGATGCCGGGGTCAGTGATAGAGGAGGAAGTGAGGATGAGGATGACTATGTTGCCATTCCGCCGCCGCAACCGACCCATCTGGCACGCCAGCGTGTGAAAAATCGCCAACCGCAGACCGCCGCCACCCGCGAGGACCTGGATGTGCCCACCACGCGCATCACAGGGATTGGAAAAGCCGCAGCCGAATTGTTGGAAAAGCTGGACCTGCGAACGGTGCGCGATCTGTTGTGGCATTTTCCGGCGCGCTATGACGATTACACGACCATGCGCACCATCGCCCAGGTCGAGCCGGGCGAACAGGCGACCATTATCGCCAATTTGTGGCAGTTGCAGAAGCGCAAGCTGCGTTATAACCGGGAAATGTTGATCGGCACGCTGGCCGATGCCACCGGCACCATGCGCGCGACCTGGTATAACAAGTGGTTGGAAAAGCAGCTGAAGCCTGAAACCACGCTGCGTTTTAGCGGCAAGGTGGGGCTGCATCTGGGTGTGAAGACCTTTGAAAGCCCGGTGTTTGAAGAGATCGACCAGGAGATGGTGGCGACCGGACGCATCACGCCCGTCTACCCGTTGACCGAAGGGTTGAGCAACAATCGCGTGCGCACCATGCTGACCTCGGCGCTGGAAGCCTACGCCGATTCGCTCGCCGATGTCTTGCCAACCGATTTGCGCACCCGCTATCAGCTTTTGGAACTGGGCGATGCAGTGCAGCAGTTGCATTTTCCCGAAAGCCACGAAGCCCTGGATGATGCGCGGCGGCGGGTCGCGTTTGAAGAGATGCTCTATGTGCAGATCGGTGTGGCCCAGCGCCGTCAACAGTTGGCGGAGGCGGAGGCGATTCCGTTTCAGGAAACCGAGACAGGGTTGGCGCAATTTGCCGAGGCGTTGCCATTTGCGCTGACCGGCGCGCAGCAACGGGTTTTGGCCGAAGTGGGTCGCGACCTGGCGCGCCCGCGCCCGATGACGCGCTTGATTCAGGGCGATGTGGGCAGCGGGAAGACGGCTGTCGCCGCGGCTGCCATGTATCTGGCGACCGCCAATGGCCTGCAATCGGCCATGCTGGCGCCGACCCAGATTCTGGCCGAGCAGCATTTTCGCAACCTGGATGCCTTGCTCAGCAATATGGCAGGGCCTGCGGATACTCCGTTGCGGGTGGCATTGTTGACGGGACGCGTAACCGGCGCCGCGCGTGAGACGCTGTTGGCCGAATTGGCCGCGGGGGAGATTGATGTGGTGGTAGGGACTACGGCTCTGATCCAGGAGCAGGTGCAATTTGCCGCGCTGGGGCTGGTGGTTGTAGATGAGCAGCATCGCTTTGGGGTAGAACAGCGTACCCTGCTGCGCGATAAGGGATCGCATCCGCACATGCTGGTGATGAGCGCGACGCCCATTCCCCGCTCGCTAGCGTTGACGATCTACGGGGATCTGGATCTGAGCTTGATTGATGAACTGCCCCCGGGGCGCAAAGACATTACCACCAAGATTTTTGGGCGGCGCGAGCGCGAGCGTTTGTATGCCTTTGTCCACCGGGAAGCCGAGGCCGGACGCCAGGCTTTTATTGTCTATCCGCTGGTGGAAGAAAACGAGAACCTGGACGCGGGCGCGGCTACGACTGCCCATGCGCAATTGGCGGGAGAGGTGATGCCAACCCTGCGCGTGGGGTTGCTCCACGGGCGTATGAGTGGCTCGGAAAAAGATACGGTCATGCAGACCTTTGCCGCGGGTGATTATGACGTGTTGGTCGCGACCACTGTCATCGAAGTGGGGATTGATGTGCCCAATGCGTCTACTATTCTGATTGAAGATGCAGAACGTTTTGGCCTGGCCCAGCTGCACCAGCTGCGCGGGCGCGTGGGACGCGGTGAACACGCCAGCTATTGTGCCCTGATTTCGGGCGCCGACAGCGAACAGGCACAATTGCGGCTCCAGGCCGTGGCCGAGCTGCATGACGGTTTCCGTTTGGCCGAAAAGGATCTGGAATTGCGCGGCCCAGGTGAGTTTTTGGGCAAGCGGCAAAGTGGGATGCCGGCCCTGCGCTTTGCAGAGCTGACCGATCTGGTGATGATCACAGAAACGCGCGCTGCGGCAGAGTGGCTCCTGGCCCAACCCGACGGGCTGGCCGCCTATCCTGACCTAGCCGCCAATGTCCAACAGTTCTGGCAGGGTGAAGGAGATATCAACTAGCGTCGAGATAGGCTGTCTCCCCTTCGAACGGACACGTACTTTTTCCCCAATTCGCGGACAGCGGATTGACATAGTAATAACCTGCCAAATTTGATATAGTCTGTCGGGACATGGTGACTCAACGGTCATTTTGGTGCGTAGTCATGCCGGTTTTTGTGGTATGCCGTTGCCAGCCGAATGATTATCTGGCATTCGGTATGCGGCATGACCCGCTGTGTCCCTGGCGGCGAGATTAACGTTCGCCCTCTGAAACTGTTGAAATCCGGTTTGTTTGACAGGTAGAATAAGATGATTGACCGGGGTGGGCTACGTTAACCTGTCACGACCGCATTCTGCAAGATAGGAGAAAGGGATGGGACCGAATCAGAGAGAGCCAAGCAGAATTCGCAAGGTTGCCACAGGCATCCAGGGATTTTTGTCGCGTTCGCAGAGCAAAAAGCCGACCTGATCCGCAATGCCCACAATTTTGGCTGGGATTTACTCGATCTCATGGAGCGTGACTTGCTCTTTCTAGATGCCCGTCCGCCGGCCGAGACGTATCGCGCCGGCAATAGCGACTCGCGGCCAAGCCGGCCGCGCGCAAGCGCCTGGATACAGAGCTTTCGGCGCGCGAATGTGAAGATAGCGAGCGGCTGGAAGAATCGCGCCGATTACGCCGCAGCGCGCACCTAGATTAGCGCGGCAAGGAATGGATATGACGTCAAAACGAACCGCGAACCCAGAGGCTAGACGGCCGGCCACAGACATGATCCTGCGCCTGTATGTTGCCGGCAACAGTCCTAATTCTGAACGCGCGCGCGTCCAATTGCATCACATCTGCGAGGTATATCTGAGGGATCATTATCAGGTGGAATATGTGGATGTCTGGGAACATCCCGAAGTCGCATTTGCGGACCGCGTTTTTGCCACGCCGGCCTTGCGCAGTGTGGCGCCCGAACCCAGCGTGCTAATCTTTGGCGACCTGACTCAAACCGAAGAAGTTCTCTATGCGCTGGGAATTGAGGCAAGGTCGGCATGAGTCGGAATGGTGTTGAGAGGGGCGAGCAATATCCAGACCGGGAAGGGAAAGTGTCTGCCGTGGAGTCGAACGCAACGAATTCGACTGGGACGAATTCGCCTGGGACGAGTCCCATCATGCAGGCCCGCGCCCAGGAGTTGGCAGGCAGAATCGCGGCGTTGGAACAGGAGTTTTTTGATCTGACGTCGGGGCAGGTGGATGCGATTGTGTCATCTTCCAGCGAAGCCCCGTTCTTGTTTTCGGCTGCCCGGCAAGCACTCGCCGAAAGTGAGCAGCGTTTCCGCGCCATCTTTGACGGCGCGCTGGATGCCATGTTTCTGTGCGACGATGAGCGGCGGTATGTGGATGCCAATTCTGCCGCCTGCCAGTTTGTTGGCAAACGCAAAGCGCACATCCTCGGCAAAACGATGGGCGAATTTCTGGAAATTTCCGATTTGGCCGATTGGGACGCGCGCTGGCAGGATATGCTGACCACCGGCAAACAGACCGGCACCTGTGAATTGCGGCGTGTCGATGGCGCGCGTGTGGCATTGGAATATTCGGCGGTTGCCAATATTGTGCCTGGTAGTCATCTGGTGGTGTTGCGCGATGTGACGATTCAACAGCGCGCCATCCGCACGCGCGATGAACTCTATACAGAGTTGGAGCGGCGCAATCGCGGTTTGTTCGCGCTCAATGAGATCGGCATCAAACTCGGCGAGTCGCTGGACATTCATGCGGTATATGAAACCATCTTTCGGGAATTTACGAACAATTTTCTCGAATCACCCCATCTGGCGGTGGCCCTGTTCGATAAAGAGCGTCAGCTTTTTATGTGTGATTTTGCGGTCGTCGATGGCGAAGTGTACGATCCCGCAATTTTTCCGCCCATGCCCCTGGGTGAAGGTCCGACCTCGCGTGCCTTTCTGGATCTCGAACCCAAGATTGTGGATATTGATGAACTTGCATCCACCTTGCCGTCCGAGCGGATTCTCCACATTGGCGATGAGGCCAGCCCCCGGTCGGGCTTGTATGTGCCTTTGATTATCAATAACGAGGCCATCGGCGTATTGAGTATTCAGCACTACGAAGCCGATGCCTTCAAGGCGGTCGATCTCACGTTGCTCTCGGTGATGGCCTATCATGCCGCGGCCGCGATTGCCAACGCGCGTCTCTATTCGCAGACGCAACAGGAGATTGCCGACCGTAAGCAGCGCGAATATGAGCTGGCGGCCATTGCCGCGCTCGCGCGCGATCTGCGCCACGTTCAAAGCCCCGCCGCCGTGGTCGATATTCTTTTGGCCCAGGCCGAAAAAAGCTTTAGTGCATTGGGCAGTGCCGTGGTGTTGAATCTGGAATCGCGTGTGGTGGGCGAGGTGGCGGGGCGGGGCGAATATGCGCCGCTGCATGGCACACATCTGAAAGCAGACGCACAGCTGCTACGGACGCGCTTGCTGCACGACAGCCAGGTGATTGCGTCTTCGCCCTGGCAGGGGACCAGCGGCGCGATCCGCAGCGTGCTGGGGGTGCCACTCTCGGTGCAAAACAGTCAGATCGGCACAATCTGGCTGGGTCTGGGGCGTTCGACCCATGTGGATGATGTGGGTTTTCTGGCGTCGTTGGCCGATATAGCCGCCAGTACCATCCAGCGGACGCGCTTATACGATCAGGTGCGACTGCAAGCGCAGCGTTTGACGCGCGTGATGGACACCGTCGTGTTTGGTCTGTTGCTGCTGGATCGAGACCATCGTATTGTGATTGCCAATCAGCCGGCGCGTCAGGATCTGGAGATTCTGGCAGGGGTTGGTGTCGGCGAGCCGTTGCGCGCGCTGGGCGGCGTGCCATTGCCTACCATTCTTGAGACACCTCATAGCGGCGTGCCTGGGCGCGAGCTGGTCATCGAGGGCGAGGGCAAGGACGAGATCGGCGCGAACCGTGAGAA
>JBBDIO010000259.1:0-12403 GCA_040880365.1 Litorilinea sp.
GCTATAGTCGGGATAGGCATGGTCGAACCAGGCATCCACCAGCCCGCCCTCGGCCGTATCGCGCAGCGACTGGAGAAAGGTGGCGATGCTGCCATCATAGGCGAAAGGCAGATCGAGAAAGGCGCGCGCCTGATCCACGCCTGCAAAGCCGGTGAAATCTACATCGCCAGTATCGCGCAACACGCTGGTGATGCGGCGCGGCGGCGAAAAGGTGTAGCGGCTGTGGGCAACGGTGAGCGCATAGGTTCCACCCACCAGCGCGGGCAGGCGATAGTCGCCCGTGGCGTCGGATGTGGCGCGGTGGGGACCGGCCTGGATCACGGCCCCCGCAATGGGTTGGCCGCGGTTATCTACAATGCGCCCCGCGACGGCGTAGGTGGCGGGCGTCTGCCGGGCGTGGAGATAGGCTTGGGCCGCGCTGGGGTCCTGGGTACCAGCATCCGGTGTGCCGTCGGTGACGCGCGCTGAGGGGAGCAGATTGGGCGCGGGGGAAAGAAACGCCACCAAGCCGCCATCGGCGCTGAGCGCGGGCAGATCGCGCGCCGGTCCATCCGCTTCAATGCCTGTCCACAGCCCGGTGACGCCTACCGAGACGCGGCTGGTATGGCGCGTGGTGAGATCGTGGACGAAAATATCGGTGACGGCGTTGGTGTCGCCGCCGACCAGATTGGTGGCGGTCGAAGCAAAGGCCACAAGGCGGCCATCCAGAGAGATGGCGGGGGTGGTGGCTTCGCGGTTGCCGGGCACACCCATAGAGGTGATGGATACCCTACGTAGTGGGCTGGTGTCACTGGCGGCGGCGTTATCAGATGCGTTGAGGGCGTGATCGTAGAGCAGAATATCCGCAGCCTGGTTGAGATCGGGCACGACCAGGTTGGTCGCGACGCTCTGAAAGGCCAGCCGTTGCCCATCGCCTGCCAGCACAGGCCAGGTGGAATCACCGTTGCCGGAGCGCTCGGCTGTGCGCGAGACTAGCGTCCAGGCGCGTGCCCCATCATTTTCCCCATTCTCGGCTGTGCGGTCGAAGCGCCAGATCTGCCACGGGGATGGTGCGATGGATGGCGCGGTGGGTGGTGAGACAACTTCGTCGCCTGCGGGCAGATGATCGAACAGGTTTGTGGCCTGAGATTGGAAAGCGAGCACGCGTCCATCTGCCGAAAGTGTGGGCTGGATGGAATCGCCGTTGCCGGGTGTGCCATCGGCGGCGCGCGAGATGAGCGTGGTGGTGCCCGCGACCCGGTTGTGGAGATAGACCTGATTGCCGGTAATGGGCGTATCGGTATTTACGAGATTCCCGGCGCGGGAATGGAAGGCGATCAGGTTGCCATCGGCAGACAGGGCAGGCCGCACCCCGGCGCGGCTATCGCCCGAACGGTCGTTGCCCTGGCGACCGGCATCCGACACCGAAACCCGGGTCATGCTGGCGGTCACGCGGTCATAGAGAAACGCATCCTGCACGGCGTTGGTGTCGCCGGATACCAGATTGGCGGCCCAGGAATAGAAGGCGACAAAACGGCCATCAGGCGAGAGGGCAGGCGCACTGCTCCAGCCGTTGCCGGGCGCGCCATCCTTGCCCAGGGTGATGAGTTCGAGACGATTCTGGGCGCGGTCCATGACGTAGATTTGCTCATAGCCATTTGGGTTATAGGCTGATTCTTCTGAAGTGGGCAGATTATAAGGTCGCAGGTTGGTCGCACGCGAGGCAAAGGCGATGATCTGCCCGTCTGCCGAGAGGGCTACACCTGTCACCGCATGGTCGACAGGCGCGCCCGTATTATCCACCGAAAGGAGATCGGTCGCGATTAGTTCCCGGCTGACCAACGGGCGGGGTTGTGCCGCGTGGGTGGGGGTTGGGTCAGGCGTGGCAATGGGCGATTCCAGCGCGTTGAGTTCCCCGGCGCGAGGCGCGATAGTGACGATCGCCGCAGTATCGGGCAAGGCGGTATCGGACACGGCAGTATCAGGCGCGGCAGTATCGGGCACGGCGGTATTGGCCGCGGCTGTCGCCAGGGCTGTAGGCATGGGTGGGGGCGTGTTCGGGATGGCGTGGACCTCACCGCTAACCTCACTGTTACCCTCACTGCCGTGCAGATAGGGAAGGAGCGCCGCGCGATAGTAGAAACCGGCAACCAGCAGGCCCACAATCACCAGGGCCGGCAGCCACACGCGGAAGCGGGTAGAGGATGTCATAGCAGGCCGGGCGTCAGTGGCCCAGGATTTCGACCAGACTTTCCACCAGGCGAGCGTTTTCGGCTTCGGTGTTGTAGAAGTAGGGACTCAGGCGCACGATGCCGGGGCGATGGTCGATGATGATGTTGTGGGTTTGCGCCAGGGTTTTGACCACATGGGGCGGATCGGCTACCGGCAAGGCCACAATGCCGGCATGGCGCGCCATATCCTGGGGCAGGCGCGGCGACAGCCCCGCGGTGTGCAGACGTTGTACCAGATCGGCGACCAGTGCGGCGGTGCGCGCCTGTACGGTCGCCACGCCGATTTCTTCGATGATGCTCATGCCCGCGTTTCCTGCATAGACCGCGGCGACGGCGGGTGTGCCCGGTTCGAAGCGGCGGGCATCTTCGGCATAGTCAAATTGTTCGCGGTTGAACTGGAACATGTTTTTGGCGGCAAACCAGCCGGTGGTGGTGGGTTCGAGCTGGGGAATCAACTCCTCGCGTACATACATATAGACCACGCCCGGCCCGCCCAGCAGCCATTTCAGCCCGCCCGCGAGATAGACATCCACCCCCGCGGCTTTGACATCTACGGGAATCTGCCCCGCGGCCTGATAGCCGTCGATGAGACAGAGCGCGCCCTGGTCGTGGGCCAGCCCGGCAATGGCCTGGATATCCTGCACCCAGCCGCTGGTGAAAAAGACATGCGTGGTGGCGATGAGCGCAGTCTGGCGATTGACGGCCTGGGCATAGGCATCCAGCGGCACCTGCACGCGGTCGGGCGTGGGCAGAAACGCAACTTCCGCGCCCTGGCGTGTGCGCGCCATCCATTGATAGGGCAGGGTGGGGAAATCCATTTCGTTGAGGACGATTTGGTTGCGGGCAGTCTGGTTACGGTTGGCGTAGTCCAGGCTGCTGGCGATGACGCTCAGGGCGACGCCCATGCTGGGGAGGATGGCGATCTCGTGGGGCTGGGCGTTGATGAGCCGCGCAAAGCGGGCGCGGGTGGCGGCCAGTTCGCCCATCCACAGTTCATACCACGCGCTCGCGCCGTAGCGCGTCCACTCGTCCATGAAGCGGTTCACTGCGGCGCGGCTGCGATTGCTCAGTTGGCTCAGCGAGCAGGTGTTGAGATAGGTGCTGGCCGCCAGCCCCGGAAATTCCCCGCGCCAGGCGGCGGTGAGTTCCGTATGGGCAGAAGGGGCGGCAGGCGGGTGTAGGCGTTCCACAAATCGTGTCCTCTAGGCGCGCAGCGCGGCCATGAGCCGGTCGGGATAGTCGGTGATGATGGCATCCACATCCAGCGCGGCCAGCCGTTTGGCTTCGTCGATTTCGTTGACGGTCCACACGTTCACGGCGTGCCCATGTTTTTTGGCGCGGGCCATGCTGGCTTCATCGACCAGCGAATAGTGGGGATGCAGGGCTTCGGGCTTGATGATGGGGCTCATCCACGTTTCCCATAGCGAGGTGGGCAGGCTGTGATGGTAGAGCAGGCCCAATTGAATGCGCGGGTCTTCGCGGCGCAGGCGAATCAGCGGCAAGGGGTTGAACGAGGAGACAATCACCTGCTCATAGAGATTGCGGCTGCGGATCATTGCTTGCAACGGCTCGACGGTCTTGCCGCCGGTGAGATAGTCCAGCGTTTTGATTTCCACATTGATGATGCAGCGGTCGCCCACCAGATCGAATACCTGATCCAGGGTGGGGATGCCCACGCCCGCAAATTCGGGCGAAAAGTGGCTGCCGGCATCCATCGCGGCGAGTTCGGCGGCGGTGAAGCTTGCCACGGGGCCGGTGGCATTGGTGGTGGCATCCACATCCCAATCGTGAATGAGCACCAGCTTCTCATCCTTGCTGGCGTGGACATCCAGCTCGATGCCGTCGACGCCCATCTCCAGGGATTTGGCAAAGGCGGGCAAGGTGTTGGGCGGCGCGAATTCGACCGCGCCGCGGTGGGCAAAAATCAGCGGTTTGTGGGTCATCAGGGTGTCCTTCGACTGTTTCTAGGCAAGAGCGGTCGATTTATTTGTTCTATTGCATGATGTGCCGTATTGCGTCTTATAGGATTTTGCTATGAGCGAAAATTCATTCATCAGATTCAGATATTTCTCGAATCAACCGATCAATATATCGTCCATAATCTCTATATGTAGCATCTTGTCGAAACATTTTCCACAGTTCTGCGGTGTTACCTTGTACAGCTGCATCCAAGACCATTTTTGGAACTAAACTTCCATTTCGCGCAATATTCTCAAAGTAGTTGTCGATCTTCCGTACAATATTCCATTGTACATCTTTTTTCATTCCCTCGAGTACCCAACCCGCTCGCAAGAAAGTGCGTATCCCTGTATCCGTACCGAGATGATAAAGAATGGCCTCTACTGCTTGCAGATTACTTACATTGACTCTACGCCAGAAGGGAATATTTACCCCATGTTGAATGCTGCAAGTGAGAGCATGGGCCAATTCTTTGGTAGATAACTCGGCGCATATTTGCCTGCGGTAGCCTGAGATTCTTTTGAACATTTGGTAATTCTCCGGGCTTCCGTCGACAAGATCTTGGGTTTGAGCAGCTTGGCGTAGATCGTTCAAGGCCATTCTGCTGACTAGTTCGACATTTTTCTTATATGTTTGGGAATCTTCAGAGGTATTCTCCAGACATTTCTCACAAAGCTCCGCTATTTCTCTTTCTGGCAAACCTAGTATGTCGGCATAGGCGGTTATCCATTTGAGCCAATCTACGTTTTTTTTATACCCTCGCTCGACGCCGGATACAACAGAAACGCTAACGCTTAAGAGCTCTGCTATGTTCTCCTGGTTGACTCTGGTATTCCTGCCACGGTTGTAGTCATTACGTTTTCCCTTTAATAACTCGCCACATGTGTATTCCATGTCTCCTCCCGGAAGATACTTCTCGAAAATTATCAAATATTTTTTCGCTGATTTCCTGGCGGATATCTCGTATACTGTATTCTAGCTTAGCATGTAAGGACATCAGCCTGTCGCTAGCCTCAGGAATCTATTTGTAATAGGAGGTAGATTACCATGTCACGTAGACCAACCAACCGACAGACCGACAATCAGAGATTCCGTGATGCAGCTAAAACCGTTGGATTATCAAAGCATGAACAGGAGCGTATGCACAGAGACTTGCAGAAAGACCCTGACAAAGATGGCAAGACCTATGAGGAGTTGAAGGCAACGGCACAAGAGTACAAATCTGAATCACCTAAGGAACCTAACTCGAATTCAGATTCTGATACAACGACATCAAGTACAAATTAGCCGGGTTCCATGGGATACCAGGAGGTCTCATGAGTACAAATACAGGATTAGTGGCTATGATCCAACACATTTTCGTAAAACCAGATAAGAAGAAAGTTAGAAAACCTTCGAGTTCTCCGCCTTCGCAGGTGTCACCGATGCCACCGATGAAATAACATGACGATCACAGTCAACTAACATTTGATTACCACGAAAGGATCAATGCAACATGATACATATGAAAGAAACTCGTCAAGGTTCAGGGCAAGGCGGCACGACCAATCCGGGACCGCCTCCGAAAGACGATGGCAAACCCAGGAAGTAGTCTTTAACTGCTAGTTTGCAATTGCCGCAAAATGAACCAGAAAGGTAGTCGGGTCATTCAGGTCCGGCTACCTTTTCAATTATTTGTATTCCAGAGGAGAGTAACGTGCACACTTACACAAGAATCTGTACGCCACTCGTTGTCTTTAGGATACAACTGAGATAGTTCACCACTACCTGCCCCCCGGTTCGGCGTGGGCCAATTCGACCAGCCGCGCACCGTCGATGAGCGCAAGCGGTTTGCCCGCGGACCAGCGGCGGGCCGCGGCGCTGATGGTTCCGGTGGTGACCAAAAAGGCCATGCTCGCGCCGTCATGCACCATCGTGCCATAGAGATCGCGCAGCGTGGCTTCGCCGACTGTGCCCCGATAGCGTTTGCACTGCACAATCGCGCGCCGTCCCCCCGGATCGGTGACGATGAGGTCAATGCCGCCATCTTTGACCGCGGGCAGATTTTCTACCGCGTAGCCCTGGCGCATAAAGAGCCGATAGCCCACATAGGCTTCGAAATCGTTGGGCGATAGGGCGCGCGTTTTTTCCAGATTCAGGGCAGGCCAGAGTTTGTGGGTAGCGGTGTGACGCCAGCGCCGCACCATGTGTTGCCAGGCTAGACCCATGCCCACACTCCAGACCAGCGTCACCACAAAGGTGAGGGTGACGAGCCGTTCGGGGGGCAGCGCGCCCAGCCAGATCTGCCGACCCAGCAGACCAAACAGGCAGACCCAGACCACGCTGCCTATCACCAGCACGCCGGTTTGGGCGTGCAGATGGGTGCGGGGACGCCAAAGCGGCGGGCGAAAGTGGTAGGTGCGTTGGGCCATGAGCGTTGCGGTGCGTCCGGCTAGTTGCCAAAGAGGCGACCGAGCAGCCCTTTCTTTTTGGGCGGCGGGGGCGGCGGATCGATTTCCAGCACGGGTTCTTCTTCATCCGCCGCGGCACTCTGACTGTCGGCATCATCGGTGTCGGGGATAATGCCCAATTCCCGTTTCAACTCCTCAGTCATGGCGTCGGGCGTCCACATGGGTTCCCAGACAATGCGCACATCCACACTGCGCGCGCCTTTTGCGGCCAGTGTATTTTCCACGTTCTCGATAATCTGCGGTCCCATAGGGCAATGGGGCGTGGTGAGGGTCATCTTGACGGTGACATCCTGTTCGGGCGTCACCTCCACATCATAGACCAGCCCCAGGTCGATGATGTTCTGATAGATTTCGGGATCGATGACTGCCTTCAGATACTCCCAACATTGGGCGGCGGTCAGCGTGCCGGTGTTCAGTGTTTCGGTCATCAGGTTTTCCTTGAATTTTCCCCCAGGCTGCCTTCAGATTGTCTTTTCCAAAGTACAAACCTGGCGCCTGTGTGCGGGCTTTCAGGCGTGACGGGCCAATAGTTCAATAAGTACACCGTGGGCGGCTTTGGGGTGGAGAAAGGCGATTTCGCCGTGCGCACCCTGGCGCGGTTTTTGGTCGATGAGACGCAGCCCCTGTTGCTGGAGCGCGGCCAGCGTGCCCGGCAGATCGTCTACCACATAGCAGATGTGATGCACGCCTTCGCCCCGATTGTGCAGAAAGCGCGCAGTGCCGCTTGTGGGATCGGTGGAGGCAATCAGTTCGATGCTGCTATCACCGCTTTGCATGAAGGCGGCGATGATGTGCTGATCGGGGATGGGCAGGCGTGCTGTTTCGCGAAAGCCCAGAAGCCTATAGGTCTGCACCGCGGCGTCCAGGTCTTCGACCACGATGCCTACATGGTCAATTTTTTGCAGAAGCTCTTTTTGCAGCAGATCGGACATGGCTAGATCCAACTTTCGGGCGCATATTCGCCAAAGACTGTGCGCAGGGTATCACAGATTTCGCCCAGCGTCGCGTAGGCTTCCACCGCTTCGACAAAGAGGGGCATGAGGGGCGCATCGGGGGTGCGGGCGCTGGCTTCGATGCGCTGCAAGATGGCATGTACCCGGTCGTTGTCGCGGGTGGCGCGCAGCTGGGCCAACCCATCGACCTGGGCGCGGCGCACGCTTTCGTCCACGCGCAGCAATTCGCCCATAGGCGGGGCGTCGGTGCGAAAGCGGTTGACGCCCACGACAACCTGCGTATCGGATTCGATGGCGCGTTGGGCGGTATAGGCGGATTCCTGAATCTCGCGCTGGATGAAGCCCGCTTCCACGGCGCGCAGTGCGCCGCCCAGCTCGTCGATGCGCTGTAGATAGGCCGCGGCCTGCGCTTCAATCTGGTCGGTGAGCCATTCTACGGCATAGGCCCCGCCCAGGGGGTCTACCGTGTCGGCGACACCGCTTTCGTGGGCGATGATCTGCTGGGTGCGCAGGGCGACTTCCACCGATTGCTCGGTGGGCAGGGCCAGCGCTTCATCCTTGCCGTTGGTGTGCAGGCTCTGCGCGCCGCCCAGAATCGCGGCCAGCGCCTGGATGGTCACCCGGATCACATTGTTGTCGGGCTGTTGCGCGGTGAGCGTGCTGCCGCCGGTTTGGGCGTGAAAGCGCAGCCGCATACTTTCCGGCTCCTGGGCGTGAAAACGGTCGCGCATGATTTTGGCCCAGAGCCGGCGCGCGGCGCGGAATTTGGCGACTTCTTCCAGAAAATTGTTGTGCGCGTTGAAAAAGAAGCTCAGCTGGCGGGCAAATGCGTCCACATCCTGCCCCGCGGCCAATGCCTGTTCCACATAGGCCATGCCGTTGGCGAGGGTAAACGCGACTTCCTGCACCGCGGTGCTGCCCGCTTCGCGGATGTGATAGCCGCTGATGGAAATGGTGTTCCACTTGGGCACTTCGGCCGCGCAATAGCGGAAGATATCCGTAATCAGGCGCATGGATGGCGCAGGCGGGAAGATGTAGGTGCCGCGTGCGATATATTCTTTGAGGATGTCGTTTTGCACGGTGCCGCGCAACTGGTGGACGGGCACGCCCTGCTGTTTGGCAACGGCGATCACCATCGCCAGCAAAATGGCCGCGGGCGCGTTGATGGTCATGCTGATACTGACTTTGTCCAGGGGGATGCCGTCGAGCAGGGTTTCCATATCGCGCAGGCTGCTGATGGCAACGCCTACTTTGCCGACTTCGCCCTCGGCAAAATCGTGGTCGGCGTCATAGCCGATTTGGGTGGGCAGATCGAACGCGACCGAAAGCCCGGTTTGTCCGCGTTCGATGAGATATTTATAGCGGTTGTTGCTCTCTTGCGCCGTGCCAAATCCGGCATATTGGCGCATGGTCCAGAAACGTCCCCGATACATATTGGGCTGCACGCCGCGCGTAAAGGGAAATTCGCCGGGGAAGCCCAGCTGGGTCAGATAGTGCCCGGTGACATCTGCGTTCCCATCTTCGGTATCGTATTCGGTCCCATATGCGACACTGGCGGCGCTGTCTGCGCTGTCGTCGCCTACCAGATCATCGGGCGTGTAGAGGGGCGCGAGTTTGATGCGGTCGCTGCTGGTGGCAAAGCCGGGCTTGCGTTCGGGAAAGCGTTGGGTCAGGGGATCCAATAGCTCGGCTTTCCACTTCTGTTTCAGGTCGGTCAGTTTGTTGCGTGTGCGTTGAACCATTACATGTCACTCCGACCGGCCAGGGCGCGCCCCAGGGTCACTTCGTCGGCATATTCCAGATCGCCGCCCATAGGCAGCCCGCGCGCCAGGCGCGTGACGCGGATGCCCAGCGGTTTGACCAGGCGCGAGATATACATGGCGGTGGCTTCGCCTTCCAGATTGGGATTGGTCGCCAGCAACACCTCGCGTACAGGTGTGCGCACGGGCGTGCCTACGCCGATATCTGGGCCGGGATCTTCGCTGGAACCGGCAGGCGCGTTGCCGCGCTCGATGCGTTTGAGCAATTCGCCGATTTTTAGATCGTCGGGGCCAATGCCTTCCACGGGCGAGATGGCGCCGTGGAGCACATGATAGACGCCCATAAATTCCCGCGTGCGTTCAATGGCCTGCACATCCAGCGGCTCTTCGACCAGGCAGATGAGACCGTGGTCGCGCTGTTGATTGGTGCAGACCGGGCACGGGTCCTGATCGGCGATATTGAAACAGATGCTGCAAAAAACCGTGTTGGCCTTCATTTCCTCCAGCGCTTTGGCAAGGTTGAGCGCAATGTTTTCGTCGCTGCGCAAGAGGAAATAGGCCAGGCGGCTGGCGGTCTTGGGACCGATGCCGGGAAGCTGACAAAAGGCTTCGATCAATTTGCTGACAGGCTCCGCCAGTGTCTGCATAGGGCGTGGCCTAGAGACCTAGTCCGGGCGGCAAGCCCAATCCACCCGTGAGACCGCCCATGCGCTCTTCCTGGAGTTCCTGAATCTTCTGATAGGATTCGTTGACCGCGGCCATGATGAGATCCTGCAACATCTCTACATCTTCGGGGTCTACGGCCTGGGGATCGATGGTGATAGACTTCAACACCTGTCCGCCGGTCATAACCACCGTGACCATGCCGCCGCCCGATGTGACGGTGATTTCTTCTTCTTCCAGCGTGGCCTGGGCTTCTTCCATCTCGGCTTGCAGCTTCTGGACCTGGGACATGAGTCCACCCATACCGCCGCCGGGCAGGCCGCCACCGCCCCCGAAACCACCGCCCCCAAAGCCACCCCCGCCGCTGCGAGGCTTCTTGCTACCAGATTTTCGTTTTGCCATGTCTATGTCTCCTT
The DNA here is from genome assembly GCA_040880365.1 of Litorilinea sp. GTDB lineage: Bacteria > Chloroflexota > Anaerolineae > Caldilineales > Caldilineaceae > JBBDIO01. The sequence continues at coordinate 10,412 of JBBDIO010000259.1, forward strand.
ATTTGAAAGTTTGTTTCTCGGTGTGGCGCGCAATATTTTATTTCACTACTTTTATATGCCACCACTTCTTTATTCCACTACTTCTTTATTCCACTACTTCGGCGCCCAATTCGTTGACCGCGTAGTCGATGAGCGAAGCGGTTTCGTCGCCGCCGGCACCGCTCACATCGCGGGTGTTGAACAGGCGGGCCGTTTCGCCCATCTGACATTCGATGGTTACTGGACGCCCCAACAGGTCCGACAGAATTTGCGCCACCTGTTTAGATATTTCGGGCTTGGCGACCATATCGCGCGAAAATTCGTTGTTGCCAAATGCCAGCGCCACGCTTTGGGTCGAGACGGCACTGGCGCGCACCGAATTGATCGCGGCGCGCACATTGTTGCCGCAACGGTCGCGCACCATATCCAGAAAACGTTTCCACTGCACGCGAAGTTTCTCTGCGCCTTCATGATCCAGCTGGGCCGGTTCACCGGCGGCTGAGGATTCCTGTGCCGTGGATTCCTGTGCCGTGGATTTCTGTGCCGTGGTTTCTTGCGCCGTAGTTTCTTGTGCGGTGGATTCCTCTTGGGCAGGCGTGGCGTTCTGGGCCGTGTCCGGGGCTGCGCCCTCTGCCGGGGCCTGGGATGGGGCGCCAGTTTGTGGCGGGGCCTGGATTGCCGTGGGAGATTGCGCTGGCGCGCTGGCGTTGGCGGTAGCGCTAGGTTGGGTCTGGACAGGCGCGCCGGCGTTCACGCTGACAGCGGCGGGACCCTGGGCGGCTTCGATCAACGCCAGTTCCAGCGGCAATTGGGGCTGATAGCCGCCTTTGAGTTCGGCGGCGGCCTCGCTGAACCGTTTGATGGCGTGGAGTGTTTTGGCCGGTTCCAGCCCGCGCGCCTGTTCTTCCATGCGGCGCACCGTATCGGCGGGAATATCGACCAGCAATTTGGCATCCTGGGCCATCTGCAACATGAGCACGCCGCGCAGATGTTCGACCAGCTGGCTGCAAAATTCGTTGAGACTGGAGCCATCGCTCACTAGCCGTTGCACCAAACCGAGTCCGCGCGCAATATCGCCAGTGGCGACCACATCTACAAAGTCGTTGACGACCTGCGCGCTGACCCCGCCCAGCACCTGTTGCACCTGTGCCAGTGAAATCTCGTCGGTGCCATAGCTAAACATCTGATCCAAGAGACTGATGGCATCGCGCATACAGCCTTGTGCGCTGCGGGCAATCGCGAGCAGGGCTTCTTCTTCGGCCTTGAATTTCTCTTCGTCCACAATTTCGCGCAGATGCGCTGCAATTTCCAGCGCAGGGATGCGACGAAAATCGAAGCGTTGGCAGCGGCTGAGGACGGTGGCCGGGATTTTGTGGGCTTCGGTGGTGGCGAGGATGAAACGCGCGTGGGGCGGCGGCTCTTCCAGCGTTTTGAGCAGCGCGTTAAACGCGTTCGTGCTCAACATGTGCACTTCGTCAATGATATAGATGCGATAGCGACCTTCGCTGGGCGAAAAGCCCACCCGGTCGCGCAGCTCGCGAATATCATCCACGCTGTTGTTGCTGGCGGCGTCGATCTCCACCAGGTCCAGCATTCTGCCTTCGCGGATGGCGACGCAGTTGGCACATTCATCACAGGGGCGGCTTTCTTCCGGCCCGATGCAGTTGAGCGCTTTTGCCAGGATGCGGGCGGTGCTGGTCTTGCCTGTGCCCCGCGGCCCGGCAAAAAGATAGGCGTGCGCGACGCGATCATCGCGCAACGCATTTTGCAATGTCTGGGTCACATGCGCCTGTCCCACGACCTCGCCAAAGGTCTGGCTGCGCCACTTGCGATAGAGTGCCTGGCTCATGGAGCTAGTGTAGCATTATTGACCATGCCGGGCAAGTAATTGGCGATTTTACGACCATATGTGCTAGGGGGAAGGAGAAAGGATGAGGGATGAAGGATGAGGGATGAAGGTAGGGCAATCGCGAACCTTAAAAAATTTGAGTTGACAATTTGGTTGAAGGTTGT
>JBBDIO010000260.1:0-12394 GCA_040880365.1 Litorilinea sp.
TGATTTAGGCCACAAAGTCGCGAAACCACCAGACCAGCTTAAACTGCCGGCGCGCAGTGTCCAGCTCATTGCGAAAATCGATGAGTGTACAGTCCCAGGTTGTGATGGTGCGGATCCTGTAGAAAGCGATCCGGATGTTGTTGCCACTGCTGACAGATGTATTCGTAAGGGGTCAAGCCTTTGAGTGTCTTAAGCCGTTTGGCGAAGTTGTAGGCCAGCAAGAAGGTCTGCAAATGCTCGCGCAACTGTTGATGTGAGTCGTAGTAGTAACGATGCACGGTGGCCTCCTTGAGCGTGCGGTTCATACGCTCGACCTGGCCGTTGGTCCATGGATGGTTGGGCTTAGTCAGGCGGTGTTCGATGCCATGCTGCTGGCAGATGCGATCGAACAGGTGCATAAAAGCATACTTGTGCCGCTTTTGATTTGTGAACTGGATGCCGTTGTCCGTCAGAATGGTGTGGATGCGATACGGTACAGCCGCAATCAACCGGCGCAAGAAGTCACAGGCAATGGTGCGGGTTGCCTGCTCGTGCAATTCAGCATAAGCATATTTGGATGTACGGTCGATCGCCACGAAGAGGTTCAACTTGCCTTCTTCCGTTCTGACCACAGCAATATCGATATGGAAGTAACCGATAGGATAATGTTTGAACCTGGCCTTCTTGTGCGATCGCTCTCGCACATCAGGCAGCCGGCTAATGCCGTGTCGCTGCAGACAACGATGCAACGACGAGCGCGTTAGATGCGGGAGGGTTTCCTGCAGTGCATAGAGGCAATCGTCCAGGGGCAGGAGGGTATGTTTGCGAAAGGCAACAATGATCGCTTCTTCCTCTTGACTGAGTACGGTGGATTGAGGTGCGGTGGGTCCCATGGGCGCATCTGTTACTGTCGTCCGTTTCTTCCATTTCGCCACTGTTTTGGGATTAATCCCGTACTGTTGCGCCAGCGTTCTTATGCTCGCTTGACTACTTTGGATTGCTCGACGCACTGCCTCTGTCGTGGTGGCGCGGCTGTGTAATAGCTGTCCCATAGTTGCTCCTTTTGTTGGCTTGATACTGTACCACTATACCATGAGACTAAACAACTAGCTTCCAGGATTCTGCTTGCGCCATTCCTCATATTCCACCCAGCCTTCTTCGCTGAGCGGGTAATATTTGCGCAGCGCGCCGCCTTCCAAAAGCCGGATGCGGCTGAAGACTTCCCATTCCTCGTGCGCGGTAGATTGTTCTACCAGCAGGGGCGCCAACTTGGCGGGCACCATCACCGCGCCGTCATCATCGGCAATGATAATATCGCCGGGCATCACCAGCACGCGCGCACACGCCACCGGCACGTTGTAGGCCCAGGGGAACAGCGACGCCTGTGATGCATAGTTGGGCGTGACACCCACCGTCCACATAGGCACTTCCAACTCGCGGATCTTGGGCCAATCGCGAATACAGCCATCCACCACCACGCCCGCGCCGCCGCGCCCCTTGAAATAGGTGGTCAACATATCGCCCATACAGCCCGTATAGGTATCGCCCCAAGCCTGAATCACCAGCACATCGCCCGTCTCGATAGCATCAAACACGCTCCACAGTGCCGAAACCTTCTCGCTCTGCTCCTGGCCTGTGCCCGAAGCAATGTCTTCGCGCTGGGGCATAAACTGGAGCGTCACCGCCGGCCCCACCACCTTGGTGCCCGGCATCCGCGCCAGCGGACCGTCCATATAGCTGAGTCGAATGCCCAGCTTGTGCAGCGTCGCGCTGGCGGTCGCGCTGCTCACTTCCTGCAACTGTTCAATCAATTTCGGATCCGGACGCTTGTGGGCCGGGCCTACAATCGGCAATTGGATATTATCGGGATAGGGCAATTGAAATTTTTCGGTTTTTTCACCAGGACGCGCCATGACGTTCTCCTCATCGGTAGTTTTATAGCGGTAGTTTTATAGCAATAGTTTGGTAATGGTAGTTTTTACAAAAAAATGTCTGAATCTATAGCGGGAAGTCGTACCCCACGCAGTCCAGATCATTCCAGCGGCTGCGGATAGGCGCGCACCCAAGCCTCGCGGCCAAAGACATCGTCGTTCCACATGGAATTGCCCGTATAGACGCGGCGTTCTTCAAAGGCCAGCGAAGCCGAGCGCATGATTTCCTGGGTCAACAGCGTGTCCAGTTCGAGCCGGATATCGGCTACCGCGGGGTCTTGCAATCGATTATGCTGTTCGGTCGGATCTTCCTGCAAATCGAAGAGATGTTGTTCGCCCGTGGCATATTTGCAGAGCTTCCAGCGACCATCAAAGACCATCCAGCCGCCGGTGACGATGCCATAGAGATGACCGTGCGACGATTCGCTGTCCAGCCCCAGCCCCGGCAGCGGTTGGGAATCGATATAGCCGGGCAATGCCACGCCACCAAACGCCAACAGGGTCGCCATGACATCGGTCAACTGCACCAGTTGATCGTTCACCACGCCGCCATCGGCCCCCGGCACATTCACAATCATGGGCACATGAATACTCGCTTCATAAAACGTACCCTTGCCAATCAGATTATGGTCGCCCAGATAGTCGCCGTGGTCGCTGGCAAAGATGATAATCGTATTTTCCAGCTGCCCCGCTTCTTCCAGGGCCTCCAGAATCTGCCCTACCTCATAGTCGATCTGCTCCACCGACGCGGCATAGTGGGTGCGGATTTTGCGCTTCTGGGCATCGGTAAATTCTGTGTAGTCCACGCCGTTCCATGCGCCTTTGTTGCCTTCGATATTGCTCTGGCGCAATTGCGACGCATTCACCGGATTTTCGGGGATGGCGTCGGGCATGGCGTCGGGATCAATGCGGTCCAGCCATTCTGCATTGGGATCATAGGGGCAATGGGGGCCGGGAAACCCCACCATCATGGCATAGGGGCCGTCATTGCCATAGGTGCGAATAAACCGGCACGCCTCTTCGCCCACAAAGTGGTCCGTCGAAAGCTCCCACGGCAGGCGGTTGATGATGGCGCCCTTGTTTTCGTGATAGCCGTCGTGTTCGTTGCCGTGATATTTGCGTTCGCCGTGCGCGCGCAAGTGGTGATAATACTCGTCGCGCACCTTGATCCAGCGTTTATCTTCGGCGGCGCTGCGATATTGAAAGCCGTGGGTGATATACCACGGGTAGAAGTGCATTTTGCCGACGCGCGCGGTGTAATAGCCGCCATTGCTCAACAGTTCGGGCCAGGTGTGCACACCCGAATCGGCCAGATTGGGGCGCAACCACTGCCCATTGTCCATCACGCCGTTGCGCAACGCGTTCATGCCTGTCAACAGTGCGGCGCGCGCCGGCACACAGACAGGATGACAAGAATAGGCGCGACTATAGCGCACGCCCTTCTGCGCCAGCCGGTCGATATTGGGCGTTTTGAGAAACTCCGCACCATAGCAGCCCAGAAAATCGGCGCGCAGCTGGTCGGGCATCATAAAGATCAAATTGGGGCGGCTGGGTTGTTTTTCAGACACGGCGAACTTCCTCCCTTGTACAAAACTTCCGGTTACATTGTGCAATTCAACAGTGTGCAATACAGTAATTCGGGCCTATTCAAAACCCGGCAGCGGGCTACTCGGCGCGTGGGTGTGGTGATCTTCGCGTTCGGGCATAGACCACTTTTGGAACATACCCACAAACTGCACCAGCCGATCCGCCGTTTCATCCACCACGATCTTGCCTTTTTCAGCAGTGCCCAGCGTCGCCTGTCCCATCACACCCTGGGGCGTATAAGTGCTCGTCCACTCCACCACGCTTAGAATTCCGCCTCCGGTGAGAATATCTACCGCGCCAAAGCGTGAATTTTCGCTCAGGTTATACCACGCAATATTATCTTCGGCCTTGTCCATCTGCACTCGTTCGGGCGCAAAATGCAGATAGGCCGATGTCTCCAGTTCACAGGCATGGGCACAGCCGCCGGGAATGCGCGATTCGCGCCAGGTCTGCATGTGGTCGGGGTCTACCTTGAGCAGCGTAGGCCAGATCAGACAGCCACAGACCGCGTCGGTCTCCGCCGAAATGCGCCGGGCGACCAGATTCAGGGGCGGCATATTCGAACCGTGCCCGTCGAACAGGATGATCCGCTTGAAGCCGTGATAGGCGAAGCTCTTGCACACATCTACCACGTAATCTACAAAAGGCGACCGCGGCACATGCAGCGTGCCCGGAAAGTCGAACGCGTGGACATTGAAGCCATAGGGAATCAACGGCGCGACCAGAATCTTTTCGGGCGCGCGGCGTCCTGCCTCCAACGCGATGTTGCCACAAAGCACATTATCCACATCGATGGGCAGATGGTGCCCATGCTGTTCGGTCGAGCCGATGGGCAGCACGATCACCTTGCCCATGTCCGCGGCCTCGCGCAGTTCGGGCCAGGTCAGCTTGGCATAGAGATACTGTTCGCGTACAGAAAGTCGTTTGGGCATGAGTTTCACCTTATGAAATGCCGAGAGGCAGAGGGCCATATTTGGGGCCGGTATGGTGATCGACCGGGGCGCGTTTGGCGCGCGCGTAGAAGTCATCCACCACCGCCACCAGATTCGTGACCGCTTCGGCGCGAATGCGGCGGCCTTTTTCCACACTGGCTTTAGAAGGTTCTCCCAACACACCATTGGGCGAACGGTCACTGGTCCAGCCCGGCACATAGATTGCACCGCCGCCAAAATGATCTTCAAAGACAAAATTGGCTTCCAGCCCTTCGCCGCGGGGTGGTTCCAGATAGTCTACTGCCCGATCCAGCGCCACCGACTCTTCGTCCAGGGCCAGATAGAGCGAAGTCTCCAGTTCGTCGGCATGGCTGTTGCCGGGATAGGCCGATTCGCGCCAGGTATCGTTAAACGCCTCATCCACCACCAGCAGGCGCGTCCAGTTGATGGAACCGCAGAGCGCGCCGGTCTCCATATTGATCTGGCGGGCAATTAACTCGATGAGATTGTCATTGGCCGCAAAGCCGTTGACAATCAGGATGTGGTCAAAGCCGTGATAGGCGAAACCTTTCACCACGCTTATGCAGAAATCCATAAAAGTCTGCGCGGCGACGCTCACCGTGCCGGGGAAATCCATGGCTTCTACATTATAGCTATAGGGCAGCGTAGGCGCGACCAGCACGCGCGCCTTGCGCTGTTCGGCCGCGGCCAAAGCCAGCGACTCCACAATCAGACAGTCGGCATCGACGGGCAAATGTGGCCCGTGTTGCTGGGTGGAACCAATCGGCAGCACGATCATTTTTTTGAGCGCGGCCGCCTCATTCACTTCGGACCAGGTGAGATGGTCATAACGGATCTGTTCTTGTACGCTGGGTCGTGTGGGCATGGCATACGCCTCGTGAAGAATGGAGTGGACGTTCGTTGAGTGGATGCGCGGGCAAGGGATGTGCCCGCGCGCTTCAGTATAGCATGGTCAATCGGCCCCCAAAAGGCCGCGTTTCACCCGCGAATTGCGCGCCAAATGTGCGCTTAACGGGTCACATGAAGCATGTAATCGCCCTCTACATAGGGGAACCGTTCGGCCGCGTCGGGAGCCAATTCCACACCCAGCCCTGGCCGCGCGGGGAGCGTCAACCAGCCATCCGCAATCGCTGGTTTGGCTTTCAAGGATTCCCACTGCAATGGGCCTTGGATCATGCACAGCTCCAGCACACGCGGGTTGGGCAGCGCGGCCACAAAATGAGCGTTCGCCATACACATCAGCCCGTTGTGCCACGAATGGGGACACACATCCACGCCATAGTCGTGGGCCATTTCGGCAATGCGCATAGCTTCGCTGATGCCACAGATGCCCACATCGGGCTGCACAATGCCATAGGCCCGTTTTTCCAGATAGGGGCGGTAGATTTCCAGCGCGCCATATTGCTCGCCGCCGGTGATGGGCATATCCACCGCGGCGTTGAGCCGCGCATAGCCGTCCACATCCTTCTGGGGAATCGGTTCCTCGAACCAGGTAAAGTTCAGTCGATCCAGCTCCTGGGCAATCGTCAGCGCCTGGTCTTCGGTCAGCCGCTGGTTGCCATCCAGCATCAGTTCCATGCGTCCGTCGACCTGCTGCGCCAGCTCACGCACATGGCCCAAAAAGCGATCCACCGTGACCCCGTCCCAGCTCCATTCGGTGCCGATGCGGAATTTCATGGCCGTAAAGCCCTGGTCAATGTAATCCAGCGCTTCTTCGATCAACTGCTGCGGGTTGATGCGCCAATCATAGCGACAACCGCTCGACGCATAGAGCCGCACCTTTTCCAGCGGATTTTCGCTCAGCAGTTCGCTCACCCGCTTGCCCGCGGCCTGGCCTTTGATATCCCACAAGGCGCAATCGATGCCCGAAACCGCGCAGTCGTGTGCCCACGCGCGCCCGTTGGGGTGGGGCACAGTCGCGGGCAACGTGGGGTCTTTGCCGACCAGGTCTTTGGCATACCACGCCACCCACTCGTCAATCAACCGGGGCACCCCATACGCACAGGCTTCACCGATGCCTGTGATCCCTTCATCGGTGTGGATCACCACCACCGGACAATCGGCCTTCACCACCCGAAAGCGGCTCGTCACCCACTGCCGCTCCGGTTCGTGCATGCGCGATAACAACACCGTCTCGATCTTGGTAATTTTCATAAAAAATACGTCCTCTTCTATTTATGCGTATTCTACTTATGCGTTTTCTATGTATTCACTTTATTCGCTGTCGATCATCTTGAGAACTGCCCGCATATAGCCCAGCGCATAGGCCATGCCCGCGTGCCAGGGCGCGTCACAGGCCATCTGCGGGGTGTGGTCGGGGATGAGCACGCCCGCAAAGCCGTTGCGCCGCAAAATGCGCAGCACGCGAATCATGTCTACATCGCCCTCATCTACAAAGACCTCGTAATAGTTGGGCACCTTGCCCTTCACATTGCGAAAATGCACATAGCCCAGCGCATTCTGTTTGCTATAGCGATCTACTACTGCATAGATATCGCCTTCGGTCATCTCTGCCAGCGTGCCCACACAAAATTCCAGCGCATTGGCGGGGCTGGGCACAATATCCAGCAGCCGCTGATAGAGGTCCGGCTGGTAGACCAATCGCGGCGTACCGCGCAAAGTGGGCAGCGGCGGATCATCGGGATGGGCCGCCAGCTTCACACCCGCCTCCTCGGCTACCGGCACCACCTCTTCCAAAAATTCAGTGAGCCGTGCCCACAGCTGGTCCGACGTGATGGGCGGCAGCGTGCCCGCCGGCGCGTTGCGATCGTAGACCATATTCCACACCATGCCATTGGGGATGGGCGTCTCTTGCGGACCCTGGTCGCCGATAAAGCCCACCGACTCGGCCTCGCCCCGCGCCCAATCGCCGCTGACCCTGCCCCACACGCCGGCAATGCTGAAATTGTAGCCCATACAGGGGATGCCCGCCTTGCCCATCGCGCGGATCATGCTCTTCATGTTTTCCAGTTGTTCGCGCTTGCGCGGGCCATCCAGCAAAATGTCATACCAGTGCGCCGGATCGAAGTTTTCCAGCGCGGCCAGTTCCAGCCCGGCGTCGTTGATCGCAGCGCGCAGATCGCGCAGTTCTTCATATGTCCACAATCGGTCATGGCTATCGGTATAGCCCCAGCTGTCACCGCCCGTCGCCGTCGCCAGGCTATCGTCGGCGCGGAAATAATCGGTGAGGTGCGCAACGATATGCGTCGCGCCTGCCTGTCTGGCAAAACGGAAATTTTCGGGGGTGAGCATGTGTCGATACAACCCCAAACCTAAGTGCATGGCAATCTCCTGGGTCTTCAATTCTGGGGATAAACTATTCTGCGTATTTGCCTTCTACTGCCTTGTTGGCATAGCGCGCGCGGTTGATCAACTGCGCGGTCATGCCGCCGTCGCTGAAGATATTTGCACCCGTGATATAGCTGGCGGCATCGGACACCAGAAACAGCACAACGTTTGCCACTTCGCGCGCGCTCTGCACTCGCCCCAGGGGGATATTGTCATACCAGTGTTGACGCGCTGCGTCGGGGTCGGCGGCGGCGGCTTGCAAATCCTGCCAGATCTGCGTATCTGTCAGACCCGGACTCACCGCGTTGACCCGAATGCCGTGGGGTGCAAACTCGATGGCGAGCGCCTTGGTCAGCATGTCCACGCCGCCTTTGGCCGCAGCATAGGGCGCGGCTTCGGGCAAGGTAGCTGTGGTATGCACACTGGCAATATTCACAATATTGCCCTGTCCCTGGCGCACCATCACCGCCAGCGCATAGCGGGAACAGAGGAACGTGCCCTTGAGGTCCACATCCACCACCCGATCCCAGTCGGCTTCGTCCATCTCCAGCGTCGGTTTCACAAAATTCACGCCCGCATTGTTCACCAGCGAATCTACCCGGCCAAACTCTTCCACCGTGCGGTCGATCAATGCGCGGCAATCCTCGGCCCGGGCAACATCGGTCGCCACAAAGCGCGCCGTGCCCCCGGCCGCGGCACACGCAGCCGCCACGCGTTCGCCCTGGGCGCGATTCACTTCAGCAATCACCACCGTTGCGCCCGCCTCGGCAAAGCGCAGGGCAATCCCCTCGCCAATGCCACTGCCCGCGCCGGTGACGATTGCCACATGTCCCGAAAAGTCCATTCCTCTGCCTGCTTTCTAGCGATGACGCATCACTCTATCTGTGCGCCTTATATCTGTGCGTATCGGGGACCAACGCTAGCGTTCGACGGTGAGCGCGTAATGGCCTTCGATATAGGGGAAGCGCGCTTCCAGGTCCGCGGCCAACGTGACGCCCAACCCGGGACGGTCTCCCAGGTCGATCCATCCGTCTTCAATCGGCGGCGGATTGTCCAGAATCTCCCATTGCAGCGGCCCCTGGATCATACAGACCTCCAGCACATTGGCAGGCCACTCCTCGCGCACGCGGGCGCGGTGCGGCGTGGGCAGCGCGGCCACACAGTGCCCGTTTGCCATTGCCATCAGCCCGTTGTGCCAACTGTGGGGACAAAAATCCACGCCATACTGATAGGCCATATCGGCAATGCGCATGGTCTCGGTGATGCCACACACCCCCGCATCGGGCTGCACAATATCAAACGCGCCCTGCTCCAGATAGGGGCGGAACTGTTCCAGCGTGGTAAAGCCCTCGCCGCCCGAAATGGGCATCTCCACCGCCTGGCGCAGGCGCGCATAGCCTGCGATATCGTCGCGCGCAATGGGTTCTTCTAGCCACGCAAAACCCAGCCGGTCCAATTCCTTGGCAATCGGCAGCGCATCTTCCATGCTGAGCCGGCAATTGCCGTCCAGCATCAATTGCATACGCCCGTCTACCGCCTGGGCCAGATCGCGCACCAGCTCCAAAAAGCGATCCGCCGTCACATTGTCCCAGGACCATTCGGTGCCAAGTCGAAACTTCATGGCGGTCAGGCCCTGGTCTACATAGCTCAAGGCTTCATCGACCAGTTGATGCGGATTGTCGCGCCAGTCGTAGCGGCAACCGCTGGAAGCATAGACACGCACGCGCGAGGCGGCTTCGTGGGCGGTTTCGTGTGCGAGCAGCCGAGCCACGGGCTGCCCTGCGATCTTGCCGCGCAGATCCCACAGTGCGCAATCGATGCCCGCCACGGCTGCATCATAGGGGCGGGCGCGGCCATTGGGATGAGGCACAATCGCGGGGTCGGTGGGGTCACGGCCAATCAGGCTGGGCGCAAGAAAATCGACCCACTCGCGAATCAACAAAGGCCAGCCATAGGCGGTCGCTTCCCCGATGCCCACGGTGCCTTCATCCGTATGAATCACTACGATGGCGCAATCGGCCTTAATCGTGCGATAGCGCGCGGTGAGCCACTGTCGCGCGCGCTCATGGGGCCGCGTCAAACACAAAGTTTCGATCCGGGTAATCTGCATTGGGTGCTCCTGCCGTTGTGGTGGGGAGTGGAAAACTTCCTACACCTATTTTAGAGGCAGAGCGCACAGCAGAGAAATGGGGAATATGAAAAGTGGCCGGATCTCGGGGGAGATCCGGCCACTTCGACTATCTGATTGATGTGTATTTTGAAAGGTAGCCGGTCCTATTCGCTACGATTGACCGGCAGATGGGGATGGATGGGCTGATCTTCCATAATCGCATCGACACATGCCAGATTTGCCAACGCATCAATGCCGCGGCGGTTGGTTTCCACCACCACATAGCCCAGGAAATTGGGGCGTTCGGTGAGCCGTTGCCCCTCGCCGGTCGCGAGGCAGGCATCGATCTGGGCGAGCGTTGCCGACAAAGGTCCAGCCGCGTGTGCTTCTGCTGCTGCCGCCGCTTCCCGTTCCGACGCGTTGCTCCGCGTCGCCAGCACAATCACGCGGATCTGCGCATCGGGCGCCAAACGCTGGAGCCGGGCTGCAAATTCTGCGCTGATTTTGCGTGCCGGTTGCCCCAACTCCGCGCCGCTTGTGTCGCGTCCAGTCATGGTAGAAATCCCGTCGACCTGTGTCGTTTGCTGTGTTTGATGCTCGGCGAGCTGTTCGGGCCGCGCCGCGGCATCGCGGTGCAGCAGTGCCAGGTGCATAGTGGCTAGGAACATAGCGCGGCCATTGCCTCCTTGGGATCGATCAAACCGTATCCCCAACGATTGTCCGGACGTGCCGCCTCGCCACCGGGATGGCGCGACGTTTCCTTGATCGCCTGCACAATTTCGGGCACCGAGGCTTTGGGGTGCGCGCCCATGAGCAAAGCCGCCAGCCCCGCCACATGGGGCGAAGCCATCGACGTGCCGTTCATATAAGTATAGAGGAACGCGCCGCCGGGGCGCAACATGGGCGGGATACACGAAAAGACCTGAACACCGGGGGCCACAACGTCGGGCTTGGTCACAACCTTGTTTTCCTCATCCGTGGGGAAAACAAGACTGGCCCCGCTGCTGAAGAATGCCACATCCACCTTGTTGCGGCCCATCTTTTCCACCGCGCCCACCGCCAGCGCATTGTGAGAATTGCCCGGCGAACTGCTGTTGCCCAAATATTCGTTGCCCACCGAGACCACCGGCAAGATCTCATACTGGTCGATGAGAATCTCGAACACTTTGGTAAACATGGGTTCGTGATAATTGAACCCCAGCGACATGTTGATGATATCCACGCCTTTTTCGACGGCCCAGTCGATGCCCTCGAAAAGTGTGCGCAGCGTCGAATCGCCCATGAGCACGCCCGCCACGTAGAGATCAGCTTCGGGCGCAACCCCAATGGCCACGCCTTCGGGCGTGCGTCCACCGGCAATTGTGCCACATACGTGCGTGCCGTGAATGCCGCCATCGAACATGGGCGCCGCGCTGATACGTCGTCCCAGCGGATCGATCACCACAAAATCGCGCACACGGCCATTGAGCGCAGGATGATTGCCATAGACGCCTGTATCCAGCACGCCCACAGAAATATCGCGCCCGCGCGAGCGCGACCAGAGATTGGGAATCTCCAGATGTTCGAGACCCCAGGTTACACCCAGCCGCGCCTCGTTGCGATGCAACTCTTCATAGGCGATGAACTCGGGCTGAATCAGGTTGATACGCTGGTTGGGCATGATGGCGACGACGTCGGGCTGTTTCGCCAGGTCGTAGAGCGCGGCGGGCGTCAATTCCACAGTAAGCGCGGGCAGTGCACTCCCGCCGATGCGCGACATGCGAAAATCGTCGTTCAGCATATCGTGGACAACGCTGTGGATGCGGTTGGCGATCTGGGTGTGGGCAGCGGCCTGGGCACGGGCCACATGGGTGCGGTCGTAGGACGGTGAAATTTCGACCTGTGGCGCTTGATAAATGACTACCGCTTCATATTTGTCGCGGCGTTTGCTGTCGGCAAGGTAGGCTTCGAATGCAGGAGAAATTTTCTGTTCCGGATTCAAATGCATTCCCTTTATTGGCGCACAAATTCACACCTGTGCACACTGGATAGATGCAACAGTCCTCCCCACTGCTGCCGGCGAATCGTCTAATCTCGAGAGGAGGGTGCAGGGCGATGCGCGCAAGCTTCTCGTCCTGCACCTCGAGAATCGGTTAGCTAAATAAAATCATCGGCATTGCCCGAAGTGCGATTGGCCCAACTCGCACGCTCATAGCGCGCCTGGAAGTAGAGATACTCTTCCTGGCTGGGCGGCGTAATGTTGCCGGTAGACGGATACTTGGCAATTGCCTCTTCCACAATATCAATGCCCAACCCCGGCGCATCGGGCACGCGCATAAAGCCATTCACAATCTCGGGCTGGGGATCCATCACCTCATAACGCTGGGGCACGTCATCCTCCAAATGTTCCAGAATCAGGAAATTGGGCAATGTGGCGCATAAATGCACCGCGGCCATTTCGGCCACCGGTCCCAGCGACCCATCGTGGGGCGCAAAGGTGATATAGTGGGCTTCGGCCAGCGCGGCCATTTTCTTCATCTGCAACAGTCCGCCTGCGCGCCCGGTAT
>JBBDIO010000261.1:0-12384 GCA_040880365.1 Litorilinea sp.
CGTTTCTGTGGTTCCAGGGTGGGGATGTGGGTCTGCTCTGCGTGGCCGGCTGCCTGGGGTGCGTCCTGCGCATCCGCCGCGGGCGTCATAAAGACCGTGCGCACGGTGTCCAGAAATCGGGTTTTCGCGCCCATGCCCGAACCATCATCCAGGTCCTCGTGGGCTTTTTCACCGGGACCTTCGCCGCGCACCAGCAAACTGCTGAAGCGGAAATAGAGGGCAGTCGCGGCATATTTGTGGTGCGTGCCATAGGTGCTATCGTAGAGATCCAGCAGCAGCGCACCGGGCAAGGTCAGGCGTTTGATCGGCTGTTTGCCAATCCACTTGATGCCCAGCACCCGCAGCCCCGAAAGGCTCACGCTGCCCTGATCGGCGGTTGCCGCGGTAATATCCCGGTAGAGGATCTCGGCCTGTTGTCCCAAGCGGCCCGTTTCTGCCAGTTGGTGACCGAGGAGACACAGATCCATGAGCACGATCTGCGCGGGGCTTAATTCGCGCAGCACATGCGCCCGCGGTGGCTGTAGCTCGTGCAGCGCCACGTTCAGAGGATGCGACAGGTCACGAATTGTGCGCACCAGCGAACGAATGAAACGGGGATAGGTGTAGCTGTTACTATTCAGAGTGCGTTTTTTCACACAAAGGCTCCTTGCAAACTGCCCTGCATTGGCACGCAGATTGGTGTGATGGACGCGGTTAACCGACATGGTGCAATATCTGCTGCGTAAGTTGATCATTTTCTTGTGCGCATTGTGTGTCTTTGGAATAATTCGATGCGCTAAATGTGTTGACGTTATTTCTTATGAAAAGTTATGCAAGTTTTGTTACTTTTGCGTGGTGTAACGTCTGTTTTATGTGTCGATTGCGACTTTGGGCAGGTGTATTGCCGGTTGTACAGGAGTTGGAAGCGAGTTCAGGTGGCGGGGTGCGCGACAATCTGCCTGCCGTGTGAGGGCAGTTCAAATCAAAGCCTGCGCTAATACAAGACAAGTGAAAATCTTACAATTTAGGTGTACACTAGACTTTCACAGAGTTTATTCACAGAGTTCATGCACAGAGAGCAGGCGGGCAGTTATTCAGGTTGCTGGATGCCCGCGACAATAATCAGGATAGATGACGCAGGATATGCGACAAGATATAGGACAGGAAAGCGGAGGCAGCAGGTATGCGATTCGATAAATATACACAGAAGGCCCAGGGCGCATTGCTGGACGCGCAGAACCTGGCCGAAACTTATAATCACCCCACGCTGGACCCCGAACATCTGTTGGTCGCGCTGTTGCGCCAGGAAGGCGGCGTGGTGCCCTCGGTGCTCATGCGCATTGGCGTGGAGCCGGGGCAGGTAGAACATGCCGTGGTGCAGGCTGTGGAAGCCAAAGCGCGCGCCAGCGGTTCCTCGGTACAGGTGGGCATGGGGCGCGACACCAGCACACTTTTGCGCGAGGCCGAGCAGATCGCCGCCAATATGAAGGACGAATACGTCTCGGCCGAGCATTTGCTCATGGCGATGGCTTCGAGCAGCGATCGTGTGCGCGATTTGCTGGCGCGCCATCGCGTAGATTACAACGCCATCATGCAGGCGTTGGCCGCGGTGCGCGGCAGTCAGCGGGTCACATCCGATAACCCCGAAGCCCAATATGAAGCATTGACCAAGTATGGGCGCGATCTGACCGAAGATGCCCGCAAAGGCAAGCTCGATCCCGTGATTGGGCGCGATGAGCAAATCCGCCGGGTGATTCAGATTTTGAGCCGGCGCACCAAAAACAACCCCGTCTTGATTGGCGAACCGGGCGTGGGCAAAACGGCCATTGTCGAAGGGCTGGCCCAGCGGATTGTCAACGGCGATGTGCCCACCGGCCTGCGCGACAAGCGTTTGGTGGCGTTGGATCTGGGTGCGCTGGTGGCAGGCGCCAAATATCGGGGCGAATTTGAAGAACGGCTCAAGGCTGTGCTCAAAGAAGTGACCGAGGCCCAGGGCGAAATCATCCTCTTTATCGACGAGATGCACACGCTGGTGGGCGCGGGCGCGGCCGAAGGCAGCATGGACGCTTCCAACATGCTCAAGCCCATGTTGGCGCGCGGTGAACTGCACGCCATCGGCGCGACGACGCTGGACGAATTTCGCAAGCACATCGAAAAAGATGCTGCCTTGGAACGCCGTTTTCAGCCGGTAATGGTAGATGAACCCAGCGTGGAGGACACTGTCAGCATTTTACGCGGGTTGAAGGAACGGTACGAGGTGCATCACGGGGTGCGTATCACCGATGGCGCGGCGATTGCTGCGGCTACGCTGAGCGACCGTTATATCACAGACCGCTTTTTGCCCGATAAGGCGATTGACCTGATCGATGAGGCCGCCAGCCGCTTGCGGATGCAGATCGATTCCAAGCCGCAAGAGCTGGATGAGCTGGACCGCCAGTTGATGCAACTGGAAATTGAGCGCGAAGCCCTGCGCAAGGAAAAGGACGAGGCCAGCCGCCAGCGTTTGGAAGAGCTGGAGCAGGAATTGGCGAATCTGAAGGAGCAGAGCGGCGAGCTGACCGGGCGTTGGCAGGCCGAGCGCGAGATTATCACCCAGGTGCAGGAACTCAAGGAACGCATTGAGGCTGTGCGGGTGGAGATCGAACAGGCCGAACGCGCCTATGACCTGCAAAAGGCCGCAGAGCTGCGCTATGGGGTTATGCGCCAGTTGGAAGGTGATCTGAGCACGGCCGAGGTACGGGTGCGCGATCTCCAGGCAGAAGGCGCATTGCTCAAGGAAGAAGTGGACGCCGACGAGATCGCGGGTGTGGTCTCCAAATGGACCGGCATTCCCATTTCGCGGCTGCTAGAGGGCGAACGCGCCAAGCTCATCCGCATGGAAGACGAGCTGCACCGGCGCGTGGTGGGCCAGGAAGAAGCTGTCCATGCGGTGGCCGCGGCGATTCGGCGCAGTCGGGCCGGTTTACAGGACCCGCATCGGCCGATTGGCAGCTTTATCTTTTTGGGGCCGACCGGCGTGGGCAAGACGGAACTGGCGCGTGCCCTGGCCGAATTTCTTTTTGACGATGAGCAAAATATGGTGCGCATCGACATGAGTGAATATCAGGAACGCCACACGGTGGCGCGGTTGATTGGTGCGCCTCCGGGATATGTGGGCTATGACGAAGGCGGGCAGCTGACCGAGGCTGTGCGGCGCAAGCCCTATTCGGTGGTGCTTTTTGACGAAATCGAAAAGGCGCACCCCGAAGTCTTCAACGTGTTGTTGCAGGTGCTGGATGATGGACGGCTGACGGATAGCCAGGGGCGCACGGTAGATTTTCGCAATACTATCATCATCATGACCAGCAATCTGGGCAGCCAGTATATTCTGGAGGTGGCAGGCGTGGACGAGGAGGTATCGCGCCGGGTGCGCGAAGTCTTGCGCACGCATTTTCGCCCCGAATTCCTGAATCGCATTGACGATATTGTCACGTTCCATGCGTTGCGGAAGGAAAATCTGAAGGCGATCATCGATATTCAACTGGAACGGTTGCGCCGCCTGTTGAAGGATCGGGATATTACAATTGAACTGACCGATGCTGCCAAGAATCTGCTGATTGATGAAGGGTATGATCCGGCCTTTGGCGCACGTCCGCTGAAGCGGGTATTGCAACACCGCATTGCCGATCCGCTGGCGCTGGAGATTCTGGAAAGCAGAGTCTTGCCGGGCGAACATATGATTGTGGATGCCCAGAACAGCGAACTGATTTTCACCAGCGTTGAGCCGCTCACTGCATAGATCTCACTGCATGGATGAGGGCGCGGCGTAGTCACAGGGATCACAGGCTGCGACACCGGGTAACAAGCGCATAAATGAACAAGGATCGGAGTGAATTTTTGGGCAATTCACTCCGATCTTTTGTTGGAAACTGTGTTACGATATGGGGTGAATGTGGCGCGCACGCGGTTGATTTTGGGCAGGTCGGACATCTGTCCACTATGTGTCAGGTGTCGGGTCGGAATATGTCGGCGCGCTGTGCAATCATGTTCGCGCGCGAAAAATTCGCGACAATTTTCCAAGCGCAGAAAAGGAGTGCAAGATGACAACCAACAATATGAGGACGGAATCTCAAAACACAGAATCTCAAAACACAGAATCCTGCGATACGAATCCTGCGCACGAACGGCGTTCGGGATTTTTCTGGGGTGCGATGATGATCCTGATTGGGATCGTCGTTCTGGGTTCCCAGTGGTTCGATCTGGACGAATTTTGGGGGCAGTTTGGTCTGTATTTTATGCCCCTGCTGGGGCTGGTATTTATCGGCTGGGGCATCTATAACCGGGAGCCCGGTTTCCTGATTCCGGGCGGCGTTGTGAGCGGCATCGGCGCGGGTATTCTGGTGACCACGGGAACGTGGCAAGGTGAACCGGGCGTGGATACGGGCGGGCTGTTTCTGATTTGTATGGCCCTGGGCTTTGTTTCGATTACAGTGATGACGGCGATATTCACCGACGAAACCCAGTGGTGGGGACTGATTCCCGGCGGAATTATCGGCCTGGTGGGGTTGACTACGCTCTATGGCGGTGTCTTCGAACTCACCTTGGTCACTATCGCTCAACTCTGGCCCGTCGCGCTGATCGCAGGCGGTATCTATGTTATTTATAGTGTTAACCGAAAAAGGTAAGGCGAGCATATGAGTTTGTGGGCAAAGGCCGAAAGCCTGGCGGATCAGATGATCGCCTGGCGGCGTGATTTTCATCGTCATCCTGAACTGAGTTTTCAGGAACACCGCACGGCGCGGATTGTGGCCGAGACACTGGAATCGTTTGGGCTGGAGGTGCAGCGCGGGGTGGGGCGCACGGGTGTGGTGGGCTATCTCGGCGAAGGTACCCCCGTGATTGGGATTCGCGCCGATATGGATGCTTTGCCCATTCTGGAAGAGAATGCCGTGGAATATGCCTCGCAGAATCCCGGGGTCATGCACGCGTGTGGGCACGACGCCCATACTGCGATGGCCTTGGGCGTGGCGCGTATACTGGCAGAAATGCCCGACCGCCCACCGGGGCAGATCCGTTTTCTCTTTCAGCCCAGCGAAGAGGCGACCGACGCCGAGAACAAATCGGGCGCGGTGCGCATGATCGAAGACGGCGCGCTGGCGGGCGTGGACAAGGTGATTTCGCTGCATGTGGGCAGCACCGAACCTGCCGGACATGTGCGCTTTGTGGATGGCTATATGACCGCGGCTGAAGATAACTTCCATGCTGCGATTCTGGGCACAGGCGGGCATGGGGCCTATCCTCACCACGGCACCGATCCCACCTATATGCTGGCATTGGTGCTCACCGCGATTCACGGGATCCGCGCCCGCCGTATGGACCCGATCCGCGCCGGTGTCATCTCTATCGGCTCGATTCATGGCGGCAATGTCTTTAATGTGATCCCCAGCGCCATAGAGATTTCGGGCACCATCCGCACCTATGACGAAGCGACGCGGACGCTGGCGAAGACCGAACTGGAGCAGGCGCTATCCCTGACGCGCACGCTGGGCGGCGATTATCGTTTGGAGATGATCGCGGGCTATCCTGCGACCTACAACGACCCTGCGGTCAATGCGGTGATGCGCAAGGCCGCGGCCGATCTGTTGCCGGCGGATCACTTTATGCCTGCCGACGCCGGGCTGGGCGCAGAAGATTTTAGCTATATGACCCAGCAAGCGCCCGGCGCTATGTTCTTTTTGGGGGCCGCCAAAGATGAGATCGAGCGACCCCACCACACGCCCGTGTTCGACATCGACGAAGGCGTGCTGCCCGTGGGCGCGGCCATTCTCGCCGAGACGGCGGTCCGCTTGTTGCGAGGCGCGTGATTCGGTGTGGCGAAGTGGGAAATGCAAATAGGGGACATGTGTCTACCCGCGCGTGGCTAAATTGCGCTGGTTGGGGTCAGGTGCGTGCCATCGGGGATGTGCACGGGTTGCTCGTTGGGGTTTTGTAGCAGCACATCGCCTTCGACCACAATCTCGCGGCCAAAGTAAATATCGCCTTCGATGGTCAGCGAACGACAGCGCGCCAAAGAGGGCGCGCCGTGGGGGAATCGCTGCTGGAGATCCGCGATTTGCTGATAGAACCGATCATCCAGATTGGCCAGGGGCGGCGCGGCGCAGCCATTGACCAGGGTGAGGCGGTAGTCGGGCGACAGGCGATAGGCATCGGACCAAAGCACGAGCAGATCGCTATTCTTCTTGACCGGCGCAAAGCGGGTGCGTGGGACGCAGAGCGCCTGGGCACCGTCGAAGCGGGCAATGGCCGCGCCCATCGCCGTCTCCAATTGATAGACGCGCGGTGACGCGGGCTGGGTGGGGTCTACGGGCTTTTCGTTGCAGATGAGCGGCAGCGGCAGCAGGCCCTGGTTGGCGTCGAGCAATGCTTGCAACGCGGGCAGATGGATCCACAAATTGTTGGTATTAAAATAGCCATAGCGGGCAATGTCCTGGAACTGGTCAAGCTCGTCGGGCGGGCATTGGGAAAGCTCGCGCAGGAGCAGGCCGCCCTGGGGATTTTGGGCCAGATGGCCGCCTTTGCGGTCGGCGGCGGTGCGGGCTGCGACTTCCATGAGAAAGGGCGCGCCAGTACGCGCCATGTGGCCCAGGATGCGTTCATCCAGGATCGCGCCCAGGTTGTCGGAATTGCTGACAAAGAGATATTCATAGCCCTGCGCGTGCATGGCCTGGAGCACGCCGCTGCTGCTGAGCGCGGCGTAGATGTCGCCATGCCCCGGGGGACACCACTCTTTTTGCGGATCGTCGGGCCATGTCACAGGCTCCAGCGTATCGACGCGAATTTTGGGCAGCATGTGTTGCAGAAAGGTGGCGGGGATATCCTGTTCCCAGTTGCGCGCGTCGAGCACAGCCTGGGTCGCGGCCTGGGTAGAGAAGCTGTTCATGAGCACCAGGGGCAGGCGCGCGCCCGTCGTGGCGCGCAGATGTTCCATCTGGCGCAGAATAATATCCAGAAAGGTGAGATTGTCTTTTAGTGGCAGCAGTGATTTGGGGCCGGTCATGCCCATGCTGGTGCCCAGCCCGCCGTTGAGCTTGAGCACTACCGTGCGGTCGAGCACGCCCCGCCGCGCAGCCACGCTTTCTGTGACATTTTCTGCGGGGAGTGTTGCATAGTCGGGCACAGCCTTCACCGCACCGGCCTCTGTGCCCGCGATAAAGCCCGTCGCACCGGCGCGCAATTGGCCGTAGTAGTTTTCAAAAATGCGCACAGCCACGTCCGGCAAGCCCTGCGCTTGCATTTTGGCGGCAATGGGCGCAAACGCCGCACCTGTTTTAATGTTTGCGTCTGGTTGAATTGCTCCACGCATAACTGTCTCACTTTCCTGCCCGGCTGGGGGATTTTTTATCAAGCGTTGTGGATAGGAAGGTAGTGTCACAGTGCAACAACGTAGTGCTGTGCGCCTGTGACACCACCCACTTACGATTACAAGGTGTTTCCGTTCCCGGAAAGCTGGTTGCGGCTCGACTCCTGTCTACCAGCCGACCGCCGCGCCGTCTTTGCGCGGTTCGCTGCCGCCCATGAGCACGCCGGTAGCCGGGTCGCGCACAATGATTTGCCCACCGCCAAAGGCGATGCGGTCGAAACCATCCATTGGGGCCAGACGATGGCCGCGGCGGGCCAGTTCCACCAGCGTGCGGGTGGCGAAGCTTTCTTCGACCTCGATTACGCCGCCCAGATCATCGGCACCAGAACCAGCGGTCGGGCCTGCCAGTTGCCAGCGCGGCGCATCCAGCGCGGCCTGGGGCGAAAGTCCCAGATCGACCATGTTGACCAGCATCTGAAAATGGCCCTGGGGTTGGGTATAGCCGCCCATGACGCCAAACGAGGCATGTAGCTCGCCGTCGTGGGTGGTCATGGCGGGGATGATGGTCTGATAGGGGCGTTTATTGGGCGCGAGCGCATTGGGGTGTTCGGGATCTAACAGGAAGGTGGCGGCGCGGTTTTGCAGGCTGACACCCGTGCCCGGCACGACCAGGCCCGAACCTGTGCCCTGGAACAGGCTGTTGATGAAGCTGCACGCGTTGCCGTCGCCATCCACCGCAGTGAGATAGACCGTGTCGGAGCCAAACATGGGATCGCCATAGGGCACCTTTTGCGCGGCGTGCCGGGGATCGATGCGTTGGCGGCGTTCATCGGCATAGGCCGTGCTGGTCAGTTCTGCCAGGGGGATATCCACCACGCGCGGGTCGCAGACCCACTGCTGCGCGTCGGCAAAACCCAGGCGCATACATTCGATCATGATGTGCAGGCGGTCCACTTCATCCATTGTGCCCAGGTCAAAGCCATTGGCAAGGTTGGCCGCGATGATGGCCGCCAGCCCCTGCCCATTGGGGGGACATTCATAGAGCGTGTAGCCCCGGTAGTTGGCGGTGATGGGTTCGTCCCATGTGCTGATGTGGTTTGCCATGTCCTGGGCCGTGATCCAGCCCCCATAGCGCTGGACATGCTCGGCCATCTTCTGGGCAAATTCGCCTTTGTAAAAATAGTCTTTGCCCTCGGCGGCAATGCCCCGGAAGGTCGTGCCCAGGGTGGGGATTTTTATGATCTCGCCAAAGCGCGGCGCACGGCCGTCGATGAGCAATTCGTGGCCGCTGGGTTGTTCGGGACCGTTGTCCAGATCGCCGCTTTGCCAGCCCGGCGTGCGCAACAGTTTGGGCACCTGGGTCGCCCAGCTGCGGCTGATGATTTCGGTGACTGCATAGCCGTTTTCTGCGGTCCAGATAGCCGGGGCCAGCACATCGGCCAAAGCCATGCGTCCGTGGCGTTCGATCATATCGGCCCAGCCGGCGACTGCGCCGGGCATACTCACCGCGTGCCCGGTGAAGGTGGGCATTTGTTTGTAGCCCAGGCGGGTCAGATCGTCCATATTGGTGGCCGCGCCCGAACGTCCCGACCCGTTGAGGGCAGTGACCTGTTTGGTGCTGCTATCCCAATAGAGGGCAAAGCAATCGCCGCCGCTGCCGGTGGAAACGGGTTCGACCACATTGAGCATGGCCGCTGTGGCGACGGCGGCGTCGGCCGCGTTGCCACCGGCCTTGAGCATATCCAATCCCGTTTGGGCGGCCAGAGGCTGGCTGGTGGCAACCATGCCGCGGGTCGCCGTCACATTGCTGCGGCGTGAACGGAACAGGTCATTGTATTGCATACGTTCTCCTTGATAGGTTGCGCTTTAGTAGAATACGCTTTGCCAGATTGCGGTGGATGGTGTGTTTGATTATGGGGTGGAACGGGGCGAATTTGGATCCGCGGCGGCGGCCTGTAAAAATGCCAGCGTGCGCGACCAGGCCAGCGTTGCGGCGGCGTGGTTATAGGCGTCGGTGCGGTCCGGCTCAAGAAACCAGTGTCCTGTATCGGGATAACGATAAAAGGTGACGGGGCGTCCGGCCTGCATGAGTGCCGTTTCGAGGGCATCTACGTTGGCGGCGGGTTCATAGTCATCCTGGGCCGCAAAATGGCCCAGATAGGTTGCCTGGCTATTGGCGAAATTGTCGCTGCCCGTTCCGTAGAAGACGACGACCGCGCGCACCCGGTCGGGCTGGGCGTCGGCCAGTTCCAGGGCATAATAGGCGCCCAGCGAGAAGCCGATCACCGCGATGCCCCGGTTGTCGGCTCCTATGGCTCCTATGGGTGCATCTTGCTGCGTCTGTGCATGTAAAAATGCGGCGGCCTGCGCGATTTCAGCCTGGGCCTCATGTTGGCGGTTGTCCAGCGCCGTGCCCAGGGTTTCGGCTTCTTCGATGGTGGTGGCGAGTGCGCCATGATAGAGATCCGGCGCGAAGGCGATGAACCCCGCGTCGGCCAGGCGATCACAGAAGGCTTTGACAGTCGCGTTCAATCCCCACCAGGCATGGAGAACGAGGACTGGGGCGTCTGTGCCGTGGGCGGGCCTGGCAAGATAACCATCCGGCTGGGTGTGGGCCGGCTGGGTGTGGGCCGGCTGGGTGTGGGCAGATTGATTGTGAGACATTTTTTGCTCCAGGCTGTGCCCTTTGGCCCGCCGGCGGTGTTCGCTCCAGCTCGAAACTCGCGGGCGGGGTCTACGCATAGACATTCCATGTGGGGCGGGGTCTGTCGGCGGGTTTGGAAATTATTCGCGTGCAGACAGCATCCAATTTGGATGGGCAAGGTTTGGCGGGCAAGCGATTGCTGCGTATTCGAGGATTTCGTGCCCGAGATTTGTCTGCAAAAACAACTACTTGCATGATAATGAATCTGGGACAAGAGGCCAAATCTGATTTTTCTTGCACGGCGTATTGCGTGTCGCGGTCTGTGATCGCACTTAAACTAGACCAAATGCCACCTGTAAGGTAGACTATCGAACACTATGGGTTTTGTGATTCAATATGTGGCGATCTATGCACCCTGGATCTATGCGATTTGTGGTCTGGTCGCGCTCTATCAGATCTATAAAATCTGGTTTGTGCGCGCCGAGCGCAAACAGGCCGTTTTTTCATTGGAGCGGGAAAAGGCTGTCCACGACACCTATAATATTTTTGCCATTGCCGTGATTTTGCTGGCGGTGATGGGGCTTACCTATTTCACCAGCACGACACTGGTGCAGGCCGTGGAGCCGTTGGTCACCGAGGCGCGGTCGCCGTCGCCGCCGCTGCTCTTTGTGCCCACGCCCACCAATACGCCCTTGCCGGCAACGCCTGTGCCGACCAGCACGCCCCTTCCTCCGCCCGGCGCAGACACCGGCGAGGATGGCGCGCTGGACGCGGAGGACCCGCTCGCGGCAAATACGCCATCGGACGTGGTGGATCCGGCGGCGGCGCTTGAGCAGCAAGTGGTGGAAACAGAACCCGCAGCCGAACCCGCGCCCGAACCCGAGGCTCCAGTGGCGGCGGTGGAAGCGCCGGTGTGTCCCGATAGCCGTTCGGTGATTCTGCGGCCTGGCAACAACGAAAGCGTGAGTGGGGTAATCAACGTGATTGGTACGGCAACCCACGAGAGTTTTCAGTTTTTCAAAGTCGAGTTTGCGCCGGGCGTGAATGCTGCCGATGGCTTTGGCTATCTCGATGGCGGCAGCAGTCCGGTCATCAGCAATTTTCTGATCAGCGTGGATACGCTTGCCCTGGGCAATGGCCCCTGGACTTTGCGGCTGGAAGTGGTAGACCAGACCGGCAACTATATCCCGCGCTGTCAGGTCACCGTCTACGTGAATAATTGATGTCTCCGGATCAAAACCGCTACCAGGCGTTGATTGTGGTCGCCATCTTCATCGTGGCGCTCATGACTATGGTTTACAATGCAGGCGCGTCGCGGGGACGGCTGGCCCTCGCCCCGGAGTTGATGACGGCCCAGGCGCAGCTTGTCGCGCCCACGACAGGGGATGCGACAGGGGCCACAACGGGGCCAGGGGTGGCGGCGACGCCCACACCGGAGATGGTGGTGATGCTGCCTACGAATACCGGCACACCTGCGCCTTCGCCCACACCGACTGATACCGCGACACCCACTTCTACACCGACGCCGACCCTTTCGCCCACCCCGACGCTCTCCCCGACCCCCACAACCACGCCCGCTTCGCCCCAGGAATGGGCCGACCGTTTCCAGACGGTCACCCTCCAGGCGCTGAATGAACTCGCGATCAGCGATTTTTCCGCACCGCGTGCCCAGGCGCTCATCCGCCGCCTGGCCCAGGAACAGGGTCTGATCTTTGTGCCCGCGGCCCATTTTCACATTCAAGGCCCGGCCTGGGCCGCGTTTGTCGTGCCGCGCACGCCCCAGGATCAGGCTCTGCCCATGCTGTTCTGGCGCGAGCCAAACGACTTTAACCGCATTCGCAGTCAGTTGTTGCTGGATGAGCTTTCGGCCACGAGCAATGGCTATGACTATAGCCGCTTTTATAGTGGTATCAGCCACGGCGTCTTGCGCCAGGACTATATTGGGCGATTTCATCTACTTTTGATCGAGCATCCCGACGCCTATCCTCGCCCCAGCGCGCATGTGTTGACCCAAGCGCAGCCCGGCGCACCCTTTGCCCGCCTGTGGGCCAGTGGTCAGGCGCCTTTCTGGACGCAGCGCGCAGCCGGCAGTGAGATTCGGCTGGTGGATACCGAAGCGTCGGTGCTGCCCGATATCGAGATCGACGCGCCGTTGGACCGGGGTTTCGATTTGCGGGAACAAGTGGGCGTGGCAGATACCATCCGCGAGCAGTCACCCTTTGCCCGCCAATGGGCCACTACGCGCTGGCGCTATATCACGGTAGAAGGCGCGCTGGATCTGGCGGGGGTGGTGGAGCCGGGCTATAACATGCAGGTTGCGAACGTGACGCCCACACCCCTGACCTCGCTGGCTCGCTTTTTGGAATTGCTCCAGGCGGGCGATGTGAGCGGCGCGTCGGCTTTTGCTACGCGCTTTGATCTC
>JBBDIO010000262.1:0-10957 GCA_040880365.1 Litorilinea sp.
TCCCATCCCATTCCGCTTCGTGCCCTACCCGTGAACCAAAGTGATATGTGACTAGGTTCTCAAGTTAGAAATTGAGGCAAATGGAGCAATTATCAGAACGCCTGGGCACGGTTTCTCTGCAACCGCATGTCCCCGTAGTGGCAGGCAGCATGGGCCAGTGGACGCTGACCCTGACGGTCGGATCCTATGGCATTGATGAGGGCGGCACCATCAAGCTGGCCCAGCGGTTCGCCGCTGATTGGGAAGTGCCCCAGTTCGACCGCCCAGACGCGTCGGGCTATACCACCGTCACCACCAACGGCGCGGCGCGCCTGCGCCCCTATTATCACACCAAGGCCCACGAACGCCCCTGGATGAAATGTCTGGTGATTGACGTCTATGACGGCAGTCTGGCGTCGGGCGATGTAGTCACCATTGTGCTGGGCGACCGCAGCCAGGGTGCGCCCGGTATCCGCGCCCAGACCTTTCAGGAATCGGCCCATGAATTCCGTATTCTGGTCGATCCCACCAATGCCAGCCGTGCGCTGCCTTTGCCTACTTCGCCCAAATTTCCAGTGGTAGCCGGGTCGCCGGTGGCGTTGGTCTGCTTGCTGCCCAGTGAAGCAGAGGTGGGCGCGCCGACGCCGATTTTTGTAAAAGGCGAGGATCAGTGGGGCAATCCCACGCCCGCGCCGGCAGATTTGGCCTTTTCGTGGAAGCCGTTGGCAGACGAAGCCGCATCTGCGGTGCAAATAGCCGCCGGGCAGTGTGTTGCCTATGCACCCGCGCTGGGGCGCGTGCAGGTAGAGGCGCAGACCGAGCGCGGCCTCTTGCGCGCCGCTAGCAATCCGGTGAATTTTGTGGCTGCCCCATCTGCCACGCAGTCTAGCGCACCGCCTGCCTTGCGTCACTGGTGGGGCGATCTCCATGCCCAGAGCGCAGGCACAGTCGGCACGGGCGATGAAGATGAGTATTTCCGCTTTGGCCGCGATGTGGCGCGCCTGGATTTTGCCAGCCATCAGGGCAACGATTTTCAGATTGATGATGCGTATTGGCAACATTTGAACGAAACGGTGCGCAAATTTCACCGCGACGGCGAATTCGTGGTCTTTCCCGGCTATGAGTGGTCGGCGAACACGCCCGCCGGTGGCGATCGCAACGTGTTTTTCCGCCGCGAAGGCCTGCCGATTATGCGCTCCAGCCATTGGCAGATTCCCCATGTGGCCGAAGATGTCTACAGTCCGGCCCATCCCGCCGATGAACTTTTTCGGCGCGTGCGCGAACACGTTGCCCCCGAAGATGTGTTGTTGGGTGCGCACGTGGGGGGACGCTATGCCGACATTCGCCGCTATTTCGATGCCGAGTTGGGTCCTCTGGTAGAGGTGGTTTCGTGCTGGGGCGTGTTCGAGTGGATGTTGGCCGACGCGTTTGCCGGTGGGCATGTGGTAGGGGTGATGTGCAACAGCGACGGCCACAAAGGACGTCCCGGTGCGGAAGGGCCGGGCGCGGGTGAATTTGGCATCCGCGGCGGGCTGACCTGTGTGCTGGCTGCGGAAAAGACGCGCGCGGCGATTTGGGATGCGCTGGCCGCGCGCCACTGTTATGGAACCAGCGGTGCGCGTATATTGGTGGAGTGGGGCGCACAGGTGCCTACACAGACACCCGCGGGCGCCAGTTATCTCATGGGCGATGTGGTGCCCGGCGCGGTGGATTCGCTGCATGTAGCGGCGACGGTGACGGGCTGTGGTCCGCTGGAATCGCTGACGCTCTATGCGGGGATGACGCCGATTAAGACCGTGCGCGCCGCCGCGTTTGGATCGACAGAGGGGCAGACAGAGGGGCAGACAGTGGGGCAGGACGCGGCAAGCATATCATCACGCCGGGTGCGGGTGTTGTGGCAAGGCTCGCGTATGCGCGGGCGAGGCCGGCGCGTCACCTGGGATGGTGAGGTGCGCGTGGTCGGGGCGAAGCTGACCGCTGCGCAGCCGGTGGCTTTTGATTCGTATAGCGATGGTATCGTGGCGCAGGATGACGCACATGTGCGTTTTCGCAGCGCAACCACCGGCGATCTGGATGGGTTGGATCTGTGGCTCGATGCACCCTCTGCCGGACGGCTGATTTTTACTTCGACCGCGGGCACCGCCGAATTTGACCTGACCGAACTGGCGCGGGTTGGCGCGGGTAAAACTGTGGATTTTGGCGGGCTGGATATGGCGCTGACCGTGCAACGCTATCCCGAAAGCGTGACCGATTTGCGCCTGGAATTGACTCAGACCGTGCGCCCGCCCGCAGACACGCGCACGCCCTATTGGGTCAAGGCGGTGCAAGTCGATGGTCAGATGGCGTGGGCAAGCCCTATCTATGTGACGGGGACGGCAGAGACAAAAAACCCTGCCAATACCTTTGCCCCACTTTTTATCAGGGAGTGAAATGTGTTACTACAGTTCGGCCCGCAATGGTTACCGCAATGTTCACCTGGTGTCCAGCGGATGGGCGACCGATATTCCGAGAGCACTGAGCCACACCCTCCCCATTGGTTGTGCCACTGCATTCAGGCGAAGTGGTCTTGTATCTCCAGATTGCCCGCATTGCCTGACCAGTGGCGGATACGCCATTCACGCTATAACGAGCATACACCACTACATCCGTGCTAATGGGAGGAGAGGCATTGGATACCCATACGCAAAGCTCGTCCGCTCCAAAAGTTTCGCACCGAACGTTGGCACCTGCGGGGGGTGGTAGTGGTGGGGCGGCCATAGGTTCTGCGGGCTGTTCTGGTGCCTGTGGCTCGGCCACCGGCTGGATTGGGGCGGGTAGTGCCGGGTAATCCGTGGTCACCGGCGGATCACCGGGCGCATTGCTAACAAGTGTGCCAAATATCCACGCCCCGGATGCCAGGCGATACCAGTCGCCAGCGGTGTTGGTGTGGGTTACCTCAAGCGCCTGGCCGGCGGTCACACCGCCTACCACGTCATAGTCCGTACCGGGGCCGCCGCGCAGATTTGCGCTCTGGGCCGCAGTGGTTACCGGGACAGGGGGCGCACTGGGTTCCTCGATGTCTTGAGTTGCCGGTTCGGGTTGTTGGGCGGTTTCGGGTTGGACGAGCAGCGCAGGCGCGGTTGTTAGCTCCGCAGTAGGATCTGGCGTTGTGGGGGCTGGGGTGTTGGTAGGAACGAGAATAGGCGCACTGGTGGGCGTATTGGTCGGTTCGGGCGTGGACGAGGAGCCGCAGCCCGTCAAGGCTAGACTGGCAAGAGTGATGGCAACCAAGTGTAAATAGACTCGCATGGGGGGATTCCTTTCAACAATAGCAGCTATCGAGACTACGTGCATATCTACCGGCTCACGGCAAAACCAGCGTGGTCAGGGGCTACAGTTTTAAGCTTTATTTGGTAACCAACGACCGGGGTGAGTTGACAGACCAGCAACTCATCCCGGTAATGTGAATGAGCGTAAACCGGTGCCCCCTCTGGCCCAGCGTCTGGCCGGCAAGCTGCTCGGCGACCAGAGCTACATTGATTGCCAGAAACTTGAAGCGAATCTACGTCATTATAGTACAAATTACCAGCTACGAAGTTGCCTTTTGGCGCAGGGCGCGCAGTTCTTCGAACAGCTTGCGTTCTTCTTCGCTGATTTCGGTGGGCATCTGGATTTCCACCTCGGCCAGCAAATCGCCGCGGGTGTCGGGGGAGCGCAACAGGGGCATCCCCAGATTGCGCAGGCGGAAGGTCTTGCCGTTTTGCGTCCCGGCAGGAATGGTGAGCACGACCGCGCGTTCCAGCGTGGGCACTTCGACTTCGCCGCCCAATACCGCAGTATAGAAATCTACCGGCACTTTGACGCGCAGATTGTTGCCCTCGCGGCTCAGGGTGGCGTGGGGCTTCACGGTGATCTTGAGGAAGATATCCTCGCCGCCCGCGCCGCCGCGCATACGCACCCGCGAGCCGGTATCCACACCCTTGGGGATGTTGACTTCCAGCCGTTTGCCGTCTTCGCTTTGCAACATGCGCATTGTCCCGGCAAAGGCTTCTTCGAGCGTTACCTCGACGGGCGCTTCGAGGGTGGCGGCTTTTTGCGCCGAGCGGGCTTCGCTGCCAAAGCCATAGCGGGGATCGCTGCGCGGATCGGTGTGCATCTGGCGCGTACGATATTGGGGGCCGGTGGCGCGCCCACCGCCCATACTGGCACCGCCCATATTCCCGCCAAAGAGCGTATCGAAAAAGGTAGAAAATCCACCCGCGCCGCCAAACATTTGCTCGAATTCTTCGGGCGTAACCGTGCGCGTCTGGCCGCCGCGCCCCGGACGTCCGCCCGGTGTCGCCCAGCCACCCCAGTCAAAATCTTCGGGCCGTCCGCCGGTGCGGGAATATTGCTCCCACTGCGAGCCGAAGCGGTCATATTTTTTGCGCTTCTCGCCATCGGACAAGACCGTATAGGCCTCGTTGATTTCTTTGAAACGGCGTTCGGCCTCGGCATTGCCCGGGTTTTTGTCTGGGTGATATTGTTGCGCGAGCTTGCGGAACGCGCGTTTAATTTCCTTGTCGTCGGCGTTTTTAGCTACGCCCAGCGTCTCATAATAATCTTTATAGTCCATTTGCGTCTTTCACCCTGCTCGTCTACCCACCTGTTGTTTCGGCCTGCTACCGACTCTGCATACCATTCGCCGCGTTCGCGTTGCCGTCTGGGCCTGGCACATCCTGGCTGATGAGCACGCGTGCCGGACGCAACAGCCGTTCGCCTTCGCGATAGCCGGTCTGCACCACCTGTACCACTGTATTGGGCGGCGCGCCTTCTTCGTGAATCTGGCCCATAGCTTCATGGATTTCGGGATCGAAGGTTTGCCCCAGCGCGTCGATGGGCTGCACCTGATAGCGTTGCAACGTATCGAGAAACGCGCGCAGCGTCGCTTCAACGTTGCGCAGGAATTCACGGCCTTCGCCTTCTTGCAAGCTACCGCCGTGGCGAATTGCCAGCTCCAGATGGTCGGCCAACGGCAGCATATCGCGCAGAATCTGGTGACGCGCCTCGGTGCTTTCGGTCTCGAAACGTTGTTCCCAGCGTTTGCGCAGATTATCAAGTTCGGCCTGGAGACGCAAGTAGCGTTCGCGCCAGGCGGCTATATCATTGGGCATATCGTTGGCCGCGCCATCGGCTGTGGGCGCACCCGTGCGTCCGCTTGCCGACTGACCAGAGGCTGCTCGACTGGCGGCCGGGCGCGGGTCCTGGCTATCGAGTGCGGCCCTGGCCCACATCAATTCGCTTTCCAGGTGTTTCAAATCCGCGCCCTGGCGTTGCAGGGCCTCGTCTTTGATGCCCAGTTCGCGGTTGGTTTCGGCCAACTGCTTGCGCGCTTTTTCCAGCGCGGCTTTTTGGTCTTGATATGCCTGGGCCAACGCCTGATAATCTTCCAGGGTTGGGCCTTGCGCGCCGCGCGTGGGCTGCATACGTCGGCGACGACCATAGGGATCTGAAGAATAGAGCATAATCGTTCTTCCAGAAAGATGGGCGGGGCACCAGGCCCCGCCCATTCACACGTTTATCTGTCTTGCATACGGTGCGATATGCGCCCTAGACCTGGCGATATTCGCCTTCGACCACATCGTCTTCGTCGCTGCGCGGCTGTCCGGCAGGACCGTCTTCGGCGCCTTCTTCGGGGGCCGCGCCATTTTCGCCCCCAGCGGTTTGCTGATACATCTGCTGGGTCAGGGCGTGGCTGGCCTGCTGCAACTTCTCGGTCAGCTCGCGAATGCTGGCGGCATCGTCGCCGTTGAGCGCCGCTTTCAGGCTCTCAATGGTTTCTTCGATTTGGCCGCGGTCGGTGGCGGGCACCTTGTCGCCCAATTCCTTGAGTGATTTTTCGGTGACATAGACCAGGTTGTCCGCGTTGTTGCGCGCTTCGGCCAACTCGCGCTGGGCCTTGTCTTCGTTCTCGTGGCTCTTGGCCTCGTTCACCAGGCGATCCACTTCGTCTTGCGACAGGTTGGTGGATGCCGTAATCTTGACGCTCTGTTCCTTGCTGGTCGCCTTGTCCTTGGCCAACACATTCAGAATGCCGTTGGCGTCAATATCAAAGGTGACTTCAACCTGCGGCACGCCGCGCGGGGCAGAAGGAATCCCGTCCAGCCGGAAATTACCCAGCGTCTTGTTATCGCGCGCCATGGGGCGTTCGCCCTGCAAAATGTGAATATCCACGGCAGTCTGGCTGTCGGATGCAGTGCTGAAAACCTCGGTCTTGCGCGTGGGGATGGTGGTGTTGCGCGGAATCTGTACCGTCATCACCCCGCCCAGCGTCTCCAGACCCAGGCTCAACGGCGTCACATCGAGCAGCAACAGGTCGCTGACCTCGCCGCCCAAAACGCCGGCCTGCAAGGCCGCGCCGATGGCGACCACTTCATCGGGGTTCACACCCTTATAGGGTTCCTTGCCCGTCAGATCGCGCACCAGATCCTGGATCATGGGCATACGGGTAGAACCACCCACCAGCACCACGGCATCCAAGGTTTTGGCATCGACGCCCGCGTCGCGCAGCGC
The DNA here is from genome assembly GCA_040880365.1 of Litorilinea sp. Lineage (GTDB taxonomy): Bacteria > Chloroflexota > Anaerolineae > Caldilineales > Caldilineaceae > JBBDIO01. Next base: position 6,511 of record JBBDIO010000262.1, read on the forward strand.
GCTGTGGAAGGGCTGCTTGCAGCGTTCTGCCAGATCCGCGGTCAGTTGCTCGAACTTGGAGCGGGTCAGGGTCAGGGCCAGATGTTTCGGGCCGCTGCTATCTGCGGTGATAAAGGGCAGATTGATCTCGGTCGATGTGGTGGACGAAAGCTCAATCTTGGCCTTTTCGGCAGCTTCGCGCAGACGCTGGAGGGCCTGGCGATCCTGGCTGAGATCCACGCCTTGCTCGCGCTTGAACTCTTCAAAGAGCCAATGCACAATACGTTCGTCCCAGTCGTCGCCACCCAGATGCGTGTCACCGTTGGTCGCTTTCACTTCGATGACACCATCGCCCACTTCCAAAACGGAAACGTCGAAAGTGCCGCCACCCAGGTCGAAGACCAGAATCGTCTCGTCATTTTTGCGATCCAGGCCATAGGCCACCGCGGCTGCGGTCGGCTCGTTGATAATGCGTAGCACTTCCAGACCGGCAATCTGGCCGGCATCTTTGGTCGCCTGGCGCTGGCTGTCGTTGAAATAGGCCGGCACGGTAATGACGGCTTGTTTCACCTCTTCGCCCAGATATGATTCGGCATCGCGCTTGAGCTTGCTCAGAGTCATCGCGCTGATTTCCTGCGCGGTGTAGACCTTGCCCTTCACCGGAATCGATACCCGTGCATCGTGATGCGGGCCTTCGGCAATGGCATAGGGGACCATGCCCATCGTCTTTTTGGTTTCGGGTTCATCAAAACGACGACCCATCAGGCGTTTTACCGACGATACGGTGTTTTCGGGGTTCACAACTGCCTGGCGTTTGGCGGTAATGCCCACCAGCCGGTCGCCACCTTTGGTAAAGGCGACTACGGAGGGCGTGGTCCGATTCCCTTCGGAATTGGGGATGACGGTGGGATCGCCACCTTCCATCACGGCCACTACGCTATTGGTTGTACCCAGGTCAATACCGATAATTTTTCCCATAATAACAAAATTCCTTTTTCTTTATTCTATAATCCGGAAACAGGGCTGCTTCCGAATGTTCGCCGCTCTGTCTGCTTATGCCATCTTCGCGTGTTCATCTTCGCGTGTTGTCGTGAGTTGTATATCTCTCACTGCTATCAAAGCCAGTTTAGCGTAAACTTGTAAGTGTGGCATATCGAAAACATTAGCGAATTGTTTGAATTTCTCACGCCGCGTCCATAGTGCGCATCTATATTGGAGAGGCGTTTGATTTCACTTTCTGTCGCCGCGGCCGAGCTGGCGCTTTTGGCCCCCTATTGGGAAGTCGTGCTGGCGGCGGACTTTTCTGAGGAATAAGGCTGAACGCGCCGGTCTTGTCGCCGGTCGCTATTTGTATTCCAGAAAGCCATCGGCCAACTGCTGGAACGAAGTGGGTCGATAGCGTTCGTAGCTTTCCTGATCCACATAGACGAAATCGTATTCCACTTCGCTCTGCACGCGGTTGACATCTTCGCACCACTGGCGAAGGCGCGCCATCTTTTCGGGCACGTCCAGGTCTTCCTGCCCTTTGGTCTCGACAATCGCCACACGCTTGCCGCGCAGCTTCACCAGGAAATCGGGGTAGTAGTTGGAAATGTTGCCGTCGGCATTCACATAGTCCAGTTTGAAATGCACGGCCAGAAAATTCTTGGCCCAGGCGGTCACATCCCCACAATCATCCAGAAAGCGGGCAAAGATCAGCTCGAAGTGGCTGTCACCGACAACCCGGCTAAAGACGCTCTTTTTGGGCACAAGATAGGCTTGATCCTTGACCACAAAGGGGCGCGTTTGGCGCAGTTTGATGGTGTCGCGGATTTCAGCATCGCCTTTGTCGCGCACGGTCAGCTCGTTGATGGCCCGTTTGAAGGTTTCGATGACCGTCTTCGTAGCTGCCGGCTCGGCAAGGTTGCGCAGGGTGTTGGGGTCTTCAAGCGCGACCGGTTGATTGAAAAGTTCGTTCTGCGCAAACGCCTTGACCTTGCCATACAGCACGTCGTAGCCGCTGAACAGGCGCAGGTCGCGCAAAATGGTTTGGGCAAAGTAGCCAATCACACTGCGATAGTCGGCCGCGCCCGCGCGATCCAGAACGGTGGAATGGGCGATTTGGCCCGTGGTAATGTCCTTGAAGACAATCTCCCGCTGTTCTTCTGCGCTAAATTGCAGGTAGGCCACACGCGGCTGGCCCAGGGCGCGCACGTCCAGGTCGTCCAGGTTTTTATATTCCCGGTAGATGCGGGGTGACAGCACGGGCAGCTCAATATCGAGCGCGTCGAGGTCCTTGTCGGCATTCTCCCGGTCCACCTCTATCACAATCGGCGCTTTGGGCTTTGTGCCTTCGCCCATTGGCTTGCGTTCCAGCACCACGCCTTCTTGCTGGATCGATTCTACAAACTCCATGAAGGCATCCGTGCCCACCACGCTGACATATTCTTCGACGCCGCCAGGGTACATTTTGCGCAGGCCGCGCCCCAGCGTCTGTTCCGGCAAGATGTTGCTCTTGGCAGAATAGGCGCGTAGCCCCACGATGGTGGTCACATTGCGCACGTCCCACCCTTCCTTGAGCATCATCACCGAGACAATCGCTTTGTAGGGACTTTCCAGGCTATCAATCGCGTTGGCCTGCTTGCGCAGTTCCTCCAGCTCTTCGCGCGCCTTGCCCGAAGCCGCTTCGGAAATCTCGCCGTTGTTTTTGGTGTGGATGACCAGCACGGCGTCTTGCAGGTCGGGATAGTGGCCCGCCAGATAGTCGGCGACGTCATCACAGTTGCGGGTGTCGTCGGTCATCACAAAGAGGATGGCTTTTTTGCCCAGCTTCGCATGTTCGGCCGCGGCTTGGCGCCATTCGACCACGCCCAGGTGCAGATAGTCGGCGTACTTCTCTGTATACTTTGCGCTCTGACGCTCCTCCAATTTGTCGCGGCTGGCGGCATCGGGCAAAACAGGATGCTTGACCACATTTTGCGAGATGGCCTCGACCAGAGGATAGTCGGCCACGGTCTGCACAAAAATCGCGCCGTTGTTATGGCGAGGGGTGGCGGTCACATCGACTTGCAGCGCGAGAAATTCGCCCTTTTGGCGCAGGCGGTGGTGAATGTCCTGGATGCTTTTGAACCAGGCCATGCGCGGGTCGTGGATGTGGTGCGCCTCGTCGTTCAGCACCATCAGCTCGTCAATATCGCGCACGATCATACCCAGGTCGACTTTGGATGCGGTCGTGCCGCCCGTGGGACGTTTGCCCAGAAAGTAGTCCATCGTATTCTCGTCATCGGCAGAGGGGGGAATGTCGTCGCCGGCATAGACGCGGTGGATGTTGGTCAGGAAGATGTTGCCCGTGGGGCGCGTGATGCGCACTTCGTCTTGCAGATGCAGGGTGAGCTGGAAGTCGTCGCGCCAGTTTTGCCCGTCTACCCCGTTGTCGGGGATCACGGGGTCTTGCCAGAAGATGCGCAGACCCTGGAAATCGCGGTAGATGCGATCCAGCACGATGATGTTGGGCGCGATGACCAAAAAATTGCGCGCGAGGGTGGAATCCGGCTCGTAGAGCCTGTGGTAGAAGCTCCAGGCCAGCACCAGGCTCAGGACTTTGGTTTTGCCGGAACCGGTTGCCATTTTGATCACAAAGCGCCGCCATGTTTCATCGAACATACCCGCGGAGACCGTGCCCGACGAGTCGAAGCGCATGAGGTCAAACTTGTCTTGCACGCCCACCACGTCATAGAGATAGACGATGGTCTCCACGGCCTCGCGCTGGGCAAAGTAGTATTGATATTCGGCCAACGTGCCGTCGGGTTGGGGCAAAAGATGCTGGCGATTGAACCACCAGTCGAGCAGGGTGCAACTGGTGGCTTTGGCGCCCACATAGCCGCTATCGCGCCACGCTTTGACCCGGTGCCGCAACTGGGCCACCAGGGGCGGCATGAGCTTGTCGCTGCTGCTTTCGCGCAAATCTTCGTCGGCGGGGAACCAGCGCATGGACGGATCGAGAAGCGCATAGGGCGAGGCCGGGAAATCGGGATGGAGCGCCATTATCGTTTGCTCCCGCTTGCAGGGACGGTGATTTCGCAGATGGTCATGGTGTCGTTGCCGAAGATGTCCACCACCTTCACGGCCAGCTTGCGCCGCCCCGGTGGACATTCGTGGTAGACGCTGGTTAGCTCCAGCTTGCGATCTTTTTTGGTGCGGAACGATTGCCACTCGTTTTCAAAGATATATTCGCCGGTCCACACTTCTTCATATTCGGGCAATTCCATCTGTTCGGGCTGCTCCATGCCGGGCATATAGCCCTGTTTGAGCCGGTCGCGCTGCACACGCACCAGCTCGCGCTTGTGCTCGAAGTTGAAGTCCACCGCCCAATAGTCAATCCAGTCGGTCCAGCTTTGGGTAAGCTCCTCGCGCGTGACGATGCCATCCTTGTCTTTGCTGACCTTGATGATCTGCCCGCGCTCGACTACGATCTTGCTGCCCTTGTTCT
>JBBDIO010000262.1:10967-12384 GCA_040880365.1 Litorilinea sp.
CTTGTTCTTGAGCGTCGTTTCGGCGTCTGCCACAGAATCCTGGGAATAGAAGACGGAAAAATCGGTCAACTCCGCGGCCACTGTGCTGCCTTTGATGTGGGGCTTGACTTCGATGAAGGCCACGTCGTGGAAGACGACCTGGTTGCGTTCCACGGCGCGCTTGTCGAAGACATCGGCGGGGATGTATTTGGGCGCAATGTCGATGCCTTTGCTGCGGGCTTCGTCCAGCACATTGGGAAACAGGCCCATTTCAAACTCGAAGCCCAGAATATCCACGCGGCTGATGCGCTTCTGGCGACATTCCAGGATGATCTCTTCGACAAAGAGGCGGGTCACGGGCAGGTTGATTGGCCCCACCGCCACCAGACGCCCTGCCTTTTTGCCGTGGAAGGTGTTGAAGCCGGCAGTCTGTTCGGCGCGATAGGCGCGCAGGATCAGCTCCAGAAACGCGCCTTCCTTTTCGGCCAGTTGCTGCTCCTGTTCGGCCGCGCGCAGGTTGGGGTTGACGCCGATATAGTGCTGGCGTTCGTAGCGGCCCAGGTTGAGAATTTCAAATGCGCGGTAATCCTTGCCGTCGGCCTTGAGTTGCCGCTGCACACCGATCATGCGCTTGCGCGTGGTGTGGATGGCAAACTTGCCCAGATCGGTGGCAATCCATTTGCGCCCCAGCTTCTCGGCTACCGCCGCCGTGGTGCCGGAGCCGGCGAAGAAGTCGGCTACCAGATCGCCCTCGTTGGATGATGCCTGGATGATGCGTTCGAGGAGGGCTTCGGGTTTTTGGGTTGGATAGTCAGTCCGCTCTACATGCTGGGCAGACAGTGGCTTAACATCTGTCCACAGATCAATCATCGGCTGCCCTTCAAGCTCATGCAGATATACCTTTTTCATAATTCTTCCATCAGACTTTTTAGGAAAGTGAAGACGACCCTCAGCGTCAAGCTGTGCCATCCTGTCGGGATTTACTCTCCACCCCTTTTGTGGGGGCGGGTATCCCTTGTACGAGTATGTGAGGTTTGGTCTTGGATTAGGCGATGTCAAATTCTCTAGCTTATACCGTCCCCGTTCATCTTGATGACGAAAGAAGGAAGTCAGGTATTCATCTGTATGGGCATGATAAAAGGGATTCAAGATGAACGAATCACTCTTTGAATATAAAAGGATAGTGTCTTGTGCTGCACCCATCGCTTTTCTAGCATCACCATGCCCATAGCTTCGTTTCCAGACAACTTCATTGATAAAATGCCCGCGGCCAAACACTTCGTCAAGAACCAGTCGGATGTAGGAGTTCACCCGCCAGTCACAATGCACATAAATACTGCCATCCTCTGCCAGCAAATCGCGCATCAGGATCAGCCGTTCATAGATCATGGCAATAAACGAATCCGCCCCCTTGCCCCAGGTGTCGCGGTAGGCGATT
>JBBDIO010000263.1:0-12364 GCA_040880365.1 Litorilinea sp.
CGTGGTGCTCCCCCTCAAACAAAAGATACGCGTCAGGCACACCTTTGGCGCGCTGCGCATCGACCATCATTTCGGCGTGATTGGGCGGCACAATGGCATCCTCGTCGCCCTGGAAGAATATCAGTGGACTCGACAAGTTCTCCACGGCATGAAGGGGGGAACGCGCCGCATACAGATCCTTGCGCGTCGGATAGCTGCCCACCAGCCCATCCAGATAGCGAGATTCAAACTTGTGCGTCTCTTCGGCCAGGGCCGCCAGATCGCTCACGCCGTAATAGCTTGCGCCCACACGGAACAGATCGCGGAAGGCCAGCATGGCAAGCGTAGTATAGCCGCCCGCGCTCCCGCCGCGAATTGCCAGCCGGTCGCCATCCGCCAGCCCCTGCCCCACCAGATATTGCGCAGCCCCGGCGCAGTCGTCCAGGTCGACAATCCCCCAGTTGTCATTCAGCCGTTCCCGATAGGCGCGGCCATAGCCGGTGCTGCCGCCATAGTTCACATCCACCACCGCGATGCCCCGGCTGGTCCAATATTGCACGGCGGGATCATACACATTCGTGGTTGCGCCGGTTGGCCCACCGTGGCTGATCACCAGCAGGGGCGGCTTTTCGCCCTTCGGCCCGGTAAAGTGGGCGTTCGTCGGCGGATAGTAAAAGGCGTGGCCCTTGTTGCCGTCGGTGGTGGGATAGGTGATCGTCTGGGGTTCGGCAAAACACGCCGGGTCGATTTCCTGATCGCTGGAACGGCGCAGGACGGTCAGCGCACCCGTGTCCAGGTCCATTGCCGCGAGCAGCGCAGGTTCACGCGGCCCGCCCGCAAAAAAGACCGCCTTTTCCGGCGTCACTGTCACGGTGGAGATATTTGTATAGCCCAGTTCATAGATGCGCAGCGCGCCGGTGGCGGCTTCCAGTTCGCCCAGATACCAGACCCCATCCTGAGTATAGCTGCAAATCAGCTGATCAGCGTCGGCAAACCCATAGGTCGGCACGCCAAACACCCATTGCGGGCGACCAAATTCGGCCTGCATGGGCAGAACCGTTGCCGACTTGCCATTCTCCCAGCGATAGAGATTCCACCAGCCTGACCGGTCGGAGACAAAATAGAGTTGGCCTGTGGGCGACCAGGTGGGTTGAAAAATCGCATCCTGCTCCCCCCCGGTGAGTCGCCGCGCATCGACCAGCGTGCCGCTCTCGGACAGCTTGCCGCTCCAAAGCTCAGTCGCCGTCCACGGCATATCCGGGTGATTCCACGCCAACCACGCCAGATGCGTGCCCGTGGGATCCAGACGCGGCGTGCTGTAGAAGTCATGGCCCTGCGCCAGAATCACATCCTCGCCGCCAGCCAACGGTATCGCCACAACAGTATTCTGGGGTTCGGCAGTCTGGTTTTCGGCATCCTGACTAGCGCCATCTGCGGGGCGGTGATCTTCGCGCACGGCAATCAGGCGCGCCCATTTATGGTCAATGCAAAAATCGGCATAGCGCAGACCGGGCGCGGTCAAGGCTTCCGGGGTCTCACCCACTGCATGGCGGTAGAGCCGTTGATCCTGGAAATTCACAAAATAGATGACCCCATCCCAGACTGTAAACGCCTCGCCGCCGTATTCGTGTACGCGCGTGCGCGCATTAAATTCGCGCGGCGTGCAATCCTGCACTTCCCCACTGACCCGCCGGCGCACCACCACATAGCGCCCGCCTTCGTTGGGACGCATTTCGGACCAGTAAATATCGTCGCCATCCAGCACAATCCCCCCAAAGCGGATGGAGCGCGCGGCCACATCACCGGGGAGAATCGGCGATTGCCATGCACCAAAGGGTGCCATCCTGGGTGCGGTCGTGGGTGATGCCATGTGCTATTCTCCTTGAGTTTGTTAAGATTCCGATTGCCCCACGTATCGGCTCGTGCGTGTTAGATCGGCGCGCTTTGTCCGCGTTGTGCCCGTGCGGCGCGCCGCTGGATGCGCGCCGCCGCATCCGTTCGTTCCCCGGCAGATTGGGCGGTACCTGCCCATTGCGCATGGCGTACGGCAGGCCACTGGGCCTGTGCCGCCTCCAGCCAGCCCTGCACACGGGGAAACGCATCGCGGGCATGGGGGAAAGCCAGCGCCGCCACAAACTCCGCCTGAAATGCCGGCTCCACCGCACTTTCCACATAGAGCGTCTCGCGGGCTGCGCGCACCGCCGCTTCCCGTTTACGTTTGTCCAACAGGATCATACGCGCCCCATCGCCCGCAGCATTGCCAATCGCGCGCACCGAATCCAATCCACATTCGGGAAACATACCCAGAATCATGGCATGTTTGGGATCAATATAGGAACCGAACCCGCCTGCCAGTGAAACCCGCGCTACCTGCGAGATGCCCAGCCGCGTCATGAGCAGCTTTGACCCCGCATAGAGCGCGGCCTTGGCAAGCTGAATTGCACGAATATCCTCGGCATGGACAGTAATCGGCTCACCGCTCACCGTTTCATGGCCCCAAGCCAGCACAAACTGGAGACGCCCATCTCGCCCGCGCAACAGACGCGGATGTGCGCTCTCCACAAGACGCCCGTTGGGCGCGAGCACACCTGCCAGGAACAATTCGGCGACCGCCTCGATAATCCCCGATCCACATATGCCGGCAGGGCGCAGCTGCTGCGCTTGATAGGCCATCATGCGCGCGGCCATCGACCGCCGTTCGGGTTGCCGCGTCTCCTCCCCCTCTACCGCTGACGCAGAAGTCGCGGCCGCGTCGTTTTCGGGCGCAGATTCGCCCGGATTGGGGCTGGATACCCACTCTGCGCGCCCGATGACCATATATTCCACCGCCAGCGTCGCCGGATCAATGCGCACGCGCTCGATTGCGCCATCGGCGGCGCGCATACCGTGCAAAATCTGCGCCCCTTCAAAGGCCGGCCCCGTGGGGCTACTCGCGCTCAACACGCCGTCGCGGTTACCCAGCAAAATCTCGCCATTAGTCCCCACATCCAGAATCAGGACCTGTTCGGATTGCTCATAGGGTGCTTCGGCCACCAACACCGCCACATTATCTGCGCCCACATGCCCGGCTTCGCAGGGGGGGATGTGCACATTCGCGCCCGGCCAAATCCGCAACCCCAAATCGCGCGCCTTCACATCGAGCGCACCGTGCACGGCCAGACTAAACGGCGCACCGCCCAATTCACGCGGGCTGATGCCCAACAACAAGTGGTGCATGGTGGTGTTGCCCACGATTACCATCTCTACCACGTCTGTGGGCATCACCCCGGCCTGCGCGCACGCCTCTACAATCAAGCCGTTGATCCCGTCAATCAACACCGCGTGCAATTGCTGTGCGCCGTCCTCCTGCATCAGCGTAAAGCTCACACGGCTCATGAGATCCTCGCCAAAGGGCACCTGGGGATTCATGCGACTGGCAGTTGTCAGGATTTCCCCAGTGCGCAGATTGCAGAGCTGCCCGGCCAGCGTCGTCGTCCCCACATCCAGCGAAATGCCATACAGCGTATCCACCAGACCAGGTTGCACGCGAATCACTTCGTGCCCACCGAGCACAGTGGCAGTCACCGCCCGATTCCCCGCGGCCAGCACCCCCTGCAAATCTCGCAACACATGAATATCTGCGGCGCGTGGTTCGATGCCATGCACAAGCGACAAGGCATGCGCCAACCGTTCCCAATCGCCACGGTGATCTTTCAACTCTGCGGGGGGAATCTCCACATAATAAAGCCGCATGGCAGCATCGACCGCGACCACGCGCTCGATGCCCGGCCCTTTGCGCACGACCTGCTTGCGCGTCTGGCTTTCCGGGGGCACCTCTATCACCAGATCACCCAGCACCGCACCGCCACAACTCAGCCGGGCATGGGGGGCAAAATCGGCGCGCGCCGCATAGCGCGCCTCGCGTTCGGAGGGCGCGGAAAGATGATCCTGGGCCGAGCGCACGCAAAACTTGGCAAATTCCCCATCGCGCACCAACACGCGACACTTGCCACACGTCTGGCGACCGCCGCAGATAGACTCTATCTCCACGCCCATGCGCCGCGCCGCGTCCAGCAGATTCGCGCCCAGGGGCACATCCGCCTGACGGCCATTGGGCTGGATCACGACATGCGCGGTCAACGGGACAACAGGGGCACTGGTTGCATCAGATTCTGGCAAGGAATTACGATTTTCCATAAAATACGGCGCTTGCTTTGCGAGATTTGTCGGCGGTTATCCTGATGGTTTGCAAATGGTAGGGAAAATACATGTGCGAAGTGCAAAGATCTAGGCGTTTAGCAACAGGAGCGCATCGGTGCGTGCAGGCCACCAAAATGGACAGCATTAACACCGCCAACCACCCCGCGTGATTATACCACCGGGCACTCAAATTCCTGCACGCGTGCACGACCAATGTATCGCGCGTGATCGCGCCATTTGGCCCGCGCCAATTGACACGCCTGCCATTCCCCTCCACAATGCATAGCGACAGCCAAACACGCACCGCGACAGGAGGAATCTTCTCGGATGGATAACCAATTACCGCCCGCACCGGGTATTCTGCTCACCGATCAATATCAGCTTTCCATGGCCCAACTCTACTTTCGCATGGGTCTTCACGAACGGCCGGTTCATTTCGATCACTTTTTTCGGCGCTATCCCGATTATGGCAGCCACCAGGCCGGCTATTGCATCAATGCCGGGTTCGAACCGTTCGCGCGCTGGATGGGCCAAACCCGCTTCGAAGCCCACGATATGGAATATCTGCGCGGACAGCGCGATAGCGTGGGCAAGCGGGTCTTTCAAGATGACTTTTTAGATTGGTTGCGGGTGCATGGCGACTTTTCCGCGCTGACGCTCTGGGCCGTGCCCGAAGGCCGCGTGGTCCATGCCAATGCGCCGCTCACCATGGTGCAAGGCCCCCTGGCGATGGCGCAAATTCTGGAAACGCCACTCCTCAATTTCCTCAACTATCCCACCCTCATCGCCACCAAAGCCTCGCGCCTCAACGAAAGCGGACGCGGACGCCCGATTCTGGAATTTGGTCTGCGGCGTGCCCAGGGCGAAGGCGGCAACGCCGGTGCGCGCGCGGCCCTCATCGGCGGCGCGGCGTTCACCTCCAATGTCGCAGTTTCTCGGCAGATGGGACTCGCGCCCAAAGGCACGCACGCCCATAGCATGGTCCAGCTTTTCATGACGCTGGGCATGGGCGAATTGGGCGCGTTTGAAGCCTACGCCGATGTCTATCCCGACGACTGCCTGCTCTTGGTAGATACCGTGAACACGCTGGAGAGCGGCGTGCCCAACGCCATCCGCGTCTTTGAAAAACTGCGGCGCTCCGGGCACAAACCGTTGGGAATCCGTCTCGATTCCGGCGATCTGGCCTATCTGAGCATCCTTGCCGCCAAAATGCTGGACGATGCAGGCTTTGCCGATACCAGTATTGTGCTCTCCAGCGATCTGGACGAACTGGTGATCTGGCAGATTATCACCCAAATCAGCATCGAAGCGCCGCGCTATGGCGTCGATGCCGATCACCTGATCAATCGCCTGATCTACGGCGTGGGGACGCGGCTAATCACTTCGTGGGGCGAGCCTGCGTTGGGTGGAGTTTTCAAACTGGTCGCGGTCGAAACCGACGGGCAGTGGGACTCTGCCATCAAACTCTCGGACACGCCCGCCAAGACGCCCAACCCCGGTATCAAACAAATCTGGCGCATCTATGACCAGCGCGGCAACGCCACCGCCGATCTGCTCACCCTGCACGACGAAGATCCTCGTACCTGGGATGTGGTAGAGCTGCGGCACCCGGCAGATCATACCAAGCAGCGTGCCCTGCCCGCCGCCCATATTTCCGATATGGAACCGCTTCTGGTAAAGGCCATTGAACAGGGGAAACCCGTGGCAGACTTTCCCCCGCTAGAGGAACTACGCGCCCACCGCACCGCGGATATCGAACGGCTGGACCCGGGGATTCGGCGGCTGGTCAACCCCCATGAGTATCACGTCTCGTTGACGCCCGACCTGTGGGATCTAAAGCAGCGACTGATAAGCGCCGCGCGCGGTGGAGAGTAGATCCATTCCGAAAGTCCGGTGTTGACGCGGTGGGTGGGAGAATCTGTTGCCCGCCCACCGCCCCGGTCGCGGATCTGCCTGGCGCCCGAATATCGACCTAGCCACTACGGGTGCGGATGACCAATACCGATTGTTCGGCATAGCGCACCACACTGTTGGCGACGCTGCCCAGGAAATGCCCATAGCCCGACTGGCTGCCCACAATAATCTGGTCATACATCCCATCGTGCGCAGTTTTGAGAATTGCTTCGGGCACTGTGCCCCGACAAAGCAGCAACACATCCTGGGTTATGCCCTGGCCTTCCAATTGCTCAATCCAGCCCTGTAGCAGGGTAGACAGATGCGTGTTCTGGGCGAGGATCGCTTGCAGCTCGATGGGCGAAGCCGGTTCGATTTCGGAAAAAGCCATCGGCGACAGATAGGTAGCCACAGCCGGCGGAATCACATGCAGAATATTCAACTCGGCCCCGTGGGCTTTGGCAAGCTGTGCGGCCACGTCAATCACAATGCGGTCATCCACAGCCACACACGCCAGAATCTTGCGCACCGAAGGTCGATTGGTCTTGTACATCATCACCGACGTGGGCGCATGTTGCACAAGCCGTTGCGCAGTCGGCCCAATCGCCGTGGTCGAACCCGCGCCCCGATCCTGGAATGCACCCAGACAGAGCAGATCTGCCGGATGTTTGGCAAGATACTGCAAAATCAACTCATCGGCATAGCCCACCAACGGTTCGATGTGGGGCTTGGGATAAATACCCGCCACCAGTTCATACACCGATTCCATCACCTTTTGGGCATGGGCCGCGCCATCGCGATCACTCACCGTTACGAGCACAGTAAGCTTGCCATGCAATGCCTGCACCAACTCCACCGCACGGGTCAACGCGCGTTGGGCCAGCGAGGATCCATCGGTAGCGGCGATGATGCGCAGTTGGCGACTATCACCCAGATGATGCGCCAGCTTTTCACCCGGCGACGGTTGGCGCGTTTCCTCTACAGCTGTGCGCATGAGCAATACTGGTGTGGAGACGCTGCGCAGCACCCGTTCGGCAACGCTGCCCAATACCAGGCGACCCAACCCCGTCCGCCCGTGCGTAGACATGGCGACCAGGTCGATATGCTTGTCCTGTACAAACTCGACAATGCGCTGGGCCGCATCTCCAAAATGAACTTCCGTCGTGACCTCATAGCCTTCCTGGCTCAGGCGATCTGCCTCTTGCCGCAACGCATCCTGAATTTCGACGCGCAGCGTTTCTCGCTCTTTCGCCAGATTCTGATACTTGTCATCCATCGTCTGGGAATAGGCTCCATAGCCGCCGCCCATGGCCGCCTGCCCGGCAAACACTTCATACGGCCGAACCTCGGGTTGTGCAGTCGGCGGATACACAGCGCGGAAGAGCACCAGCGAGACCTCTTCGGGTGCAAAGAAGGACTTTACAACGCGGACGATGTGGCGGCTAAACTCCGAGCCGTCCAACGGAATCAACACTTTGCGCTTGTTCATAGCTCACCTCTCCGACTTCTTATTCAGGCCCTTTGGCCTGTGGCATTCTACCCCACTCACAACCCCGGCACGCATCCCACAAATTTCATGGGTGTTCAAGACCGCAACAGCACGCCGGTCGGGTCCTGCCTCCACGACTGCAACACCTTCATATAATTGGCACGCTCGAATGCAGCGGGTTCGGCCACATTCAATTGACTCATGTCATGCTACCTTGCATCTGCTGAATGTATTCATACTCATGCTCCTCCATCCAGCGGGTCAACTCGCCCACTACCTGACCAATCCGGCCCTCCCCATAGCGCAGGAGTTCCGAGGCCATCATGGCAACCGACGCCCCGGCCATCATACTCTTCAGCACATCGAGATGCCCGGCCACACCACTGGTAATCGCCAAATCACATGTCACCCGCCCATAGAGGAGCGCAACCCAGCGCAGCGGCAAGCGTAGTTCATTGGAATTACTCAGCACAAGATTGGGCACAACTTCCAGCACATCCAGGTCAAAATCCGGTTGATAGAAGCGGTTGAAAAGCACCAACGCATCTGCGCCTGCGCCTTGCAACAACTTCGCCATGTGCGCAAACGAGCTGAAATAGGGACCGAGTTTGACGGCCACCGGAATCGAGATTGCTTGCTTCACCGCCGCCACGGTATCCAGATACATCTGCTCTACATTGGCCGCCGACATCGCGGGATCGGTCGCCACATAGTAGATGTTCAGTTCCAGCGCATCGGCTCCCGCCTCTTCGATATAGCGTGCATATTCAGTCCAGCCACCCGCCGAAACGCCATTCAGGCTGCCGATGACAGGAATTGAGAGGCTGGACTTGGCCTTGGCAATCAATTCCAGATAGTCATCTGGGCCAACGTTGTAATTACCCATATCGGGAAAGTAGTCCAGAGCTTCTCCATAGCTATCCACGCCATAGGTCAGATAGTGATCGAGAACCTGGCTTTCTGCCGTAATCTGCTCCTCGAACAGCGAATACATGACGATTGCCGGCGCATCTGCGTCTTCCAGGCGGCGCATACGATCCAGACCCTGGGAGAGGGGCGAGGCCGAAGGCACCACCGGATGTTTCAATGTCAGCCCCATATAGGAAGTGGTTAAGTCCATTGGTCACAAGTTAAGATAGATTGCGAAATGTCAAGAACGAAAGTGAGGCGAAAAACGCCATGAGAATTGTCAAGGAACCAGCAGATGAGTAAGCTGGTGAGATGACAAAGAAAAAGACAAGTTCAGTTCGGCATACACGCTCCAATCAGCTTGCTCGTGGACAGAAAAGCCCAAGCGTACCACCGGATGAAGCGACGGCAGAGCGCATTCACGAGATCATTCATCCTGCGACCCTGGCACAGGTGGATCATTATCATCAGATGGGACTGCGCGAACGAACGTTGACGTTACCCATCATGGTGGCTCTGGTGCTCAGTCTGGTGTGGCGACAGTTCGCCGCAGTCAATGAGGCGTTGCGCGTGATGAAGACCGAAGGGTTACTTTGGTCTGCGCCGCTCCAGGTGAGTCAACAGGCCGGTCCAGCTTTGCTGGCGCGGAACGATTGCGAACCTTTCCGGCAGAGTTGTTCCGGCGCATCCTGTTGGATGTGCTGCCGGTCATGCAAGCCCGGTGGTCGAAACGGACCCGTCCACTGCCCGCAGAAATCAAATGGGCTTTGTCGCAGTACACCCAGGTTGTGGCAGCCGATAGTTCGACGTTGGACGCTTTGGTGCGGCGGGTCGGTTTACTGCGTGACTTGCCGGAACATCCCTTGGCCGCGCCACGAGTGGCACCGATGATGGCCTTGCTGGACGGTGACCTCCCGTCTACCGCTTCAACTCTGGTACACCGACGATGAGCAGGCACATGACCAACGGTGCTGGGAACAGATTCTGGCCGCTGTGCAACCAGGCAGTTTGTTGCTGCTCGACTTAGGGTTCACCAACTACGGTGCCTATGCCCACTTGATGGACCGCCAAGTGACCTTGGTGACACGCAGCAAATCCAATGCCGTCTATCAGGTCAAGCAAGTGTTACACACCGCCGCCAATCTGCGCGATTCGCTGGTGCTACTGGGCCAGAAACAGTTGCCCATGCGCCTGGTCGAGGTGCACTACCAAGGCACATGGTATCGTTACCTGACCAGTGAACTGGACGCCCAACGCTTCCCGCCACTCTATTTGGTGGCGCTCTACTGGCAGCGGTGGCGCATCGAGGACGCTTACAAGACCGTCAAACGCCTACTCGGGCTTGCGTACTTCTGGGTCGGCTCTTTCAATGGTATCGCCCTCCAACTCTGGGCTACTTGGCTGATGTACGCCGTGCTCGTCGATCTAGCTGATGATGTCGCCGATACATTAGCCGTCCCGTTCAACGCCATTTCGTTGGAAATGGTCTATCGCAGCTTGTATTTCTGCACCACCGCTTTCCAGCGTGGCGAAGCAGATAACCCAGTCATTTAGCTGGCCCATAACGCCAAGCTGTTCGGCCTTGTCAAGCGCAAACGCAAACCCGATTCCTTGCACTTGCTTAATTTGACTGCCCTTCAACTACCTTAACTTGTGACCAATGGGGTAATGGGGTAGATCGCAATGACTTCCGATGTCCTATACGCGACATGCGCCGCAGCGTCATTGCCCTCGATGGTAACTTGATTACGCGCCATACTGGCTTCTCTCCCTGATAGTTGCGATGGTGCTCGGCAAATTACGCCCGACACACCGAATTTCCTATACACGACGGCAGATTATGCGGCCGCGTCCAATTTCTCGCGATTATCTGCCGCAGATGAGTCATCCCCGGCCATGCCCGAATTTCGCAGATCAACAATCTTTGCGCCCGCTGCGTGACAAACCTGTTCGACAGTCGCCAGATCAATTATTAAGCCCACATGCGGCACATCATCTCCAGAGCAGGGCCAAATGAAAATCAAGATAAAATCAAGGTGAATATTAAGGTGAAATCACCTCATCTGCCCGGCGCATTGAGCATAAAAGAAAATCTCTCCCTCTGCACCGTGCATGGGAAGAGAATTTCTGCTGGTCTGGGGTTTGGGAATCGACCTAGCCTGAAGGCTAGGCTAACCTTGAGGAGTAGTAAGGAAAGAGCCACACGCGCTTGCACTGCGATGCTCAGACAGTGGGCAGCGCAGCACAGGCAATCGTGCAAAATACACGTGTTTATATATGTGGTTGACACAGAGATTACAGTTTGTGCGTGGGAACAGCAACATCGAGGCAAGCTTAAAATTTAATGGATTGAGAATCCGGTGGAATCAGAAATCCGTAAATTCGGAAGCAACATCGGTAGCGGCAGGGGGCAGACATATGCCGTCAAAGAAGATGGTCAGCATCGCGTCAATCTGTTCATCCCCGGTTGCACGCATGGGCGCGTGCCCGGTTGCATAAAAATGCGGATACATCATGCCCAGCAGAGTCCACGTCGCAGTTTCGGGGACCAGCGTGCGAAAGTGGTCTGCCTCCATACCTTGCGCAAATACGCGGTGCAATTGTCCCAGAAATCGCGTATTGTATTGCGCCAAAAATTCGCGCCGGGCATCTTCACTCATGTGCCCCATTTCCTGCATCGCCACCCGAATCATCGCCCGTTCTTCCATGGGCAGCGCAAGAATGTCGTGAACAATCTGCCTCACGACGCGACGCGCATCCGGCCCGGCGCGCTGCGCGGCCAGAATCAACGTTTCCAGCTGGGCGATGGACTGTTCTACCAGCGCACAAAAAAGCGCTTCCTTATCCCGAAAATGGTAGTAGATGGCGGCCTTGGATACGCCCACTGCCGCGCCAAGCTCGCGCATCGATAACGCCGTATACCCGCGCGCCACAAATAGCGGTTTGGCCGCATCTAATATGCGCGTGCGGCTGTTCGACAGGCTATCTGAACTCATACAATCAAACCATTCTCCACAACCAGTGCATTCGTCCCCATTCGCAACCAACGCACACACATTGGAAATGAAACGGGGCTACTGGCAAGCAGTAGCCCCACCTTGTCGAAGCAGTGTAAAAGCAGTGTCGAAGCCAGCACTAAAAGGGTAGCCGCAACAGCGGTCGCCACCAGGGAATCGAGGCCAGCACCACCAGCGTCGACAGCACATACCAGATGGTGCCACGCTGGAATTTGACCCGTGAATCCACGGCCTTGCGCACCATCACCGAACCAACATGCACCAGAACAACCGCCACCACCATCAGCAAAATGTGTTCCACCAGGAAATAGCGCACATCCGAATTCGTCATCGCCGCGCCGAAATCACTGAATCCGGCGCGCGTAATCGGGCTTACCACGCCGTAAAGGATCAAGCCAATGACAAGCTGAATATCCATACTGATCGTAAAGAAAACCCCGGCCTGCCGATCGCTTGCACGATATTCCCGACCTTGCAGCCAGCCTGTAATATAGGTATATAGGGCATAGAGTGCAGCAATGACGACAACCCACCGCAAAATGTTATGAATGGACAACAGGGGCACATACAGTGAATCCATAGCGAGTAAATTCTCCAAATCTTGATTATATTGAACGCTGTTAGGGGCCACGCACGCACAAACATCACCCACAAAACATGTCGTGTCGTATCAGGCCCAGAGCTAACTGACCGCTCGGTCAGTCCCAGTCTAACCCACGCCCGCGATTCCCACAAATCGACCCTGAACTGTGCGCAGATGGTTTACGCACGACCAGACTGTGGGCTGGATAGTCATGGCCGCGAATCATCCCCAAAAACAAAACGCGGAGCCGGGTTTCCCCAACTCCGCGCCTTGTACGTCTAATCCAAAGCACTACACCTACGCATCCGGTTCTTC
>JBBDIO010000264.1:0-8458 GCA_040880365.1 Litorilinea sp.
CAGTCTATCGAACTACAGTCTATCGAACTACAATAGAAACTTGTGAGAGAGCTTAGGGATGAGTTTGCAGAGCGAAATAATTCGGATGTATACCACACCGTGGTGTGGTGATTGTGTGCGGGCCAAGCAGGTGATGAAGTCTATGCAGGTGGCGTATGAGGAGATTGACATCACGGAGGATGAAGATGCCGCCGAAACGGTGGTGCGCCTGAATAAGGGCCATCGCAGCGTGCCGACGATTGTCTTCCCCGATGGTTCGGTGATGACCGAGCCGCCCGCGCCGGCGCTGGCTGCCAAGCTTCAGACTTTGTTGTAGATCATACTTTGATCACACGGGGCAACGATTATGTGGCGGCTGCCGACTCCTGCCCCGTATAAAACGATATACGATCCTGATAAACGATAAAGTGGACTGCTTCGGCAGTTCGCTTTTTTTATCGGCGCGTTTGGCGATTGAGATATTCGTGCCAGAGGATGCGGGCGGCGACTGCGCGCCAGGGACGCCACGACGCGGCAATGTGAGTTAATTCGGCGGGGTCTGGGCGTTGTGCCATGCGTTTGAGCGATTGTGCGGCGACGGCCAGCGCCAGATCTCCGGCGGGCCAGATATCGGCGCGCCCCAGCGCCATAAGCAGATAGATATCCGCCGTCCACGCGCCAATGCCTTTTTGTGCGAGCAGGGCCTGGCGTACCGTAGCATCGGGCAGCGCGGGGAATGCATCCAGATCCAGCGTGTCGGCCAAAATTGCCTGGGCAATGCCGCGGCCATAATCGCGTTTCTGGCGGCTAAAGCCAATCTGGCGCAGAGTTGTGTCGTCCAGCGCCAGGAAGGTTGCGGGTGTAAGCATTTTTGTGGCGGCAACCAGGCGATCAAACGCGGCTTTGGCCGATGCCAATGAGACCTGTTGTTCGAGGATGATGTGAATCAGCGTGGCAAACCCCGGTTGGCGTGCCCATAGCGGCGGTGGACCCCAGGTGTCCACAGAACGCGCCAGATCTGCATCGCATGTGGTCAGATAGGCGAGTGCCGATTGCAGGGTTTGGGCATCGACTGTGTGAATGGTGATGTGAGGGGTAGTGCGCGCGGTGTCCTGGACTGGTTGGCGTTCGGCGTGGTCGCTCATTTGGGGGTGGGGGTGGCTGGGGTATGCAGGGGGTCTGCGGACCCACTGCGCCGCACGGTCGAAAACTTGCCCGGTGTGGACAGGGGCAGCTTGTGGCCCAGCAATTCGGCATAGGTGTCCACAATGTTTTGTCCTGCCTGGAGCCATTCAAAGTGCTGCATCGCGCGGCGGCGCAGACGTATTCCCGCGGCGGTGGGATCTTTTTGCGCCGCGGCGGTGGGATAGAGCGCGGCTTCGAGATGGGCGGTGAGGCTGTCGATGTTGCCCACTTCGGCCAAATAGCCATCCTGTCCCAGATATTCCTGGGCAACGGGCGTATTATAGGCGACGGTGGGCAAAGCCGCGGCCATATAGTTGAGCAGTTTGCCTGCGCTTTCGGTCAGGCTCAGTTTGGGTGCAGCCGCTACATGTCCCAACGCTATATGGCGCGGCGCATCTTCATAGGGAATGCGCCCGGTAAAGGTGACGGCGTGGCGAATCCCCAAATCAACGGCCTGGGCGGTGTAGGCATCCACACCGGGAAAGCCCATGAGCAGCAGATGGCTTTTGGGGTGGTGGGCCAGAATCCGCGCAAATGCTTGCAGCAGATGCCCCGTGCCCTGATATTCGGCCAAAAGCCCCAGATAGACAATAACGCGGGCATCTTCGGCAATGCCCAGTTGACCGCGCATCTGGCGCAATTCTTCTGGATCAAAGTCGGCGGCGGGGCGAAAACTGGCCGTGTTCACACAGTCGGGCAAAATTTTAATGCGGTCGGGGCGCACGCCAAAATCATCGAGCAGAATGCTGCGGGCATGGGCCGAACTGGTGAAAATTGCCGGCGCGTTGCGGTCGATCCACTCTTCAATGCGGCGCAAAGGCGGGTAGACCCGACTGTCGCGCTGCAAAAAACGGTGATCGATCATCTCCTCGGTGAGGCTGCCCTGAAAGTCGAAGGCCACAGGGATACGAAAAAGCCGCCCCAATACCAGCCCGATGAGCGCGCCTTCGTGCAGATGACCGTGGATGACATCAAACCGGCGGCGCGCCAGCAATTCCAGGGTCTTGAGACCCAGCAGCGCGTCGAACGCGATTTTGTGGCGGCTAGAGCCGACTTCGTAGTGACGTCGCCACGGGATGGGCAGCGTGCGGTGAATGTCGATTTCGACCAGATCGCGCCCATTGGCATAGGTCACCACGCAGACCGTATGCCCCAGGCGTTGCAGCGTGCGCGCTTCTTCCAATATGCGAACGTGGCAGCCATAGTCGGCAAAAAAGCTGGTGGGGGCAATCATGAGCACACGATAGGCGCGGGGCGGGTGCGCGTGTGGCCCAGACGGATGGCTCGATAGATGGTCCGCCGGGGTCTCGGTTGCGGGGTGGCTACTCGATGATGCGTTGTGTTGCTTTGGCGCGCGTTGCATAGATTTGGCGGTTAAACCCGGTCGCTCTGGGGGCGCGCAACAACCCCATGTTGTCGCGTGTGTGCCCCGGGCGGAATCGTGCGGCGCGCAAAAACCGCGCGGGCATCCATCCGCATTACGCTGTGATTGTACCGGACAACAGAATTCCGCGCCAAAACAGGGCGTGTGGTGTGGAGGTGGGGAGGTGGGATGCAGGGCTGGTGCCGGCTGTGTGATGTGGGGCGTAGGCAAAATGGCAGAATAGACCGCCGAATATTTGTGTATGACTTGTCATGCACAATCCTCATTTGTGTATGACTTTTTTGAATAAATCATACGAAAGCAAAGTTTTGTATGACAAGTTATGCGCTAATTTGTTCTATGCCTCTCCGCGTGTTGTTGAATCTATACTATTTCGAGAAGGTCTGGAAAATACATTATCTCAGGACTTGATCCGCTCGACTCACGCCATGTCATCAATATTCCCGCCCCCTTGAGCTTGCGGAGTAGCGGTAGGGCAGTTTGCCGGGGGATTGACGAGCGTTTAATAAAGTCTGTTGTCGAGAAGATGGCGCGTGCGAAAATCGTATCTAATAAGCGAAGCCCATAAGGTGAATTCGTAGTCTGTTCAATGCGCCTTTTCATATCCTCATACAAACTAAGAATAGACCGTGCCTTCTCTGTATTGGACCTTGCCTGCACGCTTACCGCCTCCAAAAAAAACTTGATCCAACCGTTCCAGTCATTTTCCGCAGATATGCGGCGAAGCCGGTCATAGTAAACATCACGATGAGATTCGAGATAGGCACTTAAGTAGAACATGGGTTGGGAAAGTGTCTTGCTTTGATAGAGGAATAGAGGGATCAGCAAGCGTCCAATACGCCCATTGCCATCCTTGAACGGATGAATCAACTCAAACTGAGCATGGACAATCGCAGTCTGAACCAAAGGATCAATATCCTGATAAGCCAGATACGCTTCCCATGCCTGCAAATGGTCGGGGAGTTGCAACGCATCGGGGGGAATAAAGGTTGCTTCATCTATTGTGCAGCCGGGGCGCCCAATCCAAGTTTGATCCTTGCGAAATTCGCCAGGCGATTTGTCTTGTCCACGCACACTACCCATTAATTCTTTGTGCATTTGTCGGATAAGGAACAGAGTAATTGGGCCTCGTTTTAGCTCTTCCTGTGCAAGCGAGAGCGTAACCCGGTAATTTATAATCTCGCGGACGTCCTCTCCTTTCTCTCCGGTTTTTGTGTCACCCGCTTCATGTTCCATCACTTCCATCAAGGAAGCTTGTGTACCTTCAATTTGCGATGATAACTGAGCTTCTTGGTTGGTAAATGGGGATAGCAACAATTCTGGATCGATCATGTTTTCTAGTAGTCCATCATAGCGGGCTAGCGCACGATTGGCGCGACCTACTAATTGAAAGAGGCCTGCGTGGTCAAGTTTATCTAAAGGTAATTTTTCAGGGATATAGGGGTTCATCGCTACCGCCTTGATGTTTACTTGATATTTAATTGTATTATTGTGTATTTTTGAAAAATTAAAAAAGTCGTAGATTGATTGTTTAATTCTTCAAATGCAGGTTCTGTTCCCTCACGCTATTCAGATTAGAAATATTCCGCCTACTCTGGCGGGGGCGCGCTCTCCGGTTGCCGCAGTGCGCGCCGAAATTGCTGGATATCCTGGGGGCTGAAGACGCCCAGCCGCCAGATGAGGGCCAGATAGAGCAGCCCGCCCGCCGCTGCCGCCGGCAGCCAGGGCAGTGGCAGCAAGCGCGTTGTGAACAGACCGACCAGCACCGCCGCAACCAGGAGGAGCAGACCGCCGGGCGCACCCTCTATCGCAAAGGCCAGGGGCACGCGGTGCCGACGGATCAGAGCCAGCCCCGCCAGCGTGCCCATCGCGCCCGCAATGAGCGAGGCCCAGGCCGCGCCGTCGGCTTCTGCCCAGCGGGTGAGCAGCGGCAACAGGATGAGCAATGTCACAATGTGGGCGCTGGCGATGACCAGGCTGGCTTTGGGGTGGCGTTGCACCATGAGCAGGGTGGAGGCATAGCTGGCGATGAAAAGCAGGGGCGCCTGCCAAACCAGAATGCGGTAGACCGAGGCCGATTCCTGATAGTCGGTGGAGAAGATGAAGGGGAGCAGATCGGGCGCAACCGCCGCCGAGAGCGCCGCCGCGGGCAACAGCGCAATCAGGCCATAGCGCAGGCCCAGCTGTGCCAGTACTGCATATTTGCGATCCCGATGATGATAGAGGCGGCTAAAGGTGGGATAGAGCGCCTGCCAGAAGCTCTGGACGAGCTTGGTCAGCACGCGCACCAGATTATAGGCCAGGCTGTAGATGCCGGTCACGACTTCGCCGCCCAGCAGGGTGAGCAGAAGTATATCCAGCCGTTGCAGCAATACATCGGCAATGCTCAACCGGAAAAAGGGCATGGCTTGTCCCCAAAGCTCGCCCAGGACAAGCGGCGCGTGGGTCTGGGGACCCTGCAACAGCCCGCTGCGCTGTAAGAGTCCGGCACAGATGGCGGCAGAAAGAGCTTGCGCGGCGACCAATACGCCGACCAGCGCCAGAATGTCGCCGCCTGCAAACAACACGGCCAGGCTCATGCCCAGAATCACCGCGTTGATGACCCATTCCACGCCCATGATCAGTTCCATGCGTTCGGCCGCGCGAAAAATGGTCTGGGTGGTCGAGGTGACGGCATAGAAGGGCAACGATG
Organism: Litorilinea sp.; assembly: GCA_040880365.1. GTDB lineage: Bacteria > Chloroflexota > Anaerolineae > Caldilineales > Caldilineaceae > JBBDIO01. Next base: position 5,241 of record JBBDIO010000264.1, read on the forward strand.
CGCCTACAATCCACAAGGCCAGGCGGCTGGTGGGTTCCAGCAAGAGGGCAAACGCGGCCAGCCCCGCCCACACGACCAGCGCCATGCCCACTTGCAGACGCAGGCTCATGAAGTAGAGCGCGCGTCGCTGTTGGGGGTGTTGGGCGAGATTGCGCACCAGCAGGCTGGGCAGCCCGATTTCGCTGATGACCTGGCCCACGTTGAGATAGGCCAGCGCCGCGTTGTAGATGCCCACGCCGGGAATATCGAGCTGGCGCGCGATAAAGACTTGCAGCACAAAGCTGATGGCAATGCGCCACAGGCTGGAACCGGCCAATGCGCCGGTGTTGACCAGCACACGCCGGCCTACCTGTTGTTCGCCGGGGGTGATCTCCGGCTCGACTGGCGGGGGGGCAGACGCAGGCGGGGAGATCACGGCATCGATCCTTGCATCACGGACGCGGGCGGCCGGTCAGCACAAAACGCCACAGATTTTCGCGCCGATAGAGCCGATGCTTGCGCACAAACCAGAGCAGCGCAAGCATTCCGCCCAATTCCCACAGCCACAGACTGGGGCGTGTGGTGAAGGTGTAGAGATAGGCGCGGCGCAATTTGCCTTCATCCGCGCCGCTGCGTGCCCACACATGAAAACGCCAGCCCCGAAATGGCCAATAGAACGTATTGGGGAAGAACCAGAGCCGATCCAGCCCGGCATGGCCCACAAAGGCCAGCATGTAGGTGAGCGCGGCCGGAAACCGGCGCACGGTGACCCACAACACGAGCAGATGGAGCAGCAAGGTATGGGCAAAAAGCACGGCGGACTTGTATTTGCGGTAAAAATAGGCCCACGCCAGTGGTTTGTCAATGAGATCGGGCGCGACCGCGGCCAGGGCAACCAGCCGATAGTCGGCGTCGGGTTCAACGTCCAGGACGTCCTGGACAAGGCTCAGGGTGAGCCAGGTATACGCAATATGGGATGGTGGTAACAAATTTAACCTGCTTAACGAAGTTCGGAAACGAATAGTTGAATGGGACACCAGAATGGACGCACAGTGTTTATGTGCACAGTATTTCTGCACACAGTGTCTATGCGCCCCGGGCTTCGCGCACATAGGGGCGACCCAGGGCGGCGGGGGCGCCTGCACGCCGCCGCATGGCCGCACGCGAGCCTAGAATCAGCACGATAATCGTAAAGAGATAGGGTAACATATTCGTAAAGTAGCCCAAAGCCGGATAGCTCAGGAAAAGCGGTAATGTTTGCAGATCCAGCGGCAGCCGCCGGATCGCGCCGAAGAGATAGGAGCCTAGCGCGGCGCGCAGCGGATTCCAGCCGGCAAAGATGACCAGACCCACCGCAATCCAGCCTTGCCCCGAAGTCATGCCTTCGACCCACAGGGGGGTGATGGCAAGGCTGAGCGCGCCGCCGCCAATGCCTGCCATGACGCCGCCCAGCACCACATAGAGATAGCGCAGGGCAAAGACGTTAACGCCCTGCACATCGGCCGCGGCAGGATATTCGCCGATCGCGCGCAGCTCCAGACCGGGGCGGGTGCGGTTGATGTAGTACCAGGCCAGCGGCGCGAGCAAAAAGCCCAGATAGACGATGACATTGTGATCGAAGAGAATCGGGCCAACTATGGGCAGATCGCTGAGGAAGGGGATGGGGAAGGCGGGCAGCCGCGGCGCCTGGCGCACTTCGACCAGGGGCGCGCCCAGAACCGCGCTGAGACCCGTGCCCACAAAGGTCAACGCCAGCCCGCTGACTACCTGATCGGCGCGTAGCGTGATCGTCACCCAGGCATGGAGCAACGCTAATAGGCCGCCCACACCAGCCGCGGCCAGTAGCCCCAGCCACGGGTTGCCCGTCAACCAGGCCAGCCCAAAGGCGGTCATCGCGCCCAGGAGCATCATGCCTTCCACGCCCAGATTGAGAACACCGGCGCGCTCGGCAAAAATTTCGCCGATGGCAGCAAACAGAATGGCGGTGCCGGTGCGGATGCCCGCGGCCAACAGGGTAATGAGTAACGCTAGTTCCATGCTGTTTTCCTCGCCAGCTCTCTCGCCAGCTCTCTCGCCGATCTTTGCAATGCGCGTGGGCGCAAGCTTGCCCCAGGTCGCAGCGATGTATCTTCTGCGTGCATCTAGCGCACCCAACGCACCCGATACTGCAGCAGCATTTCGCCGCCTACCACCACAAACAGAATCACGCCTTGCAACAATTGAGCAATACCCGCCGGTTGAATGGCATCGCCACCCACCAGCAGCGCCGCAAAGATATAGGCGACCGGAATAATAGCGAGGGGGTTGAGCTTGGCCAGCCAGGCCACAATGATCGCGGTGAAGCCATAGCCCGGTGAAAAGCGTTCTTGCAGCCGATGTACGACGCCCGACACTTCGCTCATGCCCGCCAGCCCGGCCAGCCCGCCGCTAATCGCCATGACCAGAATGATGTTGCGTGTCACGTTGATACCCGCATAGCGGGCCGCGCGTGGATTGTCGCCCGTCACGCTCACTTCAAAGCCCCAGCGCGTGCGCCGCAGCAACAGCCACAGCACTATCGCCAGCCCAATGCCGATGAAGATGCCAAAGTGGGCAGTTAGTCCGCGAAACATGGGGATTTCTGCGCCAAAATCGGTGAGGCGGGGCAGCCACGCTGTGCGCGGATATTGGGCGGTGAGACCGAATCCGCGTTCGCTCCACGGGCCATAGACAAAATAGTTGTTCCAGAAGATCGCGATATAGTTGAGCATGAGCGTGGTGATAATTTCGTTGACATTCAGCCTGGCGCGCAGAATACCGGGGATCAAAGCCCAGAGCGCGCCGCCCGCAAAACCGGCCAATGCCATCGCGGTGAGCATGAGGGGCATGGGCGTGGTGGGCGGCAGCCAAAAGAGGGCGACTCCCGTTGCCAGATACGCGCCAAAGAGCAATTGACCCTCGGCGCCGATATTCCACAGGCGCATGCGAAAGGCCAGCCCCACTCCCAAACCGGCCAGGATCAGCGGTGTGGCTTTCACAGTGGTATCGGACCAGCCAAAGGCCGAGCCAAATGCGATGCCAAACATGCGGCGATAGACCAGCCACGGGTTGGCGCCCACCCAACTGAGCAGCAGCGCGCCCGCCAACAGCGCCAGCAGCAGCAACAGGATCGGCGAAACCCAATTCAGCCACGCCGGTTGCGTGGTGACCCGTTCGAGGCGGATGCGCCCCCAGGGCCGTGCGGCTGGCGGCCCCGGTGC
>JBBDIO010000264.1:8558-12356 GCA_040880365.1 Litorilinea sp.
GCTGGCGGCCCCGGTGCAGGTGTGGGCGGCGTGGTCATGGGGCGGTCTCCTCGCGCGGCGGCTGGGGTGCGCTAGATGCTGGGGCAGATTCAAGTGCGCTGCCGGCCATCATCAGCCCGATTTCGGCTATCTTTGCCGTATCGCCCGGCACTTCGCCCACAATGCGCCCTTCGTAGATGACCGCAATGCGGTCGGCAATCGCCAGGATCTCATCCAGGTCTTCGGAGATGAGCAGGATGGCCGCGCCGTTGTTGCGCTCTTGCACCAGAATTCTGCGCACATTTTCGGTCGCGCCCACATCCAGGCCGCGCGTAGGATTGGCGGCCACGGTGGCGACCGGCTGCTGGGCGATCTCGCGGGCCAGGATCACCTTTTGCAGATTGCCGCCCGAAAGCAGGCGCACCGGCGTTTCGGTGGAGGGCGTAGCGATGGCAAAGTCGGCAATGAGCTTGCGCGCCTGTTCGCGCATACGGCGGCGGCTGAACCAGAAGCGACCGCCCAGGCCCGCGTCTCGGAAATTTTTCAATGCCAGATTTTCGGCGACGGATAAATTGGGCGCGCTGCCGGTGCCCGCGCGATCTTCGGGCACATAGGCAATGCCCGCTTCGATGATCAGCAGGGGGGGCGAATTGGTCAGCCGTTTGCCCGTGACCTCCACACTGCCGGCGGTGGCGGCGCGCAGCCCGCAGATGACTTCGGTTAGTTCGCGCTGTCCGTTGCCCGCAACCCCGGCAAGACCGACAATTTCACCGGCATGGACCGTCAGCGATAGCCCGCGCAAGGCCTCGATGCCTTTGTCGTCCTGGCTGTGGAGTTCTTTGAGATGCAAGCGGGGCGCGCCGATTTGGGCGGGCGGCTTTTCTACCCGAAACAGCACTTCACGGCCCACCATCAGACCTGCCAGCTCCGGCTTGGTGACGCCCGCCGCGTCCAGGCTTTTCACAACCTTGCCCTGGCGCAAAACGGTGATGCGGTCGGCAATCGCCAGCACTTCGTCCAGCTTGTGGCTGATGAATATAATGGTCTTGCCGGCGGCGGTCATCTCGCGCAGTGTGGCAAAAAGTCCCTCGGCCTCCTGGGGGGTGAGCACGGCGGTCGGCTCATCCAGAATCAGAATCTGCGCGCCGCGGTAGAGCAATTTGATAATCTCCACCCGCTGTTGTTCGCCCACCGAAAGCTGCCAGATTTTGGCGCGAGGATTGACGGGCAGACCATATTGCTGCCCAATGCGCTGGACTTCGGCTTCGATGCGCGCCATGTTGAGGAAATAGCCCTGATCGCGCAGCCCCAGAACCACATTTTCGGCCACGGTTTGCGACCCCACCAACATGAAATGCTGGTGAACCATGCCGACCCCGGCCTGGATGGCGTCGCCGGGCGAATTGAACTCGCGTGCCGCGCCATTGATGAAAATCTCGCCTGCGTCGGGCCGATATAGCCCACACAATACATTCATGAGCGTGGACTTGCCGGCGCCGTTTTCGCCCAGCAGAGCGTGTATCTCACCCTGGCGCGCGGCGAAGGACACATCTTCGTTGGCGATGACGCCGGGAAATTGTTTGGTGATGGCGCGCATTTCCAGCGCAAATGGGGCTTGGCTCATGGATGGTTCACACTGTAATGAATTGGCGGCGAAATGGCGGCGAAATGAAATGTGCAGCTGCGCTTTGAAACGTGGGCGGGGAAGCTGTCGCCTATGATTTCCTGGCGCGACAGCCTGCCCATATACCCTGCTTCACACACCCACCGACTATGCCTGGGCCGACTATGCCTGGGGAGACCCGGTCTGGGCTGGCGGGTGGCATATCGGTGAGTGTATGGAATGGCAGTTTATCCAATGCCGGTTTATGGAATGTCGGCGTCGGGGTTCACACCTTCGGCCAACCATTTCATGCAGATGGTGCAGGGTTCGCGCCCAGTCTGCGCGGCGGTGTCTTCGTTGATGCCTTCCAGGTCCGACTGGGTGAGGCTGACACCTTCGGGCACGATGATTTCGCCCTTGTTGTCGAGGATGGGGCCGGCGAAGATGTCGAAGCGGGTTACTTCACCGCTCAGCATCTGGTCTAGCAGGGTGCGCACATCGTCAATCACATCTTCGGGCACACCAGGGGCCGGTTCCTGGCCTTCCATGAAGCCCAGCAGGCCCAGCGCGCCACTGTCGGCGTCGAAGTAGAAATCGTCGCCCACAAATGAGCCGTCCATCATGGATTCAATCAGTTCCACATACTGCGGCCCCCATTCCCAGTAGGGAGTGGTGAGACAGGCGTCGGGATCCACGTCACAGGCGTTGCGGCTGTCGTAGCCGATGCCATAGACACCCAGTTCGCCGGCAACCTGAATCGGCCCGGTGGTGTCGGCGCCGGTGATCACAACGCCAGCACCCGCCTGGATCAACGATTCGGCGGATTCACGTTCCAGATTGGGATCAAACCAGGTGAAGATCCAGCGGATATCCATCACACAGTCGGGACAGGTGGCGCGCATCCCCATCGCGGTGGCGTTGATGTGGCGGATCACTTCTTCGATGGGGAAGGGGGCAATGTAGCCTACCCGATAGTTCTCATCGGCGGCCGCGCGTGCGCCGGCAATCATCCCGGTGAGATACTTCATGTCTTCCATAGCCCCAAACAGGTTGCCAAAGTTGGCGCCGTTGTTCTTATAGCCCGAAACGTGTATGAAATCGACATCGGGAAATTCTTCGGCCACGGTTTCGGTGGGATCCATGTAGCCAAATGAGGTGGTGAAAATGGCGTCGAACCCTGAACGCGCCAGCCCGCGGATCACACGTTCGGCATCGGCGCCTTCGGGCACACTTTCCAGATAGGCGGTGTGAACCGCATCGCCCAGAGCTTCTTCCACATAGACGCGGCCTTCGTTGTGGGCATAGGTCCAGCCACCATCACCGATGGGGCCAACATAGACGAATGCCACATTGAACATCCCTTCCTGGGGTTCGGGAATCTGGACCGCGCCTGCGGCTTCCGCGGATTCGGCGGCGGGGGCATCGGTAGAAGCCGGGTCGGTGGAAGGTGTGTCAGTGGCGGGTGCGACACATGCTGCCAGCATGATGGCTGCCAGCACAAGCAATACGAACGGTTTCAACAGTTTGTGCATTTGAGTCTCCTGTTTGCGCATACAGATGGGCATGGATTGCTGCAATAGGCTTATCTTACAACAACACAGCGTCGGGCAAAACCCGACGCTGTGTTTACTGAACCATTGAGTTGGGGCAGGCCGTTTGATTCAGGCCCGGCATCAAACCAGGTGGCGGCGTTTGCGCAGGGTGACGGCTGCCAACCCCAGGAGGAACAATGCGGCCACGGAAATGGCGAGCGGTGCGCCGGTCATGCCGCCGCCGGTGGCAGGCAGCGAAGTGGGGGCCATCATCTCCTCGTCATCTTCCCCTTCTTCTTCAGCGGCAGGTGTTGCAGTGGGTTCCGCCATTTCGGCTTCAGCTTCCGCAACGGGTGTAGGTGTCATTTCCGGCACGGCGGCAGCAGGGGCCGATACGGTGAAGGCGGTCATGACGATGTCATCGTCGATACGCGCCGGCACGTCGGCACCGGGGAATTCGTAGACCCCGGCTTCGCCCGCGTCTACATGCAACATGGCCCACAGCACAGTTTCACCGCTGATTGCTTCATCCAGGAACACGACCACGTTCTGGGTATCGCCGGTGGGCACTGCGGTTTGCCCAATGACCGCGCCGGGGCGTCCGTCCTGATCCAGATGGACCACCAACCAGCCCGATTCGGTGGCGTTCACCGCGTCGATGGTGACCATCGTGCGGACACGATC
>JBBDIO010000265.1:0-12257 GCA_040880365.1 Litorilinea sp.
AGGCCAACATGGTGATCAGCCAATCCAGAAGCAGGAACACACCGACGGTCGACTCTATGATTGACTCTGCGGTAAACACATGTCCCAGCCCGGCAAGCAGACACGCCAGCCCGCCTGCCAGCCAATATTGCCGACGGCGCGACGCGCGATCACCGCTAATCGCCAGCAGACTCGCTTGTCTCCCATAATCCTCTAAACCCGGTGCAGAATCCACAGCTATGCCAATCTTCCGGTTTAATGCTTCCGGTTTAATGCTTCCGGTTTAATGCTTCCGGTTTAATGAGGACGGCGTTCTGCCTACCCCAATTTTTCTGACCTTTCCCATTATAATGGGTAGAATGCGCTATGCAACCATGAGATTTTTAAGCGTGATCTGACAAACCATGTCGCACCACGCCATCAAGCTAGAATAACGCTCAACCGGGATAACACCGAACTGGAAATCAAGAGAAGTGAATCAGAACGAAACTGGATGAGAACAATGATGAGAACAATGATGAGTCATTGGTAGCCATGCGAAATTTATATGGATTGGTCTTTGTCGCGGGCATCGTCACGCTGGGCATGGAACTGAGCGCAGCCCGCCTGCTAGAGCCGGTTTTCGGCAACAACCAGATTGTGTGGGCGGCGCTGATCGGCATGATACTGCTCTATCTCGCGATTGGCGCGTGGCTGGGCGGCAAACTGGCCGACCGCTATCCCCACCGTCGAGGGCTGGACATCGTGCTGACAGTGGCCGCGGTGGGGGTTGCCCTGGCGCCCGCGTTCAGTCGCCCGGTCTTGCGTCTGGCCGCGGGCGGCATGGATGGCTTTGTGGTGGGCCTGTTGGCCGCAGCCTTGCTCGCAGTCGTGCTGCTCTTTGCCGTGCCCGGTGTGTTGCTGGGCGTCGCCGGCCCGTGGGCGATCCGCCTGGCGCTGCAAAACCGTGAAGACGCCGGGCAGCCCCCCCACCAGAAATCGGGGCAGACGGTCGGGCGGCTCTATGCCGTCAGCACACTCGGCAGCCTCCTGGGCACATTTCTGCCTGTGCTCTGGCTCATTCCCACCTTTGGTACCCGCTGGACCTTCTATCTGCTGGCCCTGAGCCTGCTGGCGGCGCTGACCCTGGGCAGCCTGCGCACATCGCATCGCTGGGTGGCGTGGATTGGCATTGCTACCGTGTTGGGGCTGGCCCTTTTTTCCCAGCCGGGTGGACCCATCCGCGGCGACTGGGACGACGGCGCGGGGGCCATTCTCTATGAAGAGGAAAGCATCTATAACTATGTGGTCGTGCGCCAATGGGGCACCGAACACCATCTCAAGCTCAACGACGGCATCGGCATCCACAGCGTTTATCATCCCGACGCGGTGCTGAGCCAGGGCATCTGGGACTATTTTCTGCTCGCGCCCCTGCTGCGCACACCTCCAGCCGTAAGTGAGGCGGCCCTGCCCGATGGTGAACACGAAATTCTGCTCATCGGGCTGGCGGCGGGCACGGTGAGCAATCTCTACACAGACATCTATGGGCCAATGCCCATCACCGGTGTAGAGCTGGACCCCACCATTATCGAGGTCGGCACAACCTATTTCGACATGGCGCGCCCCAATCTCACCGCCATCGCGGCAGATGGGCGTGGCTGGCTCCGTCGCCAACCCCCCGCCACGACCTTTGACCTCATCGCGGTGGATGCCTATCGCCCGCCCTATATCCCTTTCCACCTCACCACCCTGGAATTCTTCCAACTCACCCGCCAGCACCTCCACGAAACGGGCGTGCTCGCCATCAACATCGGGCGCACCGATACCAACTTCACCCTGGTCGATGCACTGGCGGCGACCGTCGCCCAGGTCTATCCGTCGGTCTATCTGATTGACGAACCCGGCCCACCGGGTGTACTCGCCAACACGCTGCTGGTCGCAACGGCACAGCCTACCACGCTGGAAAATCTCTATGCCAATGTCGCCGCGCTGCCCGCGCATCTGCCGCCCGAATTCCGCGCCTTTGCCCAGACCGCCCAGACCTATGCCCGCGACTTTTCCCCACACGCCGATGCGGCCATCTTCACCGACGATCACGCGCCGGTCGAGTTGGTTGTGCATGGCATTATCTGGGATTACTTGCAAGGCAATTGATCCCCGGCTGCTCTCCGGCGATATGCGGAAGTGGGGCAATCTCTAGCCAAACCTGGCTGCGTGGGGTCAGATGTGGGATCAGATGCTGCGGGGCATGAGCCAAATGTGTTGCGGCGGCAGATGTATGCCCAGCGGCGGCTCCGCCGGTATTCCAGTCTCTACGCTACCGCCTGCCGGAAAATCGCGCGCCGCATCAGTCGAAAGATGCCCCGTCCACAACTGCCCGCACAGCTGAAACTGAATCTGCGAATAGCCGCCCCTATAAACCACGTCGCCCACCTGCTGGGCGGGCAGCGTATTGGCCGCCGCCGCGACCGGAATCTGCGCACCGGACAGAACTTGCACCTGTTCCGGGCGCGCCGTAATCCAGACCGGGCCATCGGCACACAGGGCGGCGCGGGCAGGGTCCACCGCAAGCCGATAGCCGCCGGTCTCCACACACAGGCCCTGTTTCACTCCCGCCAGCAGATTTTCGTTGCGGAAAAAGCGCGCCACCGTCGGCGAGGCGGGCTGCTCATAGAGCGCGCGCGGCGTGCCCTGCTGCAAAAGCCGCCCCCCATCCATCACCGCCACCTGGTCGGCCAGCATAATGGCTTCCTCCTGGTCGTGGGTCACAAAGAGCGTCGTCATCTCCAAAGCCTGTTGCAGTGTGCGAATCAGCCGCCGCATCTCCAGGCGCAGATTGGCGTCCAGATTCGCCAGCGGTTCATCCAGCAACAGCACGGCAGGCTCGATCACCAGGGCGCGCGCCAATGCAACGCGCTGCTGCTGCCCGCCCGAAAGCTCGTGACTGCGCCGGTTTTCAAAGCCCGCCAACTGCACCATGCCCAGCATATCGCCCACCTTGCGCCGCAGCGTCGCGCCCGATTCGCCGCGCATCTTCAGCCCAAATGCCACATTTTCGCCCACCGTCATATGCGGAAAAAGCAGATGCTTCTGAAAAACCATGACCGCGCCGCGCCGTTCGGCAGGGATTGCCAGCACAGAACGCCCGTCAAACTGGATATCACCCCGCGACGGCGGCAACAGACCGGCAATCATGCGCAGGGTAGAGGTCTTGCCACAGCCCGAAGGCCCCAGCAACGCGACCAACTCACCACGCGCCACCGCCAGGTTCAGATCGATCACGGCGGCAGTCTCGCCATAGTCTTTATAGAGATTCACCAACGATACCTGCGCCATATCCGCCACTTCCTGAGCTTCGACCAGAGTCCAGACTAAATGCGCCCCAAACCACCCAGCACCGCGGGCCTGCCCGCCAACACACGCGCCGTAAACGCCAGCACCACAAACGCAGGCGCCAGAAAAATCAGGCTCACCGCCGCGGCTTGTGGATGATTTGCCGCGCTGATAAAGGGAAAAAGCAGCATAGGCAAGGTGATCACTTTGCCGCCGCCGATCAACACCGTGGTGATATACTGGCTCCACGAAACCAGAAACGTGAAGAGCGCGGCGACCGTCAGCCCCGGCGCGATGGCGGGTAGCGTGATATGCCAAAAGACGCGCAGCGCGCCTGCGCCCAGCGTGCGCGCCGTCTCTTCCAGCTCGATACTGTAATTGGCAAACACGCTCCCCATAATCAACACAAAATAGGGCAAGGCCGGGATCAGGTGCACCAGAATCACGCCAATGTGCGTATCTGCCAGCCCATAGCGAATGAAAAGGATGTGGATGCCCATCGCCACCACCAACCCCGGCACGATCAACGGCGCCAGGAAAAGCCATTCGATCAGCGACTTGCCCCGCAAGTGCGCCCGCGCCAAAACGCGCGCGGCGGGCAACCCCACCAGCGCCGCCAGACTGACCACACTCGCGGCAATCGCCAGACTATTGAACAGCGCCTCGCCGATGCGGGCCGAGGGCGAAATCAGATAGCGCCAGGTGCGCAGTGTCCACGTTTGGGGCAGCAAATCGGGAAAAAACCAGCCGTGGGCAAAAGGCCAGATGAGCAGGGGCAGCAACGGCAGCAGCACCGCGCCCCCAATCAATGCGCCCACCAGCACACGCCTGGTCATGCGCACAGGTCGCGACACTCGACGGGACATTACCATGCCCTCCGCACCAGGCGTCGATAGACCGCCAGCAACGCGACCACAATCACCGTGACAATCATGCCCATCGCCATCGCTTCAGGACGGCGCGCCAAATCCGGGTCAATATAGGCGCGCCAGGCCGCCACCGGCAAAGTGCCGGGATAGCGTTGTCCCAGCAGCAGGGGAATTTCAAAACTGCCAAAGAGAAAGGCAAACACAATCACGGTCGTAGCCACAATGCCCGGCACCAGCAAGGGCAACAACACATAGCGAAACCGCTGCCAGGCGCTGGCGCCCAGCGTCTGGGCAATCTCTTCATATTCCTGCCCCACACCCTTGAGCACCGCCAGAATCACCAGCCCGATAAACGGCACTTCCTTCCAGGTGTAGGCCAGAATCACCCCCACATGGGCGCGGTCGAAAATCAGCGCGGGAAACTGATCCGGACGTTCCAGGGCACCTGTGGCATAGAGCACGCGCGCGGCCAGTCCACTCTGGGTCAGAAGCATGGCGATGCCTGCCGCCGCCACCAAATGGGGTACAGGCAGGGGAATCTGATAGATAAAGGTGAGCCAGCGATTCAGGCGGTGATTGGCGCGCAGTGCGACGGCGGTGCCCAGCGCCAACGCCGTCGCCGCCACAGTGCTGGTGAGCGCGATGTAGAGCGTGAGGCCCAGCGCCGCCCAAAAGCCCCGGTCAGTGAGGATGGCGGTATACGCCCGGAGCGAGGGCGAGTTGAGGCCGATCAGGGGGAAATAGTTGAGACTCTGGGCAAACCCGACGCCAAGGCCCCCCACAAATAATATGAGCAGCAGCAACACCGCGGGTGCGAGCCACCAATATGGCGACCGGAGCGCGCGCAACAGGGCAGCGCGGGGTGAATGGCTACCCTTCAAGAGACAGCATCAGGGCGCGGTGAGGACATTTTCTTCCCAGTCGGCGTTCATGATCGCGACCCATTCGGCGGCCAGTTCGGGCAGGGCCGCATCGCGCAGCGTCTGGGGTGCAAGTGTGGCGGGACCTTGGGCCACGGCCTCCAGCACAGCCTGTTCCTCTGCGCTCAAACGGGCCGGGTCGATGGCAACCATCCAGCCCAGCTCATCCGGGCGGCTCATGGTGGCCTGATAGTCGGGCGAGAGCAGATAATTTGCCACGACCATCGCCGCCGCCGGATTCGCCGCATTGAACGGAATCGCGACATAGCTCACATTGGCGACGGTGCCCGTGGTAAAAACATAGGTGCGAATGGTGGGCGGATATAAACCCTGGTTGATGTAGTTGGAGGCGCGCGCCGCATCATACTCCATCGCAAAATCGATTTCGCCATTCGCCAGCAAATCGGCCATCACCGCCAATTCGGGATAGGTCTGCCCTTCGCGCCAAAGCGCGGGCTTGATCTCGTTGAGATAGGCCCAGACCTGGGGCGCAACTTCTGCATAAAGCGCCTCATCAAACGGCCCCAGGAATGGCGTCACATCTCCGGCAGCCCAATAGAACAACTGGCGCACAAATGCGCTGCCCACATGATTAGGCGGCGCAGGATAGGTAAAACGTCCCGGATTCGCCAGAATCCACGCCCGCAGATCTTCCCAGGTTTGGGGTGGCGCATCGCCCACCGCATCCGCGTTGTATTCCATCACAAACTGGAACGAGGCCCAGGGCGATTCATAGCCATCCACCGCCACGCCAAAATCAAACGCCACCGCGGGGTCTTCCCAATCCACCAGCGCGCTGTTGGGCAACAGCTCGGTAAACGGGCCATAGAGTAAATCGGCCTGTTTCAGTGTGTGGAAATTTTCGCCGTTGATCCAGATGAGATCAATTGCGCCGCCCTGCTCGCGTCCCGCGGCTTTTTCGTTCAGCACCCGATTCACGGCATCCGCCGTGTTTTCGATGGGCACACGATTGAGCGTGATGTTATAGTCGGCCAGCAGCGGCGCGCCCACGCGCAAATCCACATGCGTGTTGATCACATCGGACCCGCCCCACATAAACCAATTGACGGTTGCGCCATCTGCCGCGGCCAGAACTGCGTCCCAATCGGCATACGCCGAGACAGACGTATCCACAGCCGCAGTTGCATCCGCACTATTGCTATCGGCGTTGCTATCGGCGTTGCCAGTGGGCGCAGAGATGGGTGCAGTTGCACACGCGCCCAGTAGCACACTCACCAATACTCCAAAGATTGCCATCGACAAACCGCGTCGAACAGTCCGCCTGCACCACTCGCCCAAATGTTTAACCATGTGCTGCTTCCCACTTGAATTTGATGTTGATATTCGTGCCTGGTTTTGAGTCTGGTTATGCTAATTGTGTCGCTACGCGACAAGAAGTTTACGAAGGATACGGTCATTCTACCTGCTCGACGCTGTTCGCAGCGTAATATATCCTACGCCCCTGCGCTGTGCAAACCCGCGGTGTAACCCAATATGGAACATAATCTTTTCAATTGTAGTGAAGTGCGGGTGTAGCAAATTGCGAGTATGCCAACGAAGCGTATACGGAACGTATCAGTTTACAAAAAACGGGGCGGGCAGTTTCAGATTGGCATCTGAGAACACCCCGCCCCGCAAAATTTCAGCGATAGAACACGCAGTCTAAACCAAATAGAATTTGGCCTCGATTTATCGACAATTCACATGGCTTTTCTTACAGAATCGGCAATCAATCTGGCGTGGATTGTGTGAAAAGCGGGCGAAATTTGTAGCTGTAGACAATCTGCCCTTCCACGCCATCCTCGCGCAGCTTGCGGGTGACCATTTCGACACGCAGCCCAATAGAAACCTCATCCGGCTCCACATCGGTCAGTTGGGCGGTCAGCATCGGACCATCGTCCAGCTTCACCAACGCAATGGTATAGGGCTTCTGTTCTTCGAAGCCCTTGGGCACATTATACATGGTGCTGTAGCTATAGATCTCGCCCTGTCCGGTAAGCGCCAGCGCGCTCCCCTGCAACGGGACCAGCCCGGCTTTCCCCTCACCGTGCCTATCACCTTGTTGATCACCTTGCCCCTGGATTTCCCGGGCACTCATCCGTTCTACATTGCCGTTTTTCATTTGCCGCCTAATCTGCTATATCCAGGTATAGAATATTAAATCTAGTCGTCGCCCGTTTCGCGCGCCCGGCGATAGTCGGCCAGAGATTTGGGCAACATGAAAACCAGTTCCGCCGCCTGGCTCTCCCGGTGGGTAGCGTGGTGATCGCCCACATGATGACTCTCTGTGTCGGCGTCGCTATAGTCACTGCCCTCGTCGTGGCTCTCAAATTTACAGCTACCCTGCCCACAGCTATCGTCTGCTTGTTCAGGCTGCACGTGCAAATGGGGCAATGCCATAAGATGTCGCAACTCTAGCTGCTGCAACTGAGCCGCAGCTTCCTGGCTGCGCGCCGCACGGCTGCAATAGGGGCAAACCTGACGCGGCGGAAAAACGGCGCGTTCACAGGCGGGACATACTTCGCCCTCCAGGCTATAGCGTTGCTTACGATTGCGCCACAGAATGGGAACTGCCATAACTCACTCTCTCCTTAACTTTAACTTTTCTCTGCAACTTTTCTCTGCGCAAATTTTGTCTGAGCAACTTCTCTTTACACAGATTTGCAATATCTATCCTGCACCCATCCAAAACCGACAAGCCAGTATTTAATATCTAACCAGATTCACGCGCCACCGATCAAACTTTGATCAAACTTGGCTGACCAGAATCTTATGGCTTGCAGCATAACAGTTTTGGGCTCTCAATTCCTATCTGATCCCGAAAATCGCCGGCTTGATAGGTTTTGGCAGAATCGTCTGCACGCCGATTTGCCGACTGCGCGCGCCACGGGTACTACTCCTGTAGCTGATAGGTTTTGATAGCTTTTCCGGCAGTAAAAATGGCCCTGATTGAGCCTGGACACACAAAACCGCACGACCTGAATTCCGGCCGTGCGGCGTTCTATTTCATAGCAACCAGTTGTATAAATGTGCGCGCGGCGCAGGCTAGCTACCCAGAATGTGCGTAATAATGGTGGCTCCGCTGCCGCCAATATTCTGGGCCATCCCCAGCCGGGCATTGGGCACCTGATTGGCCCCGGCGCGGCCCGTGAGCTGTTGCACCACTTCCACAATCTGATAGATGCCCGTCGCCCCCACAGGGTGGCCCCGACTCTTTAACCCGCCCATAGTGCTGATGGGCATTTGGCCGTGGATGCCAATCGCGTCTTCCTGCGCCAGACGCCAACCTTCCCCACGCGCCGCGAGGCCGGTGGCTTCCAGGCTTAGCGCACTCATAATTGTAAACGCATCGTGCAGCTCAAACAGGTCCAGGTCCTGGGGCTGGATGCCCGCCTGTTGATAGGCGCGCTGCGCGCTCAGGTGTGCAGCTTCGAGAAAGAGCGGGTCGCGCCGGTCATGCACAGCCAGCGTATCGGTTGCGCCCGCGCTGGCGAGCACCTGCACCGATCCCCAATGGTTGCCCTGGGTATAGGATTTCACATGGGCTGTGGGCACCAGAACCACGGCGGCCGCGCCATCACACACGGGGCTGCTATCCATAATGTTGATGGGTGTGGCAATCACGGGCGCACGCACATAGATATCGCGGCTGATTGGCGACTGAAACATGGCGTTGGGATTATTGGCGCCATTGCGGTGGGCGTTGATGCTGAACCCGGCAAATGCATCCATAGGCACGTTGTGCTCATGCATATATCGCTGCATAATCAGTGCATTCAAGCCAACAAAACTGACGCCATGCGCGGCTTCGTTTTCGGCATCGGCTGCCGATGCCAGCCCCGCAGTCGTATCTTTGCCCACGGTATCGGTCATCTTCTCCAGCCCTGCCACAATCACCACATCATGAAAGCCGCTGGCGACGGCCATCAGCCCCACGCGCAGCGCGGCCGCGCCGCTGGCACAGGCCGCTTCCACTTTGGCGGCGTCGATGCCGTACAACCCGCACGTATCCGCGACCAGCGTCGCCAGGTGTTCCTGATCCAGCAAGCTGCCGCTAAGCATATTGCCCACATAGAGGGCATCCGCGCGATCAATTCCCGCATCGCGCATGGCGCCCATCACAGCTTCATAGGCAATGGCGCGGGCCGATTGCTCCCACAACTCACCGACCGGCGATTGGCCGATCCCGATAATTGAAACGTCTCGTACTTCCATGCGTATGTCTCTGACCTCCGCCCGTTGCGACGGTTTCTAGCGTATGCAATTCCGCAGAAATATCAACCTGTGCGCACATGCGCCCAATCTCGGTTAAGCATAGCACGCCCGCCGCCCACCAACCGCATGTTGGCTACCGATTTTGGCACAAACCCCGTCGCCAGGGCTATGCGCCTACTTCAGAATATAATACGTCGCCCGCTTCTCGCCGATACGCAACAGCAGGTTACGCTCCACCAGATCCGCCAGATCCCGGCGGATGGTCTCTGCGCTCACATCGGGGATGAGCGCCTGATAGTCGCTATTGGTAATGCGACCGTGTTCGGCAATATGGGCCAGTGCCTGTTCCTGCCGTTCATTGAGAAACGGGGGCGTGGCTGCGGGCAGGGGTTCATCCGCGCCGGCATTGTCCGGTGCGCCCGTGCGCGTGCCGCCCCGTAGACCGCGGGCCGTCGCCGGTTCTGTGCGCGAATAGAGCGTTACCTGAAAGCCCGCGGCCGTCTCCGCAAAAATCGGTTCAGGCAGGCCCGTTTCCTGCATGGTGGTAATCATGCGGTCGATACCATAGCCCAACCGCTCGATATAGCCCAGATCGCTCAAAACTGCCACAATCGATTCATTGCGGCTATAGCGTTCGTCTTTGAGATTTTCCAGCGTCACATGCCCCGGCAAGCGTCCCGGACTATAGATCTCCATGCGGTCGCTGAACATGAGGATGCGCACACCCTCGCCGCGCACCGTGTAGTCGCGGTGCGCCACTGCGTTCACAATTGCCTCGCGCACCACCGGCATGGGATATTCCGCGGTCTCCTCACGCGTGAAGCCCGTAATTTTCATGCCCCGGCGCATGTTGCTGGCGACAAACGCCTCGGCCTGGCGAATCTGGTCCGCCAGCGTGCCGCCGATGTCCTGGCGTACAAACTCATCGCCCATGTCTTTGCCCGTGTAGCGCACGCAGATGATCTCGGCGCTGCGGAAAAAACGCTGGGGGTTCAGGCCAAAGAGCAGAATACCGCCCACTGTGGGCTGCAATTCGCCGTCGCCGCGCTGGGTGAGACAGCCGCGGGCAATCAGGGCCTGGGCAATGTCTTCGGTGGCGGCAAACGAGACCTGATCCAGATAGCGCACGATGCGCTTCTCATCCAGATCGTCCATGCTCGCGCCATCGACAATCTGCGCCTCATAGCCCGCATCGCCCCGCTCCAGCAAAAGCCGGCGCAGTTCGGGCGTGGTCAGCGGACGATTGCGCCCGGCGGTACGGGTGAGAAAAAGCCCCTGGACACTGAAAATATGGGGCAGACCGGCAGGCACTTCGGCAGCCAGCACTTTGCCTTTTTCCAGATCGGGCGCGTGGGGGCTGGGCAATACCAGCGGCGGATCGGTGAGGCGCGCGGCCTGGGCAACTGTTTCGGCCAGGGCCGCGGGGTCCACATCGGCCTGGGGCACGCCTTTGCCTGTGACGCCCAACACGACCAGGCCGCCATTGGCGTTTGCCAGCGCAGCCAGTGTTTCGGCGATCGCCCTTTGGGACGATTTCACGCCCAAAAAGGCCATGCGATCATTGGGTCCGGCATCCATGAGCTGCTGCAATTCTTCGGCGCTCAAACCGGCATAGCGTTGCCGTACAGCCATGTGTCGCTCCTTACCGTGTCTGCAACGTCTCTGCTTATCGGATCTGCAAGGGTTCTGTGTAAATAAATCTCTCGGCCTGGAAAATTTAATCCAGTCCCAGAATCGCGCGGCAATAGTCGTCTTGTATGCCGCCCCGTGGCGGGGGCTGTTCCGCCACGCCGGCAATCGTCCACCGTTCTGCGGTACGCGCTTCCATATCGGGGGCGTGATAGCGCAGCGTGAAGAGCAGCCAGCGTTGGCGCGCCGCGTTTTCAGTTTCGGTCAATTCCACACATACGCTGGTCGTGGGTGCAAAATCACCCTCGCGCATCATCGCGGGCGATACGGGCACCGTGGGATATGCCTCAATGTCATTGATGCGCTCCCCTTCCAGCCGCGACGTATCCAATGCCGTGTCCAGGAATGCGCGGTTCGTGCCCGGCGTCACCAGCGCCTGGGTCGCGCCTATGTTGCCGCCAGATTGCACCCCCAGCAAATAGGCAAGTGCCACGCCTTCGGGATAGAAGGGGTGCGCGGGCAGCGTGGGCGTGCAAAACTTGATACCCAGGTTGCGGCTGCCAAACGCCACAAGCGGACGGGGTTCCGCGATCGCGTTTCCGGTCGCGCTTCCGGTCGCGTCTGCGCCCGTGTTTGCGCTTTCCCCATTTGCAGGGGCAGCAGGGTCGGCGCTTGTCTGGGGCACAGGCTGGGGCACTGTCACACCCGTTTCCGTGCCCGTGCTATCTCCGGCAGGCAGCGCGGGCGCAGCGTCCGGCGCGTCCAGATTCGGATTCGGGGTTAGTTCGGTATCGCTACCGGCGGTCGGCGTCGCGTCGGGCGCGCCCGTGCCCGGCAGTTCTTCGACCGGCGCGGGACGCGCGCCCCGGCGCGCATAGGCAGTCTCCTGGCACAGCAGACTGCGCGCCCGATAGTCGGTGAGCGGAAACAGCCCGGAAATGGTATCGATGGGCACGGGGGCCTCGCGCCAGGTCGCCCAGTTGAGACCGCGGAACCCCCCCGGCGCATAGAGCTGGGTCACGCCATACCCTTCCTGGCGATTCTTCCACCAGACAAAGGTAAGATGTGTGCCGCCGCCCTGAATCACCACTTCGGCCCGCGGATGCACCAGGTCATCGGCCGCGCCATTGGCATTGGCTGCGCCCTCGCCCAGACTAAAGGCCTCGGCCAACACATTTTCGGCCCGCACCATCTGCGAGACCACAATATTCCCGGCGTCGTAGGGATGCGCCACAAAGCCGTGGCTCACCGCACCGCCATAGGTAAAATCCCAATTGCTGGGCAAAAGCAGATAGGGACGATAGTAGCCGAACGCCTGGAGCGGCGGGGGCCC